>CANQAE010000013.1 GCA_947589465.1 uncultured Clostridia bacterium | reverse complement strand
AGTTCTTCAAGACGAGCGACTATGCCGTCGAGTTCTATCTTGACCTGCGTCCTTTTTTCGCCGAATTTTCTGCCGAGGTCTTTGTACTTGCCGAGTTTGAACAGATTGCCCACCGTTTCGTTTCGTTCTTTCTTCGTCGCAGTGAGGAACTTCGAAAACTTGCCCTGTTCCAAAACGACGACCTGAGTAAAATCCTCGCGGGTAAGTCCTATCATTTCTTCGAGCGCCTCATTTACCGCAACTGTCTGTTCGGCGATCGCCACGCCGTGCGTGAGATCGACGAGTTTCGCTCTCGACGCGCCGTCGCGCACGAGCGTGCGACTTACCTCGAAAGTCGTCCTTTCGCCGCCAATAGTCATCTCAAAAACGAACTTGATTTCCGCTCTGTCGCGTTTAAGATTTATGTAGTCGTTTAGCGACGAAGCGCGTTTGCCGTTGCCGTAAAGAGCGATGATAATGCAATCGAGAATAGTGGTCTTTCCGCTACCCGTGTCACCGCTTATGCAAAACAATCCGTCGAAAGAGAAGTCGATCGTTTGCCTATCCGAAAAACTGTTTATTCCGTCTATCACGAGAGAAAGCGGCCTCATTCGATCACCTCCAAAAATGCTTTGAGCGTGTCTGCGTCGGGCGGATTGCCGCGCACCGCCTTGTAATATTCCCCGAATATTTCGGCGTCCGTCTGCTCGCGGCGTTTCAAGACTTCGCGCTTGATGCTTTTGTTGATTATAGTGAGTTTTGCAAGGCAATCGAAAGAATTGATCTCGTTTGCCTGTGACGGCATGAGCGGCAATTCGCTCTCGTAAATAAGTTCGGCATAAACGTCGCCGGCGGATGAAAGCAGATCGACCGCGGACGTAAAATCGGTCGCGTGCAATCTTACGAGTTTTTTTCCGCTCTTTATCCGATAATGTTCGACCTCGCCGCTCGCGCTGTCGAAAATGACAAACTCCTTGTCGTCCGTTTCATCGAAATGGTATTTGAGCAGACTGCCGCTGTAATACGCGTTTTTGCTCCTCGAAACGCATTGCGGCTTGTGTATATGACCGAGCGCGCAATAGTGCGAATCAGGCAAAACGTCCTTCGTAAGCGCAATGGAATTGCCAGCATATTCGTCGCCCATAAGGCACCCGTCCATAAACAGATGCGACGCGAAAACGTTTATTCCGTCGCCGAAGCACATAGTGCATTTGCTTACGAGATTACTCACGAACTGCGGATAATCTTTGAACTGTTCTTCGACGAACTTGTCCATTCTGCTGCGGGATGGAAAAGGCAAAGTCGCGAGATTGAGTTTCTCGCCGTTCAAATAGAATCTCAGCCACCCGAACCCCGCGTCGGCGACGTCGCTTTTAAGACATTCGTTATCGAGTCCGCCCACGAGATATATCCCCGAAGTCTTTGCGACTGCGAACGGGGCTTTGAGCCTGTCCGCATCGTCATGGTTGCCTGCGAGAACAACCACCGGTCTGTGCTTTGCGAGCGCGACGACTCCGCGATAAAAGACTTCTTCCGCATCAGCCGAAGGGACCGCGGTATCGAAAATGTCGCCCGCAATGATGGCGATATCCGCTTTTTGCCTGTCGCAAAGTTCGACGAATTCGTTTATAGCGTCACTTTGTTCGCTTAGACGCGACTTTGATTCGGTTCTTTTGCCGAGATGCCAATCGGCGGTATGTGCGATCTTCATAAAAAAACTCCCATTTGTATTGCCCGTGAGGAAGCGCCACAATATGTTGTAAGCGAATTTTTTCACCGTTTTTTGCTTGAAAAAAATCGCGAATAATGTTATTATATATTATACAACATTTTTAAGCAAGTGTTTTGAGGAGTTACTATGTTCGCAAAATTGTCAAGAGAGAAAGATCTGGACCGAAACGTCGAACTCGACAATCTTTTTATTGCCGAATATATGCCGTACGCTCCCGAAAACTTCGTCAAAGTTTACATTGCGGGACTTTCTATGGCAAACGCGGGCGACAACAGTCTTGACCAACTTGCGGCTATGCTCGGACTCGACAAGACGGTCGTAATGGACGCATTCGTCTATTGGAGCGAACAGGGTATCCTCAACATAATCTCGACCGAACCGCCCGAAGTGGAATATTTGAAAGTTCAACCTCTCGCGGCGCAGGTCAAAAAGTACAGCAAAACCAAGTACGAATCGTTCAACAATCAACTGCACGCTATGTTACCGCACCGAAGCATACTTCCCGGCGAATACAACGAATATTACGGCATTATGGAATGTCTGCATATCGAAGTTGACGCAATGCTCGCCATCATCGCCTACTGCGTGCGACTTAAAGGCGAGAACATCGGCTACCCGTACATACTCGCCGTTGCGCGTAATCTCGCACACCAGGGCGCCACTAATTTCGAACGCGTGAGCGAAAAACTCAACGAACTTTCGCTCTATCAGCAAGAACTCGGCGCTATTTTGAAAGCGCTCGGTTCCAAAAAAGCGCCCGACCACAACGACAGCCAATTGTACGTAAAATGGACGAAAACTTTCGGCTTTACTCCCGAAACGATAATTCAGGTGGCGAAAGACCTCAAAAAAGGCGGAATGGAAAGGCTGGACGGCAGACTTACCAAGTACTACGAAAATCACGTCTTTTCGACCGAGGAGATCAAGGCGTACAACGATAACCGCGACAGGCTCTACTCGCTTACAAAGGAAATAAACCGCATACTCGGCATTTACATAGAACAACTCGATTATACGATCGAAACGTATATCAACAAGTGGTGTTCGTTCGGGTTTTCGGACGACACGCTCATACTTATTGCCAAATACTGTTATGCGCACGACACGCGTTCGCTCGCGGGCATGGACGAAACGGTCAAAAAGTTCTATCGACAGGGGCTACTCACCCAGAGCGCTATCAATTCGTTCATCAGCGAAGCCGTTTCTATCGACGAGGATATCAAGCACATACTCTCGCTCGCCGGCATAACGCGTAACGTTACGTCGTGGGACCGCGACTATTACCGAACCTGGACTTACTCGTGGAAACTCCCGACCGACGTTATCGAATACGCCGCCACCCTCGCCCTCAACAAGGGCAACGCCGTCGCTTACATCAACGCCGTTCTCGCCTCGTGGCACGAGAAGAACGTTGGTTCGCTCGAAGAAGCGAAAAAATGCTCGTACGGCGAACCGAAAGAAAAGCAAAACGTGGTTACCACCAAGAGCGCAGAGGAACTGAACGCGCTGTTCGCGCATCTTAATCCGGAGGATATATAGGACAATGGATTACAAAAAAGCCATTCAAAAGATAGTCGCCGAACGCAAAGCGCGCATAACCGACGCACGGCTTCTGTATCTCGACCTGCTCAGGACGAGCCGAGAACTATACGAAACCGAAAAGGAGATCCGCGCCATAAAAATGGACGAGATCCTCGGCAAACCCGCCGACAAGAATAAACTCGAAACGCTTATAAGAAGGCGCGACGCAATTCTTCATTCCAAAGGCGTTACCGACGAAATGCTCGATCCACCGTATAGGTGTGGCAAATGCCATGATACTGGGCTGGTTGACGGAAAACCATGCAGTTGCGTCATCAACAAGTGCATCGACGACGGCATGGACGTTGACGCGACTTTCGAAAATTCGGATCTGTCCCTCTTTCCGCAAGACGAACGGGAGCGTATTTCCTCCGTCTACGAAACTGTGAAGGCGTTCTGCTCCAAATTCCCGTACACCAACAAACTAAATCTGCTGTTTATGGGACGGTGCGGCACGGGCAAAACCTTCCTCGCCTCTTGCATTGCCAACGAATTATCTGCAAAAGGTTGTAGCGTAATTATGCTTTCGTCCTTTGCGTTCGTCAACAGAATGCTCAAATATCATACCACTTTCGACAACGAAAAACTCGGCTATCTCGAACCTCTGCTCGACTGCGACCTGCTCATAATCGACGACCTGGGTAGCGAAAATATCATCAAGAACGTGACTGTGGAATATCTGTTCCACGTAATAAACGAACGTATGACCGCAAAAAAACACACCGTATTTACGACCAACCTCGACAGCGATCATATCCGCGACAGATACGGCGAACGTACCTACTCCCGCCTTTTCGGCTCGCGCCTCAGTTACGGCGTCGCCCTGTCCAATACCGACCTACGTAAATAAAGTAAAAATAAATATACTTATGGCGCGGCGATTTTTATTCGCCGCGCCATATTGTTTTGTTGGATATTTCTATAAAAATTACTTATTAATACCTTTTGTCTTGTCCTACCCTTACCAAATGGACAGCCGAGAATATAAGGTTGCTTTTTTCAAAAAAGCATATCCTACTCTGTTTTTTCTTTCTGTACACGTTCGCCGAGAGCGGTGATCATCAACTTGTACGAATCGTTTGATTCGAGGTCGCCGCTGAGCATTTTACCGGTTGATTCCGACACCCATGCCGTTACCGGTTTTCCGACAGCCGAAGCGTCCAACTGATCCTTAACGGGCTGCGACATACCCGCGATATAACTGACGACCATAAGCAAAATGCACGCATATGCAAATCCGCGCACAACTCCGAGCCCGATTCCCGCGAGGCGTTCCCACATTTTGAGCGACCTGTCTTTTAGTTTGAACTTGAATATGAGCGATAACCCCATGACGATCACGCGCAACACGATGAACAAAATCACGCCGACCATAATAACGAACAGTTGATACGTAAGTTCGAGCGCGAGCACTTGTCCCACATTAGAAAGCGCGCTGCCAAGATACATTTCCTTGCACACCGCTTCCTGAATGAGCGGCGTCAAGAAGAACAGCAATCCCTCCGATTGAGCGCGAATAGACTCTTTTATGCCATTTAGATCCGCGCCGCTTTCGACCGCCTGTCTTATCGCATCGAGCGATATTTTTTTGAGTCCTTCGGGGATTATCCCGTACACCATATCGAATATCGAGCCGTCACCGACGAGCCACTGCGCCGTCCCGATCGACAAAAACGCGTTGGCAATCGCTTTTGCGAGCAAATAGGATATAAGCAAACTTATCGTCCAACCCAAAAATGAGATCAAACTTTTGAAAAAACCGAAAATAAATCCAAGCGCCGCCATAGCGATTATCAAAACGAAGAATATAATGTCGAGTATCATAAAATTTACCTCTCTGTTAGTATTAATCTTTTTTCGCCTGTCCATAATTGTTCTTATGGAAAATATGGAAAACTTGAACGATTTACCGGTTATTATGTGTATAGGCACCGATCTCGTCGGCGGCGATTGCCTCGGTCCCGTCGTCGGCAGGATGCTCATCGATCGCGATCTGCCCGCATACGTGTACGGGACTTTGGAAAATCCCATCACTGCTCTCAACCTTGTCGAATACTATGAATTCATTAAACGCACTCACCCGTCAACCGTGATCGCCGTCGATTCGTGCATCGGCGACAATCTTGGGCATATAAGCGTTTCGGCGGGCGGACTTTTGCCGGGCGCCGCATCGTCGAAATCATTACCCATGGTCGGTGATATCAGCGTAACGGCAGTCACTTCGTCTTACCCGCCGAGCGATAAGCGATTCGCAAGCGTAAGGCTCGGTTTCGTGTACTCGCTGGCACGCAAAGTCGCCGACGCCGTCGAACAGATCGTCTGCTCTCATCGCGTCTTATCCAAAGATTTTTGACCTTGACGCATTTTGCCGCGACATAAGCGAATTTTTTCCCGTTCTCCGCCACCCTTTTGTATTGCTACATATTGCCGCAATCTCGCCGCGCACATTGCCGCGACGTAAGCAATTTCCCGCATTTTCCACACCCATTACGGTGCGTTTTTTATTTTTTGAGGAGCGATTTGCCTTCCATTTCGCGTGGCACTGGCACGCCCATAAGTTCGAGCAAAGTGGGCGCAACATCGCAAAGCGCTCCGCCGCTTCGAAGCGGCACGTCGTTCCCCGCAACAACGAGCGGCACGGGATTGGTGGTATGCGCGGTCATCGGCTTGCCGTCTTTCCACATACATTCGGCATTGCCGTGATCTGCGGTCACTATCACTTTTCCGCCCGATGAAAGCGCTGCATCGACAACACGAATGAAGTTTTCGTCCACAGCCTTTACCGCTTTTACGGCGGCGTCCATAACGCCCGTATGCCCTACCATATCGCAGTTGGCGTAATTCATAATGAGTAGATCCGTCTTGCCTATCGTGCCGAGCGCCTTCTCGGTAACTTCGTAAGCGCTCATTTCGGGTTTGAGATCATACGTCGCAACTTTGGGACTCGGAACAAGGATCCTGTCCTCGTTCTTGTTCGGTTTTTCGACGCCTCCGTTAAAAAAGAATGTGACGTGCGCGTATTTTTCGGTTTCGGCAACGCGCGTTTGGTTGAGTCCCAAACTCGAAATATATTCGCCGAGCGTGTTATCTATGCTCTTTGGAGCAAACGCCACGCGCATACCTAGCGACGCGTCATACTCGGTCATTCCGACATAAAACAACTTCTTTTGTATTCTGTCGAATTTATCGAAGTCGTCTTTTACGAGTACATACGACATTTCTCGTGCGCGGTCGGCGCGAAAATTATAGAATATAAAACTGTCGCCGTCGTTAACTCCCTTGTAGTCGCCTATAAGACACGGGACTATAAATTCGTCGGTCACACCCTCGCCGTAAGAAACTTTTATTGCTTCTTCCGCAGTCGCAAAACGCTTACCCTGCCCCTCGAAAACACACCTATACGCCTTTTCGACGCGGTCCCAGCGGTTGTCGCGGTCCATATAGTAAAATCTGCCCGTAACCGAAACTATCTTGCCGACGCCGAGTTCGCGCATCTTGCGTTGAAGATCGCCAACAAACCCTATCGCGCTGTCGGGCGGAGTGTCCCTTCCGTCGGTTATGCAATGAATGCAAACTTCCTTTACTCCTCTGCGTTTACAAAGTTCGAGGAGGGCAAACAAATGATTGATCGAACTGTGTACGCCGCCGTTGCCGAGTAACCCCGCAATATGCAATGCGCCTCCGTTCTTTTTTGCATGATCCGCCGCCGCGCAAAGTTGCTCATTATCAAAAAAACTTTCTTCTTCGATCGCCTTGTCTATGCGCGTTATATCCTGATAGACCACTCTGCCCGCGCCGAGATTGAGATGTCCCACCTCGCTGTTGCCCATTTGCCCGCGCGGCAAACCGACGCTGAGCCCCGACGCTTCGATAAACGTATGCGGATATTCGTTCCACAACTTTTTGAAGTTGGGTATCCCTTCCGTTTCTATTGCGTTATGCTCTTTTTCGTTCGAATATCCGAACCCATCCAATATGATAAGCGCAAAAGTTTTTTTCATATACGCTCCTCAACGACAATTTACTATCGTCGCGAAATCCTTCGGTTTAAGGCTTGCGCCGCCAATGAGTCCGCCGTCGATCTGCGGCATATCCAAAAGGCTTTGGGCGTTTGCCGCGTTCATGCTGCCGCCGTACAAAATGCTCGTTTCGCCGAGCGTCTTTTCGGCGCGGGCGCGAATGAACCGTATCGTTTCGTCCGCCGTTTCGGGCGTCGCCGTTTTGCCCGTTCCTATCGCCCATATCGGTTCGTATGCGAGTATAACGTCGCCGCTAACCCCATCGAGTCCCTTTTCGATCTGAGCGGCAAGAACTTCCTCCGTCTTGCCAGCCTCGCGCTGATCGAGCGTTTCGCCGACGCACACGATCGGTTTGAGTCCGTATTTAAGCGCCTGTTTTAAACGCATATTGACTGTTTCGTCGGTTTCGCCGAAGTATGCGCGCCTTTCGCTGTGACCGATTATTACGTACTCAGCGCCCACTTCTTTAAGCATTTCGGCGCTTATTTCGCCCGTGAAAGCGCCCTTATCCGCCCATGCGACGTTTTGCGCCCCAACTTTTACCGACGAGCCGCGCGTAAGTTTCCAGACTCTGTGAACGTCGGTAAACGGCACGCATAAGACGATCTCGCAATCGCTTTCGACAAGCGGTAAAAATTCGGCGACGAACAGTTTCGCTTCTTCCTTTGTCATGTTCATTTTCCAATTGCCCGCAATTATCCTTCTTCTCATAAAAACCTCCTATTTGCTGAGTGTTTGCCTTATTTTTTCGTATACTACGACGGCGGTCGCCACCGAAGCGTTGAGCGAATTTATTTGCCCGAACATGGGAAGCGACACGACTGCGTCGCAATTTGCGCGCGTGCGTTTTCCGACCCCTTTGCCTTCGCCGCCTATCACGAACGCGGCCGCGCCCGTAAGGTCAGTCGAATAGATCGACTCGCCGTCCATATCCGCGCAATATATCCATATGCCGCGACTTTTCAATTCGTCTATCGCGTCATTGATGTTGGTGACCTTCGCCACCCTTATGTGCGCAGACGCGCCCGCGCTGACTTTTATTACCGTTTCGTTGACGGAAACGCTGCGATGGCGCGGTATAATGACTCCGTGAACGCCAGCGCACTCGGCTACTCTCAGTATGCTACCGAGATTATGCGGATCTTCCACTCCGTCCAAAATGAGCAGGAACGGCGGTTCGCCCTTTTGCTCGGCGTAAGCGAGAATATCTTCGAGTTCACTGTACTTGTAATCTGTAATTTCGGCAATAAATCCTTGGTGGTGTTTTGTGACGCTTTCGCGATCCAGTACCTGCCTTTCTCTGAAAAATATCTTTATGCCGCGGCTCTTTGCGTCGTCTATTATTCGCTGAGCGCCCGCGTCTTTGAGCCCTTTTTCGACTATAAGTCTGTCTATTGTGTTGCCCGCTTTTATCGCTTCGGCAACAGCGTTTCTTCCTTCTATCTTCATCTTAAAACTCCGTTGGTTTTTTGTTTTTGTATGTGCAGAACGTAAGCGGGTACGCGTCCTGTGCCTCTGTTTCACTCACGCATTCCCATTCGGGCATTTCGTCGAGGTTCGGGAAATACGCGTCTGCGGGAGCCGTAGCATCGACTTTCGTCACGTATGCCGTTTCGCAATACGGTAAAAGTTGACGGTAAACGCCCGCCCCGCCTATGACGAACACGTCGTCATGCTTCTTTGCTTCTTCGAGCAGTTCTTCGAGCGAACGAACGCATATCGCGCCCTCGAAATCTGTCGAGGAAAGCACTATGTTGACCCTGTTTGGGAGCGGGCGACGCGGAAGGGACAAATAAGTATTTTTGCCCATAACCACAGTCTTGCCCGTCGTCATCGTCTTGAAAAACTTCATGTCTTCTTTGAGAGAAAAGAGGAGTTTGTTGCCTTTGCCTATTCCCCAATCTCTGCTTACCGCTACGATCAAATTCATACCGCCACCTCTATTTTTTCCCCAAGCGGGGTGTACTTATAATCTTCGAGCGCGAAATCGTCCACCGAAAATTCGTAAAAATCTTTTATGTCCTCGTTCATCTTAAAGCGCGGCGCGGGATATTGCATAGCCGACATAAGTTTCTCGGCAATGGGTATATGCCTGTCGTAAATGTGCGCGTCTGCTATGACGTGTACGAGTTCTCCTGCTTTCAAACCGCTAACCTGCGCAAGCATATGAACGAGAACGGCGTATTGCACCACGTTCCAATTGTTTGCCGTAACCATATCCTGCGAACGCTGATTGAGTACGGCGTTGAGCCTGTCGCCCGTCACGTTGAACGTCATCGAATACGCGCACGGATAAAGGTTCATCTCGTGAAGATCGGCATGACAGTAAATGTTGGTCATAATGCGCCTCGACAACTTGTTGTGTTTGAGGTCATATAGCACTCTGTCCACCTGATCGAATTCGCCCTCTTTGTATTTGTGCTTAACGCCGAGTTGGTATCCGTACGCCTTGCCTATACTTCCGTTTTCGTCCGCCCACGCGTCCCATATGTGACTGCCGAGGTCGTGAACGTTGTTGCTCTTTTTTTGCCATATCCACAGCAATTCGTCTATCGCGTTGCGGAAGTTGGTCTTGCGAACGGTTATCACCGGAAATTCTTCGCTTAAATCGTATCTGTTGACTATGCAAAATTTCTTGACGGTATGCGCAGGCGTGCCGTCCGCCCAGCGCGGTCGCACGTCGTAACCTATATCCCAACAACCGTCGCGTATTATATCGCCGAGATTTTGTACAAGTATTTCGTCCGCTTTACTCATATTGCGCTCCCGTTTCGAAACAAATTTTCAGTAATTCCGACAGTCTGTCCCTGTCGTCTATAAGATACAACGCTCCCAAAAGTCCTTCGAGCGCGGTTGCCTTTTTGTATTCGAGCATAGTCGCTCCTTTGGCACGATTGTTGAGATGAGCATTCTTGCACCTGTTGGCAAGCGCAAGTTCTTCTTCGTCCAAAAGCCCGCATATGGTGTCGAAAATCGCCGCTTGAACGACCGCGCTGACTATCCTCGCGCTCCTCGTGATGAGTTGCTTGTTGGGGAGAGTGAGATCGCGACACAACTCGCTCCTGACGTAGAGCGAAAACACCGAATCGCCCACATAGGCAAGCGCCGTACATTTGATTAGATTGACATCATCGAACTTCATTGTTCTCCCCCTCGCGCTTTCGATTGCTCCGTAAAAAATTACTCGCACAATCTTTGTTTTGTGATTTTAAGTCTATTCAAACTTTCGTCTTTGCCGAGCAGAACCGCCATTTCCACCGCTCCGCCCGGAGTGGATTGCGCTCCGGTGAGCGCTATGCGATACACCCAAAGGACCTGCCCTTTTTTGTAGCCGTTCTTTTCGCCGAACGCCACGAGCGCGTCGTGCAGATTGTCGAAGTCATTTTCGGTAAGTTCGATTAGCCCGTCCATCATTCCTTTCGCCACATTGCGGTCGGTTTTCCACTTCGCGTTGTTCATAAGATCCAAGTCGTACCCGTCGAATTCCAAAAGGAAGTGCGTGAGTTTGCCTATGTCGGTAAAAACTTCCACTCGCGAATGTAACAGTGTAGAGAGAAATTCGAGGTTGTATCCGCGCAGATATTCATAATCGCCGTAGAAGCGACAAGCATATTTATGAAAAGCATCCCCCGTCATTTCCTTTACGTAGAGCGAATTTATATACGTCATTTTCCTTTCGTCGAAAATGCTCGGCGAATGGCTTATGCCCGACAAATCGAACTTGTCCACAAGTTCGGTTAGCGAGAATTTTTCGACGTTGTCCTTGCTGCTCCAACCGAGCAATGCGATATAATTGACTATCGCCTCTTTCAAAAATCCCTTCTTGATGAAATCCTCATAACTCGCGTCGCCGTAACGCTTGCTGAGTTTGTGCGTGGCGTCGCGCATTATGGGTTGCAAATGGATGTAATGCGGACGTTCCCAACCCAGCCCGTCGTACAAAAGATTGTATTTCGGGGTACTCGACAGATATTCGACCCCTCTTATGACATAATTTATCCCCATAAGGTGGTCGTCTATGACGTTGGCGAAGTTGTAGGTCGGCATTCCATCCGACTTTATGAGAATATTGTCTTCGAGTTCCTTATTTTCTACCGTTATGTCTCCGAAAACCATATCCGTGTAAGTGGTACTGCCCGTTTCGGGAATGTTCTGCCTAATAACATAACTATCTCCGCGTTTAAGACGCATTTCCACTTCTTCCTTGCTGAGCGACGCGCAATGCTTGTCGTACTTCGTCGCGCCGCTTTCGTGCAAATGTTCGAGGCGCTCCTTTGTGCAGAAGCAGTAATATGCGTTACCGTTTTCGACCAACTTTTTGGCATATTCGAGGTAGGCGTTCTTGCGTTCGCTCTGAATATACGGACCGTAATCCCCGCCTACGTCGGGGCCCTCGTCGTAAATAAGTCCCGCGTCCTTCAACGTCGAATAGATGATCTCCACAGAGCCGGGCACATAGCGTTCTCTGTCGGTGTCCTCGATACGTAAAATAAATTTGCCGCCGTTCTTCTTCGCAAACAAATACGCGTAAAGCGCCGTGCGCAAGCCGCCTATATGCAAATACCCCGTGGGCGAAGGCGCAAATCTCGTTCTGACTTCGTTCATAAGTTCTCCTTTTATCATCGGTGAATATATTATAAGTCAAACGGAAAAATAAATCAAGTTTTAGCGGCTCCCTTTTTGATATTTGTCGCCATAAACTTTTATCTGCCGCCGAAAAAGCGAAAAAATCGGCGCGCACACTTGACATATACATCTCTCGGTTGTATAATATTATACGAAATAATATATAGGCAGGTTTTTTATGTTAAACGATTTAGCAGAGATCATTGCGATAAAAAGCGTTTTGGGCGAAGCGCAAGAGGGTGCTCCGTTCGGGATCGAATGCCGCAAAGCCTTGGATTGGTTTTTGGATAAAGCCCAAAAGTACGGCTTTACCACCTGCAACATGGACGGATATTGCGGTTATGCCGAATATGGCGACGGACAAGAGTGCATAGGTATCTTGTGCCACCTCGACGTCGTGCCGGCGGGCGACGGCTGGACGACAGATCCATACAAACTCGTCATCGAGGACGGGCAACTTTACGGCAGAGGTGTTGTCGACGACAAAGGGAGCGTCGTCATGTGTTTGCACGCGTTGAAGGAGATCAAGGAGAGCGCGATAAAACTTTCGCGTCGCGTCCGAATAATAGTCGGTTGCAATGAAGAACACGGAAGCGCGTGCATAAAACATTATGTAGAGCACGGCGAAATACCTTTGATGAGTTTCGTCCCCGATTCCGACTTCCCGCTCATCAATAGCGAAAAGGGAATTTTGCATCTTATGTGTTCGGTTCCTCTCGACGAATTCTTTAAGCAGAACATCGCGTTCATAAGCGGCGGCGAAAGTTATAACGTCGTTCCCGATCGCGCCAAAATAAGCGTTTTCAAAAACAGTGAACTCGGCAAAAAACTTCTCAAAATGTGCGACGGCAACGTATGCGACAAGATATTCAGCAATTTCCGCGTTGCGGGCGACATACTCGCGGCGGGCGAACAACTCGGCGACTTCAAGGCGATCGACGAAGGCGAGGTGATCACGATCGAAGCCACCGGCGTTTCGGGACACGCGATGGAGCCGTTCAAAGCCGACAACGCCATTTGGAAACTTTTCAGGTTTTTGGACGGGTTCTCGGATATCGACGACGAAAACAACATTGTTAAATTCATGAACGAGTACATATGCTCGCCGATAAGCGCCGAAGCGCTCGGTATTTACAAAAGCGACGAGCAGAGCGGCGATCTTACGATAAGCATGGGCATCATAAAGGTTGACGACGACAATCTGCATTTCAGTCTTGACCTGCGTCTGCCCATTTCGGCGTCGTACGAGGAGATCAAAAAACAAATCGTTGCCAAACTCCCCGGAAAAGGCAAGATAGAAGCCGAAACTTTCGCTCCCAACCTTTACATCGAGGAAAGTTCGCCGCTTATTCAATCGCTTCTGTCCGTTTACGAGGAATGTACCGGACAAAAGGGACATTGCCTCAAATGCGGCGGCGGCACATACGCTCGCGAACTGCCTAACGCCGTGGCTTTCGGTCCTACTTTCGAAGGCGCGGAAACGAACATTCACAATATAGACGAACACGTTTCGGTCGAACAATTCACAAAGGCGGCTCTAATATACAAAAAAGCCATCTTGAAACTCGCCGAATAACTTAATAAATTTACAAAAACAACGGATAATAATTGAAGGAGGATTTAATTATGATTCATCTCACACTCGACAATTTCGACAGTGAAATAAGCCAAGGCAAAGTTCTCGTGGATTTCTGGGCAAGTTGGTGCGGACCGTGCCGTATGCTCGCTCCCATTCTCGAACAACTCGAAGAAGCCGAAAAGGACGTCAAGATCTGCAAAGTCAACGTTGACGAAAATCAGGAACTCGCAAAACGTTTCGGCGTTTTGAGTATCCCCACCCTCATCTTGTTCAAAAACGGCAAAATGACAGATAAATCGGTAGGACTCATAGATCTCGAAACGCTCAAAGATTTCATAGCATAACTATCTCAAATAAAGCGAAAAATGAGAGGCATCCCCCTCTCATTTTTATTTTTCCGAAAATATTCGGTTTGCCGATCAATGATTTTTTTTGCTATATTCGGTTTGCCGATCAAAGATTTTTTGTAAAATCCGGTTGGTAGATTAAAAGTTTTTTTGTTGAATTTGGTTTGACAATTAAAACTCTTTTTTGCTAAACTGTCGTCTGGCAATTTAAGACTTTTTTCGCTTCGAATTCGTCCTTTCGTCGCGCACCGAATTGGCGCGCATCGCATTTATGATAGCAAGCACGGCAACGCCGACGTCGCCGAAAACCGCCACCCACATATTGGCTAACCCAAGCGCCGAAAGGACGAGTATGCCCGCCTTTACTACAAGCGAAAATATAATGTTTTCGCGCACTATTTTCATCGTCTTTGCCGCTATGCGTTTCGCGAGCGGAATGGCGCGCAGATCGTCGTACATAAGCACGACGTCCGAAGCCTCGATAGCGGCGTCGCTCCCCACTCCTCCCATGGCGATCCCTATATCCGAGCGCATAAGAACAGGCGCGTCGTTTATGCCGTCGCCGACAAAACACAACACATCCTTGGCTTTTTTGTCCGCGAGCATCTTTTCGACCTTATTCACTTTGTCCTGAGGCATGAGCGACGCCTTATATTCGCAGACGCCGAGTTTGTCGGCGACATCCTTCGCAATTGACTCGTTGTCGCCCGTGAGCATAACCGTTTTGCACCCCATGTCGTTCAAAGCGGAAACAACTTCTTTGCTTCCGGACTTTATTTCGTCGGCAAACAAAAGCGACCCCTCGAATTTGCCGTTATGCGCCACATAGACGACGGTACCCGAAGCGTTCTCTTTGACGAACTCGATTTTTTCGGTTGTCATCAGTTTCTCGTTGCCGCAAACGATCACGTCGTCGCCCTTAACTGCTTTTACGCCTTCGCCCGCTACGTTCGTGAGAACATATCCGTCCTCGGTCTTGCCGCCGTAACATTCTATAATCGACCTTGCTATCGGATGAATTGAATCGCGTTCGCAAGTCGCCGCAAGTTTCAAAATTTCGTCTTTCTTTTGCGGCGGATTGACGCTCGCAAGCGCGAAATTGCCCTTTGTAAGCGTTCCCGTCTTATCGAAAACAAAAATATTCGCGCCGTTCAGTTTTTCGAGATAATTCGACCCCTTGACGAGTATTCCTCGTTTGGAAGCCGCGCCTATGCCGCAAAAGAAGGTCAGCGGTATTGATATTACGAGGGCGCACGGGCAGGACACGACCAAAAAACTCAGCGCCCTATACACCCATACCGACCATTCGCCTGTGACTATCCCCGGAATGACCGCCAAAAGCACAGCCGCCGCTATAACTATGGGCGTATAATACTTTGCGAAAACCGTGATGAAATTCTCGGCTTTGGACTTTGCGTCAGATGCGTTTTCGACGAGATCGAGAATTTTTGAAACGGTGCTGTCGTGAAATTCCTTTTCTACCTCTATTTCGAGTTGCGAAGTGAGGTTGACGCATCCGCTCAAAACTTCCTCTCCCTCTTGCGCGTCGCGCGGCAACGATTCACCCGTAAGCGCCTTGGTGTCGAGCGTGGACCTGCCCGAAATTATCTTTCCGTCGAGCGGAATCTTTTCGCCCGGATCTACCACTATTATTTCACCGATCTCTACTTCGCTCGGATCGACGGTCACAACTTCGCCGTTTCGCTTGACCGACGCGTAGTCCGGTCTTATGTCCATAAGCGAAGATATCGACTTGCGCGATCTGCCCGTCGCGTATCGCTGAAACCATTCCCCCACTTGATAGAAAAGCAGCACGGCGCAACCTTCTTCGAACCCGTCAGTTCCTATCCCGCGTACCCCTCTGTATATGGCGAGCGCAAACGCACCGAGCGTCGCCACGCACATCAGGAAATTCTCGTCGAATATCTGTCCGTGTAAAACGTTCAAAGCCGCCTTACGCAAAACGTCGTATCCTATCGTTATATAGACGACAAGATAGAGAGCGAAAGGAAAAAGCCACGAAAATTTGCCCTCGAAAACTGTATCCAGCCCGAAGATGAGATCGCTCGCAAAAACTGCCGCAAACATGACGAGAGCAACTATTATGCGAATAAGCATTCTCTTTTCTTTGCCGCCGAGTTTTTCCATACGCCCTACCTAACTATCCTGCAATCAGGTTCTACCCTTTTGCAAGTTTTTTCCACTTGCTTCATAATTTCGTCGAACTTGACTTCGTCCGCTTCGATAGTCATTTTCTGCCCGATGAAACTTACTTTCGCGTCGGTAACGCCGTCGATCTTCAAAATGCACCTCTCCATCTTGGCGGCGCAGTTCGCACAATCCAAATCTTCTAACCTAAACACCTTTTTCATTTCGAATATCCTCCTCGGTTTCACTTATAGTTGAATAATGGTACTATTGAACAATCGTTCAATCAATAGGTGCGAAAAAACAGGGTTTTACCCTGCCGTCATCTGTCCTCGTTGACGTGCGTCAAGCCGTACTCCATGATTTTGGTGACGTGATCGTCGTCGAGCGAATACATGACCTCTTTGCCGTCCTTCGTCCCTTTGACGAGTTTTGCTCCGCGCAACACTCTGAGTTGGTGCGACACGGCGGAAACGGTCATATCGAGAACACTCGCGAGTTCTCCTACGCACATATTGCGAATTTGCAGACAGGACAGAATTTTAACGCGCGTCGGATCGCCGAACATCTTGAATAGTTCCGCAAGGTCGTAGATTTCGTCCTCGCGAGGCATTTTGTCAAAGATTTCGTTTGCGTTGTCGGCACATCGCTCGCCCATAATTCCTCCAATCAATTGAACAAATTTTCAATCGTTCAAATATATTATATGCGTCCGATCGCCGTTTGTCAACTGTTTTAATGCAAATTTCTAAAAAAATTTTTCGACAGCGCCGAAATTATCCATAACTTGGAAATTTCAAAAAGACGAACGTTTGTCCCCGTCCAACATTTTCAGTTTTTCGAGCAATTTGTCGAAATTCTTTTTGAGCGTTTCTGCGCTTGCGGCATATGATTTATCGAAAAGTTTCTCCACTTCGTCGATATCACCGTCGAACGAATTTTCTTCGTCACATTCTTCCCGTTGCGGAATCATACAACTCACCTCCGCAAAACATTATAATCCATTTCGGGATGGCGGAGTATGCTAAACGAAAAAAGGTCAACATTCGACAAACGTTCGGGAATCGAAATAGTAGAGCATCTTGCACTTAACGCGCTTGCCGAGCAGTCGTTCGACGGCGAGAGCATACAGCCTCACCTGCTTGATATATCCCTGCTCGAAATTTCCGTGCGCGCGCCCGGTCTTGTAATCTATTATCGTCGCCTCGTCGCCGTCTATAAAAAGCAGGTCAATAACGCCTTGTACAAGCACGTTTCCTTTGCCATTAAGTCCCGCTTCCTTTGCGTCGAGTTTGAGCATAAACGGCTTTTCTTTGTATGCCTTCCCCGTAAACCGTTTCATATTGTCTACGGCATCTTTCAGTTTAATAAGGTCTATGAGCGCGAGATCTTCACTCGGCAAAAGGTCGTACATGGGTGAAGAAAAATCAAGTTTTTCCATCGCTCTGTGATATGCGTTTCCTCGTTCGAAAGCGCCAATGTCGCCCTCGCCTTCTTCGTGCGTCAAAAAGATCGCAGGCTCGTCGTCATTATGCGCCAATTTGCTGACGTAACTTTTTGCGGGCGCCATTACGGGAGAAGAAAACGCGAAATAGTTTGCAAATTGTTCCACGAGGCTTTCGTCCGCCTTGCCGAAAAATACGCTGCGATCTTGCGCGTCCTCGAACTTTATTTCGTCAATATCATGTTTGTCCGCTGCCTGATAGTGCGCAGCGAGCCACTGCGCCGGCGAAGTACATTCATTGAGAGCGACGATCCCTTTTTCTGGTTGGGCGGCATATGCTTCGAAAAACTTCTCACTTTTTACGGAAGCGAAAAGTTCAAGTCCGACCTCGGCACGAGTCAACGCCACATAAAAGATTCGCAATTCTTCCTCGACCTGCTTTTTGCTTTCCCGCAAATTCGACAAAAATTTGGCGTCGCTGTCATACGCTTCGTGATCCGCATATACTTTCATTGCCATTTCGCCGCCCACCGACACGTGCTTGTAAAGGTCGGCTAAGTTAAACCGATCGTTCAATCCTATGACGAATACGAACTTAAATTCGAGTCCCTTGCTCTTGTGGATCGTCATGAGCCTTACCGAATTTTCGTCGCCCGCGAGTTCGGTATACGGATTATGCTCGTCTATGAACTTCAAACATTCGCCGAGATTGACCTTGTACGGACATCCGCCAAGAAACTCCAAAAATTTATCAAGCACTTCGGCGGCGTCCTCTCCCAGCCCGTAAGCGTAATTGAAGTAGCCTTTTTCGGCAACTATCGCGTCGGCGAGTTCGTCCGTCGTCGCGGTAAGGCTCATTTCGTAATATTTGTCGAGGTCGTCAATGAAACGCCCTACCTTTTTGTTCGTTTCGGCGGCTTTCAAAACACATTCGTAAAAATCGCCGTCGCCGGAGAGTCGTATCTTCGCGAGTTCGTCCTCGCTGAATCTGCCAAAAGGCGAAAGCATCGCAATCGCCATAGCCTTGTCGTCGCGCCTGTTGTCGATAAGGCGCAAATAGTCGATGAGTTGTCCCGTTTCGCTTCGTTCGAGATAGTACGCGTCCTCTTTGAGCGACACGGGAATGTTGATTTTACGCAACTTACTCACTACGAACGATTCCAATTCCCCCATAGAGCGCGTCAAAATGGCTATGTCGCTAAACTTTATGGGCTTGCCGTCGTAACTGCTTTTGATTAGTTCGCACACGCGAGCGACAATAAGGGTCGATTCCGCTTCGTTTTTGTTCATACGGTCGCTATCCGTATGCCCCTTTACCGAATAGACGCCGCTCGGCAAAACGGGTTCCGCATTGCCGCGCACGACGTGAAACTTCACATATCCGTCCTCATCTTTGAATGCGGTCATGGGGTTTGCCGCATAGTCGATCCCACCGAGGTCCTCGGTCATAACTTCGCAAAATACCGAATTGACGAATTTGATTATGTTCTTTGCGCTTCTGTAATTCGTATCGAGATTTATTACCTTCCCCTCGCCCGTAGCCCTGAAACGATCGTATTTGCTCTTGAAAATTCGCGGCTCGCACCCCCTAAAAGCATAAATGCTTTGTTTTAGGTCGCCAACCATAAACAGGTTGTTTCCGTTCGACACGGCGCTTATTATACATTCCTGCAAAGGATTTATGTCCTGATATTCGTCCGTAAATACATAGCGGTATTTTTGACGTATCTCGTCAGCCGCGTCGCTGCGCAATATGTCGAGCGCCATTCTTTCGAGGTCGGCGAAGTCTACCGCCGAACGCGAAGCCTTGTCGGAAGAATATATCTCCGTTGCACTGTCTGCCGCAAAAATCAAAGCGTCTATAAGTTTGTGCGAAAGTTCCTGCGATTTGAGTTCGCTTGTTTCTTTGGCAAACTCAACGAATTTTTTGACTTCCTCCTTCAAGTAGTCGAAGCACGGCTTAAAACTGCTCTCGCCCTTGTATCTTTTGCCCGAAAAGGAACCTCCGCCGCGAAGAACATTTATCATATCGGCATACGACTCCTTGTCGTCGATGACGTAAAACAACCTGTTTATCCTGTCTTCGAGGTCTTTTCTGCGACCTTCGACGCACTCCTCTATCTTTACGCGCGCCGACTCACGATCGTATACGAAAGCGGGATGCGTATCGGGATTGATACTGCAAAAATCCATTATTTTGAGTAGCGCGTCTTTGAGAACGGAAGCCTTTCTGCCGTTCGAAAAGATTTCGTACGCCTCCGAAAGCGCGCTATGCTTATACGTCTGTATAGCCTTATCGACGGCTACATTTTTGAGCGCATTGCTTTCCGCTTCATCAAGCACCTCGAATCCTGGATCTACGCCTATTTCGTAAAAGTATTTGCCGACGAGCCTTTGGCAAAAACTATCGATTGTGCAAATATCCGCCCGTGACAGATCTTTAAGTTCGTTTTTCAAACCCCGTTTGCACATTTCGACATAAAGTTTTGCTCGCATATCGGCGGCGGACGCCTTGGTGAATGTGCATATGAGCATATTTGTTATTTTGACCCCGTCTTTTATGAGCCTCAACACTCTCTCGATCATAACGGTAGTCTTGCCGCTTCCCGCCGAAGCCGAAACGAGTATAACGGGCGCGTCGGAGTTTATCACTTCCTCCTGACTTTTAGACCAAGTTCTCATTCTTCCCCCTTAAAGACCGATTTTTTTATCGAATCGAATTTTCTAATTTTCTTTTCGGCGCAAAGGCACTTGTAACTGCAATACGAGCATACTTTTTCACACGGAGATGCTACCGCATATCCTTCTTTCATTTCCTTTATCGCATTTTGTCCGAGCCGAACGGCATAATCGACCAGATTGTCCATTTCGTCTGCTTTCAATAAACATTCGTTGCGACTCAATTTGCCGTTTTTGCCGAGTTTCAACTGAAAGACCTCGCTCTCTGCCTCGCCGAAAGTATCGTCAACCGCGTTTATAACGTCCTCGTCGTCAAGCAGAAAGCCGGAAAACCTGTGCGAATATCTGTCGCCGAGCCAATTATACGAAAAAGGATAATTGAACATGGCGGCTTTTTTGTATCCCACCTTGACTGCTGCCGCCATATAGAGCGGAAGTTGGATCTTCTTGCCGTAATATACGTCGCCGAAGTCGAGTTTGTAGTCGCCCGTCTTGTAATCTATCAATCGCACATAGCCGCTATATTCGTCTGCCATATCTATCTTGCCCGAAAGTTTGACGTCGCCGAGTTTGGTTTCGAATTTTATTTCCTGTCCGATCGGTCTGAATTTGCCTTTTTTGATATGCGAAACGTATATTTTCATCGCTTCCACCGCCTCTTTTCGGAGCGCGTCGAGGATCTCTTTGTTTGCTTCGAGTTCCAATTTACTTCCTGCGACAGACTCGCCTATTACTTTGTCCACAACCTCCTCAATATTGTCGAAATATCCGCCGCGAACCACCTTTTCGGCGACCGTGTGAAGCAGACTGCCGACATCAAGCGGGGTAACTTCCCCTCGCTCGCGGTCTTTGAGTCGCAACCCGTAATCGGCGAAATGCACGAACGGGCATCGGAAATAACTTTGCAATTGACTTACGCTCGTTGTCCCATAAGGGAAAAACAATTTGTCCGCACCGCTTATTTCGCCCGTGCGGTACGGAACGAACATTTTGTCGCTTGCGCCCGTTGCCGCATACAAAGCCGAAATGACTTTGCCGTAGTCCTCGCCGAGTTTTGTCGAACGTCTGACGAGATTAATTAGCAGTTCGGTCGCGTGCTTTTTGCTTCCCACAGCATGCATCCCCTCGTCTTTTGCAATAGGTGCGTCGCCGAAAAGTTCTTCGACCATTCCCGATGGCTCGGTGTATGTAACCAAAATTTTGTCCGCCGAACCAAGTACTGCGGCAAGTTCGCGCTCGTATCGAAGATTAATTTCCTCGGCGCGTTCCATCTGCGCGAAATGTTCTTTTTCGTCATCGCCGATAAGCGAACTGTCGTCGTAGATCTGCGGCAAAAATCCGTCGTCGAAGCCGATAACCGCCAAAAACTTATACCGTCCCCCCCTGAATGCAGCGGGGTCGCCAACTATCACGCCGCCCTCGTACGGCAAAGACGACATCTTCGTCGCTTTGAGTCCCTCGGCAAAAACTGACGAAACAAATTCGAAATTGCCGCCTATCCCCACCTCTTGCATAAGCCTTGCGAGGGTACGCATCTTGTCTATCGGCGAGTCTGTCCCCTCGTTTGCCGCTGTGACACGTTCGGCGTCGATCGCCGAAAATATATCTTCGAGCATATCGCCGAAACTCTTTGCGTCGCGCACCGACTTTATGCGACTTTCGCAAAAATCGACAATTCTTACAAGTTTGCGTCTTACCGTTTCGCACTCCTCGTCCGCGAACGGCTCGTAAAATCCTTTGTAATCCACAAGGCGCGCGTTTACGTAATTTTCGAACTTGTCCGCTGCCGTTTTGTCGATATGGGTGTAAATATTTTTGGAAAGAGTCAAGAAATCGGCACGGCGACGACGCGACGCGCACTCGAAAAGACAAAGCAAAAACGCGGACAGCGGATGCTCGTACAGGCTCTTACTCTGCGCAACAAAACAAGGAATGTCGAACTCCTCGAATATTCTTTTTACGCGCGCGTAATCTACGTTGCCGCCTATAACCGCCATATCTTCGTACGGAGTCCCGCAATAAGACTCGTATCTCAACATTTCGGCGACCTTCTTGACAGCCACCGCGCCTTCCCCGCAAAACTTTTGCTTGGACGCAGTAATTTCGGGTTCGCCTTTCACTACACATTCGGTGTATGAGAGGGCGCGATCTTTGAGTACGTCGAAAACTTTTCGCGTAGCCTTGTCCACATGGTCGTAATTTGCTATGTATATATGCGTATTATTCAAATATTCGCTCGTTTTCGCACCGACGGCAAGTAATTCGAGTTTGCCCATGCTGTCCACGAATTTGCCGTTTACCCTTTTCGAATATTCCTCGTAAATGACTTTGAGGTCGTACAGTTTCGGCGTGGTCGTCGGGATCTTGTCGGGCGTTATTCCGTTTGCGGCAAAGTCGTTGATAGCGTCGTACAACTTTTCGCAAAATCCCCGAAAAGACGCCGAACGCGTAAAACATTTTAGTTCTATTGACGGTAGCATTCCGCGAATAAGCATTATCGCGCCCTCGCGACTGAGAAGCGGCGTGGACAATTCCATACGATAAAAAAGTCGGCTGAGCGACATAACTTCGACGTCAAACGAGCCGTCGCACTGCGCGTACAGCATTTTTTCGGCAAGCAAGGTATATCGTTCGGGAACGATAAGCAAATGCTTTACGTCCAGGTGGGCGGTACGCCCGTTTATTTTGTCAATTATTTGCGTAAGCGCTCCATAATAACTTGTGGAATAAATAAAATTTGCAATCATCTTCTATATTTTAACCTTTTTAGATTGCCAAATCAACTAAAATGTGGTACACTTATCGCAATCGAAATAAAAAATTCGTTTGGAGAAGTAAAATGAAAAAACTTTTTACAGTAATTATCTCGGTTTTGAGCATTACGCTGTGTTGCGTAGCCTGCGCTCAACCTGTCGTCCCCGCAATAAAGACCTTGTTGCCGTGGAGTTATATAGGTTTTCAAAGTGAAACTTGCGAGTACGTTGTGACGCAATATGCGGGCGATTACGATCCCGACATTTCCACCGACACGCAACCGATAGTCACCGCGGAGGGAACTTACAAGACGACGCTCGAAAACAAACTCGAAAACAACGAAACTTCGTACGTCCTCAGTACCGAGTTCTCGCTGACATACCGTGGCGAAAGACCCGACTTTGCGGGCAAAACTGACACAATAACTTCAACAGTCGAATTTACCGCGGCAAATTTGTACGCCGTATATTCGAAAAAGGAGGTCGTACTTCAAACCACTCCCGACTTATCGTACAGTTTCGAAGTCGATTACAACAAGGGCGAAGCCAAATATACTGACAATAAAGGCGACCGTCAACTCAAATTCGAAGGCAGTTACATTGACAACGAATATATGATGTATTACGTGCGCGCGTTCGAAGGTCTTGACGCTCTCAAAGTAAAGGACGGAAATATCAACGGCTCTCTCAGTCAAAATTTCAGCATCGTGAATTGGTATGAATGTTTTGCGGCAAACAAGTTTTTCGCGACCGATTGGACGGCTAACTGTTCAATGGCGCGTGGCGTTTCGGTTTCGGCGTCCGACTTTATCGGCAACTTCGACGAAAGCGACCCCGAAACAGGCAAAATCGTTTGCTACGACACAAGGCTCAGTTTGCAAGGCAACAAACCGGGATTAAATTTGTATGCTTCGTACGCGGCGGGCAAGTACTACAAAAACCGCGAGAGCAGTAACCCCGACATAAGTTCGCTTATGCTCGTCAAAATGAAAAGTTACGAAACCTCTACTTTTTCGGGCATACAATATACGAATATCTATACACTCGATAATGTTCGATAAAACTCATTAACCTTAAAAGCGTTTCATGGGCATATGCCTCATGAAACGCTTTGTTTTTTTATATTGCCGAACTTCCGTCGGTCGATCATTCTCTACTTTGCCGCGACTCGAACTTTCGCGCGTTAAGTCGACCTGTTCCGCTTTGCCGCGTCCCTACTTTCGTCGGTTATTCTCCGCTTTGCCGCCCAAAACTTTCGCAAGACCTACAAACGCTTTTGCCGTGCCGCGAAACGTCAGTTTTCGTACACGATCTTTCCGCGAATTTTGGAACCCATAGAAGTATTTTCTTCGAAATGATAATTTGTCGTTATTCCCGGAACCAACGAAACGGTTGTTAGTGCTTCGTTGATTTTATTGAGGCAGATATCCGCATTGGCAGCGATATTTTCGCTTGCGTTACCTATGCCCGTCAATTTCAGGAGCACGGTTAGGGTGTCATTCGTCATATTGTTGAGTACGAAATTTTCGTAATCGAATTGTTTCGTATCCTCATTGTATTTGAGGATAAAAGTCAAGTACATATCATTGGGCAAAATCGCCTTTCCGTTGTTGCTCCCGCTCCATTCCGTTTCGCCGCTCATCTTATTAATGTCCGCTTTTAACGTAACCAGAATATACGTATTTTCGTTCGTGAGCGTATAGCCGAGTTCATCGAGGATTTTTCTGTCCTCCGTTTGATTGGAGGAAGCCGACGGCGACTTTGTGAGAATACTTAATTGTTCGAGCGTGCCGACTTCGCCTATAGACTCTTTTACCGTCGCACCGAACTGAGCATCGTCCAACGTAGTTGTTATCGACGGCTTTGTAGTAACGGGGTTTCGTATGATCTTATCGACAACATAGTTGTTTTCATTGTTGTTCGCATTGTCACCGTTCTTCGCCTCGTACATTCCCTGCAAAGCCGCTCTTATATCGTCCCCTTCGTATTCCGTTTCCATTCCGATTGCGTTTTTGCCTATGAATGTAAAAATGTCACAAAACTCTATTCCGCCCTCGTGAATTTCGTAATTGTCTTTATATGCCGCATCCAAAACGCCGAACGCATCGTAGACCGCCTCGCCTATCTTCCTTTCGAGATCGGCAATATCGGCGTCGCCGCCCGTTGCGCCGAACTTGCCTATGATGTCTTTTAGCGTCTTTTGTTGCTCATCTTTCATATCGTTAAGGGTTACGACAGTCTTATACGAATTGTCTGTCGCCGTATTGAGGTCGGTTACTATTTTTGCGAATAATTTTTTAACGCTTATGATTTTCGACATATCGCCCTTGTCTTTGAACAATTCGTCAAGCGCTATCGAAACGTTCATAACAAGTTTTTTCGCTCCCCTTTCGGAAACTTCGATCGAAAGGATTTCGACATTCATGTCGGAGGTCATATGATCTTTCAGGACTGCGCCGAGATCTCCGTAAGACATGATCGGCGTGAGATCGTTCTCCCTGTCGCTGTCATTTTCGCCTTTGATTTTGCGGGTCGTATACGCAAGTCCGTTCTCGTCGCTTATGTTTATATCTGCGGCATTGAAATCGTCTATCTTAATTTGTTCATACAGGGAATCGAAGTCATTAATCGAAGCAAGCGTGCCTTGGAGGAAGTACTTATCCTTTATTTCGTTCATAAAGCCGATGTAATCCTTATTTGGCGCAAACGCCTTACCGCTTTGAATAGACGGAGTTATTTTCTGTTTCTTGTATTGTTCTGCGCGCGTCATATTTTCGCCGTCGTCAGTAATTTCGGTTTCGCTCGAAGCATACACTCCGCGAAGCGCCGATTGGATCTTTTCGTCGCCTTTTTCCTCGTACAAGTTCTCAAACAAAACGTCGTTCATAACCGAAAACAGATTGGGAAGAACGAGCGCATTCTCGCCGTAAGTCACATCTACGGTGTCGCCGAGATTATTAAGCGCATTTCTTACCGAAGCGGCAACATCGTTGAAATCGAGTTGCACGTCGCTTATCCTTCGAATGATATCGAGAAGATCGTTCGTCTTATCGCCTAAATTGTTATATTCGATAACCGTGTTCGCATATACAGTCTTGCCTTTTGTTATATCTATCGTTACCGTCGCGGTCGCAAATTCGGGCAACAAACTTTGGAATTGTTGTACGTCGCCCACCGCTATCTTCTCCGAAACGGAAATTTTTACCGCGACCGTAAGCAAACTGTCCGCGCCATTTTTGCTTATTGCGACATACAAGATATCTTCCGCAGTAATATCTTCCGCGCCGCCTATGAAGTCACCAAAGTTGCTTATTACGAGCGCACCGAGTCTGCGATTGTCCACATTGAGATCTTCGAGTTCGTTGAACACCTTTTCTTCGAGCGCCGTCTTGTCAATACGGTCGATAAATTCGTCCGTGCTGTCGCCCGAACCGAGTCCGAACAGCGACATAGTATCAGTCAAAGTATATTCCTTGCCCGCGTCGCTCATTGTCTTTAACGCATAAGCGCGGAGCAAGTCCTCGTTGAGTTTTTCGCCGAAGTCTATGGCAAGATCGGGATCGGCTTTGCCCGAACCGTATACCCAACCGCTTTCGCTCTTGTCGCTCGCGCTACCGTAGTACCAATTGCGGAAGTCGTTCTCCTTGTCGGGCGTGATCATGTTCGAATTGAGTAGCGAATCCATCAAAAATTTAACGTCGTCTGCCGAAAGATCTGTTTCTTCGCCCTTTGCCATTTTCGTGCTTACGACTTCGAAAAGATTGTCTATCTTTATTCCGTCCGCGCCGAGTTCGATATCCACTTGGTCGTTGCCGCGCAAATTGTCTACCGCTTCACGGACCTTATCTCCTATGCTGTCGAGTTCGAGATTTATATTGAGATCGTCGAGAAGTTTCAAAAGCGAACTACTGCTCTCTTGATCGTTGTTGACGGTAATAACGCTGTCCTCGTATCCGCCCGCTCCTAGCGAAATATCTACCTTGATCGTAATGAGCGCAGGGGAATTCGGCAAGAGGCTCTTGACGAAATCGGTTATAGCCGAATTTTCTTCGTCAGCGGGAATGAGTTCGCTTAAAATCGCCTTTACCGCTATTGTCATATATAATTTGTTGCCCGTGCCACTGAGTTTAACGTACAAAAGGCTGTTCTCGTTCAATGCGTCGCCGAGATCCTCGAAAGGATTGCCGTTTGCGAACATTACCTGCCTTATGAGCGCGGTAAGCATATCGCGTCCCTCGCTACCATTATTATCGGTGTAAATGACGTTTTGGATATTCACCTTTAAGTCATTGCTCCAATCGCCGTCACGAGCCGATATAGCCGAAAGTTTGTCTTTGCCGAGCAAACCGTAAATGTCCTTGTCTTGCACCCTTTCGGTAGCCGTATCGCCTATGCCGAGGATATAAAGGACTTCGGCAAGCGTATAATCTTCGCCGTCATCCGCCGTATAATCGAGTCCGTACTTCTTGCCGAGTTCGTCAAGCAAAGCATCTGCGCACTTTTGATTGTAATCGGAAAAACGTTGTTTATTCGCTTCGCTATCTCCGTATATGGAATAAGGATTCGTTGCGCTTTCGTCGGCGAGCGGTCCGTCGTTAATGAGCAGCGACAGCGCGTCTTTCAGCGTATTGCGCTCGATATAACCTTTCTCGCCCTCTGTCTTTTCTCCGTTAATGACGGCAGACAAAGCGTCGTAAACATCGGGAAGTTTGAGCGCCGAACTTTGCAATTGCAAATTAGGCAACTTGCCGAGATTGCCTATCGTATCGCGCACGGTGGACAAACTCGAATCCATAAAGCCCGTAAAGGTAATGTTTTCTCCGTTTTCGTCGCTGCCGAACACGCCGAGCGACGTAAGGATCTTGTCTATCGCCGACGCGCTCCTGTCGTTTATCCTGAGAACTGTATCTTCGTATTTAAAGCCGTCACGATCTTCTTCGTTTACGATCGTAATGTCTATCGCCGCTTCCACAAGAAACTTTTCGGCGAGTCCTTTTACGATCTTGCTTATGAGTTCGTTGTCCGCTTTGGACTCAACTATCGAAGCCACGTTGAGATTTATTCCCGCATTGAGAATATGATGTTTTACTCCGCCGTTGTTTCGTTCTTCTATATGAATGTATTCGATATCTATATCGCCGTCATTAAGCCCTGCTTCGGAATTAATGCTGTCCATAAGGTTAATGACAATCGCGGCGAGCATCTTGTCGTCAATGACGAGAGAGGAGGGATCGTCGCCGCTTATGATTTTCTTTATCTTTTGAGCGTCGAACAGGTCGAGAATGGTGTTTTGGTCGAATTCTCCGTCTCCGAAAGCGGAGATTATGCTATCCACCGTCGTATTTTCGTCGCGCTTCAAGCCGTAACAGTTACTGAAACGCGACAATATGAGTTCGTTGTAGTCGTCTATGAGCGCCTTTATATCCTTGCAATTGACGTCGTAATATTCGGGCGTGAACTCGATGGCGGGTTCGCCGTTTTCGATAACTATCCCACCGTCCGCATTGTGCTTGAATTGCCAACTCTTGTAACTGTATTCTTGGTTTTTAAGTCGCTCTCTGTATGCCGAACTGTCGCTCAAAACGAGTTGCAAAGTTTTCAAAACGTCGGTCGAAGTTATGCGTTGCGCTTCGGGTTTAAGCCTTTCGCCTTCGTCCGTCTGTTCGTAATTGAGTTTCGAAAAATCTATTATTTTTTGATACAGGTCGCAATTTATCCCGCCATCGGTAAAAATTTCGCCGAGCGGAACGATTTCGTTCGTAGAGTCAAGAGCCTCTTTTACGGCTCCTTCTTCTTCTACGAATATGTTGTTGAGTTCGGATTGAATATCGAGTCCCGTGCTTTTGAGCAGCGAATAAAGTTTGGTCATTTTTTCCCCGTTCATATTGTTTATGAACAGATCGGGTTCGACGTTATGCGAAAGCCCCATGTCTATGGTGATATAGAAAGTTGCGGGAAGAATCATTTTCAGTAAGCCCGGCGCGCTGCCGAACCCGAAACTTACGAGCGATTTCATGGACGCCGCCGATTGAAGTTGATTGTCTACGAACTTATCTACATCCAAAGCCTTTGTAACTTCGTCTATTATCTTATGCAAACTTACGGACACCGTCAATTTCGCCATATTCACGGGCGTGGACACGCCGCCGACCGTGCGGTTTTCTACGTGCAACGTAATTTGATTGAGCGCGATATAATCTTCGAAATGCAGACTTTCGACGTCGAGTCCGTAACTCTCCGCGTCGAAATCGTCACCCAGTATCATATCAACGAGCAAATCTTCGGCGACGCTGTCTATGATGCCGTCTAAAAAAGCCGCAAGTTGTCTGTCGGTCACCTTGAAGTTGAAAGTATCTAAATTATTATCGTCGATAAGGTCAAGTCGCTCTTGATTAATGTTGTCGGCGGTAAGCAGCGAAACTGCATAATCGCCCATGTAAGCGCCCATGTCCTCCTCGTTCTTTATGCCGTCCGTTACGTACGTTTTGAGTTCGTCGCCGTCCACGACGCCATGATTCAGGAACAACGCGTCGCCGAGCGCGTCGTAAAACTTATCTTCGTCGCCCTCGCCGTACGGGTTATCAACTACCGAATCGTTGGACTTTACTACACCGGTCACAACGTCAAAAGTTTCGGTTAGTCCCATACCGAGATATTGACGCGAATATTGGTCGCCCATGACCCAGCCTACGCCTATAAGCAGGCATACGCATACGAAATTAAAAATGAGCAACGACAAACAACCGTAAAAAAAGCAACCTCTTTTCTTCTTTTGCTTACTTTCTTTGAATTTTTTTTGTTTCTTCGTTTTGACGTCTGCCGTTACTTCGTTTGCGGTTTTACCGTCTGCCGAGTTTTTGTTTGCCGAGTTCTCGTTGGAGTCCTCGATCTTTTCGGGCTCGGTCTTATTTTCGGTATCTGTTTCGCCACCGAGTTCTTTCTCGTTGAGGGCGGGATCGTCGTTGTTGACGTCTTTTAATTCATTGCTCAAAAATCTTTCCTCGCATTAATGACGATTATATTCGAAATTCCGAATACGTTCATAGTATATCATTAATATGCGCCGCCGTCAACATTTTGACCGCGAAAATAGCATAAATTGCGGTAAAATTCGTAATGCATATATGTGCATATGTTGATATGAAAAAAATAAAGACAGCCGTACCTTTCGATACGACCGTCTTTTATACTAAATTTCATATATGTCCACGCATATCTTTTTGTCATACGGCGGAATGTTCACCGATACGACTTCGCTTTTCGACGTCGGAACGTTTTTGCCCACATAGTCCGCTCTCAGCGGCAGTTCTCTGTGTCCCCTGTCTATAAGCACCGCAAGTTGAATGGCGGACGCTCTGCCGTGCTTTAATATCGCCTCTATTGCAGCCCTGACCGTCCTACCCGTAAACATTACATCGTCCACCAAAATGACTGTTTTGCCGACCACGGTCACGTTGAGATTAACGTCGTTGACAATCGGACCGTTATTTTCGGTCAAGTCATCGCGATATAGTCCTATGTCGAGTTCGCCCACTTCGAGTTCGGCGCCCGTCGCCTTGAAGATCGTATCCTTGATGAACTTCGCAAGGGGAATACCTCTGCTTTTAATGCCGACAAGCACTACGTTATCCACGCCTTTGTTATGCTCGATGATCTCGTGGGAAATGCGCACGAGCGCGCGCTTTACTCCTTCTTCGTCCAGCAAATTAGCCTTCAAATGCATATCGAAACCCTCCGTTAAATAAGATCGTTAAGGTCGCGAACGAACTCCGCTCCGTCCACTTCGAGTCCCGCGAGGAGCGACGCTTCGCAGTACAAAACGGCAGTAAGTTTTTTGAGTTTGTCGTCGTCAACCCCTAACAATTCCTTTGCCTTGACAATGACGGAATGGGATGGATTAATTTCCATTATTCGCGTAGCCTTGACGCCTTTTCCGTTTGGCATAGCATTTAGTATGCGTTCCATTTCGAGCGAAACTTCGCCCTCCGCCGTAAGGCACGACGGATAACTTCCTATTGCCGAATTGACCTTTACGTCTTTGACCTTGCCGTCGAGTGACTTCTTCATAAATTCTAATAGATCTTTGAGGTCGCCGTCAGTCTTATCCTCGGCAGACGAACCGACGGGCGCTATTTTTTTGCCGTCGTACTCGCCTATAACTTTCATTACGAACTCGTCGATCTGATCGGTAAGATAGAGAACCTGTATGCCGTTTCCGACCGCACCCTCTACCTGAGGCATCTTGGCTATGGCTTCAACGGAGCGTCCCGACGCGTACAAAATTTCCTTTTGATCTTCCTTCATAGCCTTGACATATTCCGCGAGCGTAACGTATCCGCCCGAAGATGAACGGAACAAAATTATATCTTTGAGTTCGTCCTTTTTCTCGCCGAAGTTTTCGTAAACGCCGAACTTTATGCTCGCCCCATACTCTGAAAAGATCTTTTCATACGTTTCGCGATCCGAGGCGAGCAATTTGCCGAATTCGCTTATTATGCGCTTGCAAATGCCGTTCGCGAGCGCTTTGAGTTGGCGATCCTTTTGGAGCATTTCGCGCGAGATATTGAGCGAAAGGTCGCTGCTGTCCACCACTCCGCGCAAAAATCCGAAGTAATCTGGCAAAAGATCCTCGCATTTCTCGGTTATAAGCACGCCGTTAGCGTACAACGACAGTCCTCGTTTGTAATCGGCGGAAAAGTAATCGTACGGAGCCTTGCCGGGTACGTAAATAAGAGCATTATATGTCAACGCGCCCTCTGTCGAAGCGCTGAAATAATGAAGCGGATCTGTCATATCATAGTAGGTCGATTTGTAAAATTCGATATAATCCTCTTTTTTGACCTCGTTTTTATTTCGCTTCCAGATCGGCAAAAGGCTGTTTAGCGTCCTGAGTTCGGTGTAATCCTCGTATTCGTCGCTGCCCTCCTTTTTGCGTTTCGAAGTGCACATCATAGTTATGGGATAGCGAATGTAATTGGAATACTTTTTGACTAATTCCTCTATGCGCCACTCGTCGAGGTAATTATCCGTTTCGTTGTCCTCGGAGTCGGGTTTGAGGGAGAGGATAACGGTCGTGCCACATTCTTCTCTCTCGGCGGGCGAAACGGTATAGCCGTCCGCGCCCGAACTCTCCCACTTAAACGCCGAGTCGCTGCCGTACTTTTTGCTTATTACGGTGACTTTGTCGGCTACCATAAACGATGCGTAAAAACCGACGCCGAATTGTCCTATGAGTTCTTCGTCCGTCTTGTTGTCCGCCTTGAACTTGAAAGTTCCGCTGTTTGCGATCGTTCCCAAATTATCTTCGAGTTCTTTTTCGTCCATGCCTATGCCGTTGTCGCGAACGGTTAAAGTTCGCGCGGCGGGGTCGATTTCGAGTCTTATTTCGAATTTTCTGTCCTCGCTTCCGTCGGTAAGCGTCACAAAGTGCAACTTATCGAGCGCGTCGCTCGCATTGGAAATGAGTTCGCGCAAAAAGATCTCCTTGTTGGTATAAATGGAATTGATCATAAGTTCCAACAATCTTTGCGATTCTGCTTTGAATTTCTTCATATATATCCTTCTCCTTAAATAATTTTCATTCGATGAGTTTGAGTAGTTCCGAAAGTTCGGCGCTGTCGCCTTCAAGTAGTCCCGACAGCCCCGCTTTTCTCTTTTGAAGTTCGACTATCTTCTGCTCCAAAGTGCCGTCGAGCAAGAGCGAATATACCTGAACGGACCTTTGCTGGCCTATCCTGTACGCCCTGTCCGTCGCCTGATTCATGACCGAAAGGTTCCACCATGGGTCGTAATGAATGACGACGTCCGCGCCCGTAAGATTAAGTCCCGTGCCGCCCGCGCGCAACGATATCAAAAACACCTGCGTGTCGTCCCTGTTGAACCGATTGACGAATTTCATTCGTTCGGCTTTTGGGGTGTCGCCCGTAAGCATATAGTTGGTGACGCCCGCATGGAGCAACTTTTCGCGGATAATATCGAGCATGGAAGTGAACTGCGAAAAAATAAGCGTCTTGTGCCCGCCTTTTATCGCCGAGTCCACGAGTTGCAAGCACGCTTCGAGTTTAGCCGAATTGCCCTTGTAAGCGCTGTCTTCGAGTGACGGGTCGCAACAAATGCGCCTGAGTTTGGTTAGCATGGTAAGCACGGTGATCTTGTTGATGCCCGTTTGGTTTTTTATACTGCGGCGAATGAGCGCGAGATGCGCGTTGTAATAATCGGCTTGCTCGCCCGTAAGCGGCGCGACAATGTTAGTTTCGACCTTGGGCGGAAGTTCGCTCAGCACCTCGGCTTTGAGTCTGCGGAGAATAAACGGCATAACGAGCCGCCTAAGTTCAGCCTCAGCGTCCTTGTTGCCGTTCACTATCTCCACTTCGAAACGTTCCTTGAACTTGCCGTAAGAAAACAGATATCCGGGCATCAAGAAGTCGAAGATAGACCATAGTTCGGCAAGGCTGTTTTCGATTGGCGTGCCCGTCAAAGCGAACCTGTATTTGCTTTTCAGTTTTTTCACCGCTTTGGAATTTTTGGTTTCGGGATTTTTTATGAACTGCGCCTCGTCGAGTACGGCAAGGTCGAAGTCCATCGTGTAACTGTCTATGTCGCGTCGAATGAGTTCGTAAGAAGTGATGACGACGTTCGCCTTGTCCGCGTTGTCTATAACGGCGACGCGTTCGTCCCTGCCACCCATGACGCACAAAACCTTAATGTTCGGAGCGAACTTTTCGAACTCGTTCTTCCAATTGAGTATAAGCGTTGTCGGGCAAACGATGATCGTTTTGAGTCCGTGCGCCATGATGAGCGCAATTATCTGCAAACTTTTGCCGAGTCCCATATCGTCGGCGAGAATACCGCCGAAGCCGTTTTCTTTGAGGGCGGTAAGCCACTTTACGCCCGTAATCTGATATGCTCTCAATACCTCTTTCAATTCGCCCGGAAGCGCAACTTCCGTTCGTTTGAAGTCGAGTTTTCTTTTACATTCGTCGCCGAGTTCGTAATATTCGCCGAGTTCTTCTATTATATGCGGCGCGTAATAGAGCGGAAGCGGTCCGTCGCTCAGCCCCAAAACGTTAGACAAAGCCTTTAATCCGGGGTCAGTAAGATCTATGAAATCGTTACCCAGCCTTATATATTTGCTCGATTTTGCCGCGCCTATAATCCTAACGAGTTCGTCGTAAGTATACCCGTCCGCAGAGAGGTCGAGGTCAATTAGATTTGCACTGAGTTTAACGCCAACCTTGATTCCGGGCGGCTTTCGAACGGAAATTTTCTGCATTGCCGCCGCCATAAACACCTCGCAATGTCTGCCTATGCTACGCAAACCGTCGGTCATAAGAAGGTAAATAGAGTCGTTGTCGTCGAGCGCGAGGTGCGGAAAATACGGGAAGTAACGCGCAAGGCACTCCTTCAAATTCTCCTCGGCGTCGATATCGCGGTCGCCGTACATGGGGTCGGAGAAAATATCCGTTTCGACGTCGCCGTAAAAACATTCGAGTTTGCCTTGCACGACGTCGCCTTCGAGGTCGAGAAAGAGCGAGGCTTTGAGCGGCGGTACGTCGTATTTCGTCAAATCGAAATCGCAATTTACGTCAGTAAAACGCGCTTCTTTGAGAACGTTGTTGTAAAATCTTCCTATGTCGCGTTCGCAAATAAAAACTTCGCCGCGCGAGTTGAGCGTCACGAGCAATTTGAGCGCAGACGAAACGAATTCGTCGGTGACCCTGTAAATTCTGCTCGAAGTGAGAACGTAGTCATAGCGTCGCCCGTTCAGCGTCCTGAACGTGCCGAGATTGGTTTTTACGATACATCCCCCCTCGACTGCGCGGATATCAAGCCGAACTTTGAGCGCGTCGGGCTGTTTGACGATCTGGCGAACGCCCTCGCCCGCATTGCCTTCTTCGATCTCGATAAGCCCGTTTTCGCAAACGTCAATGAAGTCGTCGAGGTCTGATGGCGAAACAAACAACTTGTCCTTGATTTCTTCGTGAGTCGAATTACGTTTATCTCTTACCGTACGGACGATAAACGCCACGAGTTTTTTGCTCTCGTCAGAAAAATTGTCCGCGAAATGTTCGAAAGCGAGCGCCGATCCGTACCTATGGAACGCGCCGTTACTCATATTAACGCAAAATTCTTCGATATTTTTGAGTTTGTACGCTCTTTTTTTGCCTATCGTAAACCGCAAATACAAGAGATCGCCTATAAGTCCCAACACGGGCGTCAAATTAACGGGCGGATCTTCCCTGTAAATACGACCTATGCGCAGTTTTGCATATGAACTTATGAGCCCCTGTACACACGAATCGGATATGAATCGTCTTGACTCGTCCCGACTCTGCGGATTTTTCTCCTCGTAAGAAAGCGCGGTGGCGATAATATGTTTGCACGGTCCGTTCGCCATATCGAATTCTTCGCAGTCGCACGAGTAGTCATAAAGCCCGCCCTGCTCGTCGAAAATAATCTTCGTACGATGTTCGCGCCTATCTTTCACGGCGGCGGAAATAACCGTCTTGCCGCCGAAATCCTTTTCGCTTATATCCCCCACCTTGTTGTCGTAAAACATTTCCTTGGCGGCGGCAAAAGCATTGGCTTGACATTCGTTGTACAAAGATTCGAAATCGGACATCTTAACTCCTTAAATAGCGACCTTAACGTTTGTTCGAAAGAATATTGTACCACATTTTCCAAAAATTTACAACAAAAAAAGAGGTTAATGAATTAATTTTTCGACATTAAAGCACGAATTGCAACGTGCAGAAAGCCGCGTAGACGGCGAGCAAAGATATTCCCTGCCACCTTGACAGTTTGCC
>CANQAE010000012.1 GCA_947589465.1 uncultured Clostridia bacterium | reverse complement strand
GGGAGTCAAGAACCCTCATCGCGAGCATTTGCGAGCAATGGGGTTCGCTCAGCCGAGGCACGAAGTGCCGAACGCCCTCAGCCGAGGAGCGTAGCGACGAACGCCACGGAACGAAGTGGAGTACGAGAGCGTGAGCATTGCGTAGCGGAGTATTCCCCTTAGTGGTATCACGAAAATGCAACTCACATTTATGGTGGGTTGTATTTTTCGTTATACGAGCGGGAGTCAATAAAAATAAGGCTTAAACTACAAAACACAGCAATGGAAAAGCGACAAATCTCGAAATCAAATCGAGATTCGTCGCTTTTTGAAAGGTAGGTACAAATATATATTCGTTATATATTCTTTATTTTATTCTGCGACATTCGACATAGTAACGTTTTTCGTCCGCCTCGCCCATCGAGAAGGTCTTGCGCGGCAAAACGCCGTTCTTTACGATATAATCAAAGAGCGAACTCTTTTCCATAGGTTTAAGCACTATGCCCACGCCGCCCTTATTGGCGCAAATATTTTTGAGGTCTGCTTCGCCGTGGATATAGTCGAGCGAGCCGCCGTTCTTTTTGATATACGCGTCAATAAACTTTTGCACTTTGTCCACGCCCTCGATAGAATTTTCGGGGAGATGAATGGTGCGCTCCTTACCGCCCACGAACATTTTGCTTTCGGCTTTTCCACCGATAGCGGCGTCGAATTCGGCTACGAACGCGTCGGTATCCTTGGGATAAACCACGCGGTGAATGGGTTCGAACAAAATCCCTTCGTCGTAGATATTCTCAACCTCGACGAGCGCGTATTTGCTGAGCGGATTTTCGGGCTTGTAGCACGCCTTTGCGGTAGCGAGCGAATGGTTGCCGTCGCCGACCGCGAACAAGAGCGGCTCGCCGTACTTCTCCGTGCTTGCTTTAAGCAGTTCGGTCAAAGCATTTTCCACGCCCTGTCTGTTTTTTACGTGATAGCCCTTGATATGACCGCCGTTCATATTGAGTTCCGTGTCGTACAAAAGTTCGTTGTCCGCGCCGATGAGCGGTTCGATAACGCTCCTCTTTTCGTCGTCGATCAAAAGCAAAATGTGCGGAAGTTCGAGCGGGCAATTCTTGCGGATCTCGACGCGGGGCGGAATACGCTCGATTACAGTGCCCTCGGTTGCGCGAATAAGCGCCTTGTCCTTGGGATCGAAACTGTACTGCGTAAGGTCCACGATCATCATAAGTCCGTGACGCGTATTGCCGTGCGAAGTGGTCCTCTCAACGAGGATCAGCCCGTCGTCTACTACGCGGAAAATGTCGCGGCGAAGATAATCGTTCATTTGGTCGATTATGCCGTCTATGCGCTTTTGGGTATTATCGCCGAGATAACATTCGGGATATATGAGGTTAAGTGCGCTCGGCTGCTCGCCCACGAATTCCTTCAACTTTTCCCAATATTCGGGCTGAGAAGTGAATTGGTCGCAGGCAACCACGCACCATTTTTCCATATCGATCCCTTCGCGCGGGATCAAAACTTCGTCAAATTTGATTGGCAATTTCATAACAAAAATTCTCCTTGGTTGTATTTTAAGCCATGATGGCGCTTATTAAACAAAGCACGACCGCAAGCGTCAAAGACACAAGCGTAATAACTATATTGTCCACGAATATGGATTTGAAAAATTTTCCTATCTTCTTCATCCCTGTTTCCTCCAATTTTTATTGTGTTTTTTGTCTTCCTTGGCTTTAAGCCCGTAAACTTCGAGCAACTTGTCTTTGAGCATTTCGGAGTCGTAATACCTCGTAAGCGTCCCGTCGATCGCCACGGAAATAACGCCCGTTTCCTCCGAAACTATGATAGCCATAACGTTGTTCGTTTCGGTGATTCCTATCGCTGCCCTATGACGCGTGCCGAGTTCCTTGTCCACTTCAAGGCTCTGGGTGAGCGGCAAAAAGCACCCTGCGGCGATTATCGTGTTGCCGCGGACGAATACCGCTCCGTCATGAAGCGGCGCTTTGGTGTTGAACAAACATTCGAGCAGTTGATACGACAACTTCGAATCGAGTTGCGTTCCGCTTCGAATTATGTTGGAAGGCAGGTTCGTAGGAGCAATGACGATGAGCGCGCCCACGTTCTTTTTCGCCATATTCTGCACCGCCTTGACTATCTCGCCTATCGCCTCGTTGAGTTCGTCTTCGGTACAGTCGTAGTCCGTCTTGAAAAACTCCCGTTCGTTGCGCGGCGAGGAGATCTGCCACAACTTACGCTTTATGTCTTGCGGGAACAGCACGACTACCGCAATAAGGGTGATCATCAGCCCTATCGAAGCCAATTGCCCGATGACTTTCAGTCCGTAATTGAGATTGAGCGGACTGCCGAGTACGGTGAAAACTATAAGGCATATCACTATGTACTTGATAAGTCGCACGCATTTCTTGCGTTTTAGGAAACTGAAAATCACGTAGAACAAAATAGTGAGTAACAGAATATCGAGTATCGACCATATGAGGTTCGTCCCCGTAAATCTGTCCGCAATCTTCTCCGCGATATCCCAATCTGGCTCTGTCGCCGCAATCGGTGGATTAAATAAAAACATCTTGCACCTACCTATTATACGTCAAAAGGATTGACGTTGTTGTCATTGTTGTCGTCTTTGCCATTGTCGTCTTTGTCGTTGAATTTTAGATCCATTATTATGTCGTTGTCTTTCAGATCCTCGTATTCCTTGCCGAACACCGCCACCTTTACTTTGGGCGGAGGCGGAATCGGATATTTCTTTTCGAGTTTTGTCGTCACCAGAATGAGTACGAGTATCAATATTATTATTACGCCGAGGCATATTACATATGCTATCCAACTTTGAGTAAATACTTTGTACGAGTCCGTCGCGCCGTTGCAGAACGACGCAAGTTGCGCGTCGTCGGTGAGGTCGAGCAAAAATCCGCCTATCGCCGAAAGTTTGTCGGCATAATTCGGGAACAGTTCGACAAGCGTATCGTAAGTATCGTACTCCGTATTGCTTATAAGCACGACGTTGCCACCACTTACACCGTCGCCGTTGTTGATCCCCGAAAAGTCGCCGCCGATGAGTTCAAGGCACGACTTGCCGACCGACAAAAACGGCGCTATGTCGCCCATCATGGCGTAATGCGAATAATTCAATCCGTCTACGGTGGAAAAATCAAGCAGTACTCTGCCCGCTTCGGGGAATTGTTTCAAGTCGTACGAAGCGGAAAAGCCCGCGATGAAGTCGCCGTGTTCGGTTTCTCCCTCGTCGGTGTAAAAATACGTGTCCCCGCCGCCGAGTTTTTCGAGATTAACGACAAGCATCACGGTGGACAGATCGAAATTTTTGACGAAATAGTCGCTGCCGTAATTGCCTTCGTCGGTCCCCGAAAACAGGGCGAAAACAAAGTTGTATTTGTTGTCGCGGGACGCTATCGCGTTGGCGAGATTTATGGTGAGCGCAACGGTTGCCGAATTATATATCGCGCCCGCCGCACCCGTGCCATTATTATTGAACGCGGCGGCATAATGGTTGCCGTATGGCGTGCTGATGACTATTGTCTTTTTGGACTTGTCGAAATCCTTGTTTTTCGCCACCACGTTGTATGACGCAAGTATCCTTTTGTCTGATTGGAAATAGTTTTGATCGAGGACAAATTCATGTTCGAACTTCGAAACTTCGACGTCATAAGCGTCGCCGTCGAACAGAGCGGCAATGCCTTCCGCCGCGGTCTTAATGCTATCCGTAAACGAAGTTCTGTCCTTAAATTCCTCATCGTTACACAGTTTTTTCGTGAGCGCGTCTATCTTTTCGGCGGTCACTTCGTCGAACTTTTCGGTGGCTTGAACGTCCGCTTCACCCCCTGTCGAGGGTTCGCCATCCAAAGCGTATACGCGCGACGAAAACGGCATTATCGCAAGGCATATCATGATGAGCACTATGAAAAGTTTCTTCATATGAGCACCTCCACGAGCAAGCCGCCGCCTATTATGAAAAGCGCCAAAACGATATACAGTCTGCCGAAAAACATAACTATGGCTTTCCAATTATAGTTCTTGACATAACTTTTGCAAACAAAAGCAAGATACCACACGAAAAACGCCGACAGACTTACAAACGGAACAATAACGTTACCCCAGAAATACGCGATGGGTACGAAATAATACAATATCCCAAACGCTCCGCTGACAAGGCTCGCCCCGATATAAAAAAACGGCAATGCGTACAACATATCGTCGAGCGGAAGATACGGAGTGTTTTTGAGCGGAAAACTTAAAAGTTTGGTCGCGATAACGTAAATTATGAGCGGGCTTACTCCCGCAACAAAGAACGCGATCCAATCGTTTGCGAAAATAGTGCCGCCCAAAACGGCGACGACCGCAGATCTTGCCGCATACCACCCCGAAAAACACAGCGATAAATACAGTACGAGGTATACGATCGCTTTATGGATCTTTTTTTGCCTTATGATTTTTCCCATTACTTTCCTTCGTTTATTAAGTGCATGGCGAAAGTCGTTATCGCCAGTTTGTCTGTGATCAGTCCCGCCTTGTAATCGGCGTCCGCCTTGTGAAGTTCGTCGCAAATTTTTTTTAACTTCACGGGCGTGTATTGCCTTGCCTGCGTTTTGAGTTTCTTGTACGGATAGTCGGATATGTTCAAATACTTCTTCACGTCCGCCTCGTCTGTCACCGAAACATACAATAGTTTGCGAAAATGCGAGTATATCATACCGAAAACAGCCGCAACATTGCCTGACAGCATTTCTTCGAGCATAGCCATTGCTTTCGGTCCGTTCTTGGCGGCGATACTGTCGCCGAGGTCGAACACCTTGTATTCGAGGTCGGCAGTAACCAAATTCTCCACGTCGTCGCTTTCTATAACTCCGCCGTCCGCCTTGTAAGCAATAAGTTTTTTAAGTTCCACCGAAATTCGCGTCATATAGCGATTGCAACTTTCGATGAGAAGATGTGCCGCCTGCGTGGTGATCCCCACCTTTGCCGCGCCGCACTCGCGGGCAATGTACGCCGTGAGTACAGATTCGTCCATACGCGAGCAATCCACGATCGTCATGAGTTTGGATATGTCGCTGAGATTTTTAGTCACTGCCTCGCTGACGATCACTATGATCGAACCTTCGCACGGGTTAGACAAATAAGATTTAAGTTCGCGCGCGTCCTTTTCGAAATTTTCGACCACGACCACTCTCGTCGGGCTCATTATCGGGAATACCGACGCCGCCGCAACTATATCGCTCGCCGTAGGCGCGTTGAGATGAGTAACGTTCATTTCGGGGAGCGAACACAGTTGTTCGAAAGTTTTGACCGCACTCGAAATGACAAAAGGGTCGTCGCCGCTGAGTAAGTAACACGCCTCCGCGCCCTGCGTCAATTTCTTTTTGAGTTCGGCAAATTTCATAGAATATATTGTAATACAAAACGCGGCAATTTGCAAGCGTTTTTCGCTCGAATTGCTCCATAATCGGAAAGGTAAAATTCAAAGCGACATAATTTGAATTAATTTCATAAAAAATTCGGTTCAGCCTGCTTTGTTCGCGCTTTCGCCTTCACCCCGACTTTCGTTCGCTTCGGGTGGTTTCCCGCCCTCAGCGGGAGGCGCATCCTTCTTCGTTTCGGTAGGCACGCCCGCCGTCCCGTCCTTGGTCAGTCCTATGACGTTGCTTACGGGAATTGAAAAAGCGATACCATGTCCCGGCGAATTGAGTCCCACCGCCTTGTACAGCGCGTGCAAAATATCGTCCTTTATCTTTGCCGGCACAACGAGCATAAGCATTTCCTTTTCTGGTTGAATGGTGATACCGAAAAACTGTTCGGCTTCCTTGTTGGCAGTCCCGCGCGCCTGAATTATCGTTCCGCCACGCGCTCCGCATTCGTGCGCCGCATCCATGACCGCGTCGGCAAAACCTGCGTTTACTATGCACATTATCAATTCGAATTCGCTCTTATTCATTGTTCCTCCCTCACCGTATCGCGGTTATTGCTCAAAAATCCGTATATAGCCACTCCTATTATGCTCGACAGCGGCAAAGTGAACGCTATTCCTTTTCCGTTCTTTATCGTTTCGAACCTATCGGACAGTTCGGAGAGAATGTCCGCTATCTTTTCGTCCCGAACAACGCTGAATATGACCGCCTTTTCGGCGTCGGCAAAGCCGAGATATCTCAAAACTTCCGCCGTCGCCGTTCCGCGCCCAAAGCATATCATCTGCATATTCACTTCGAACGACTGTATGAGATCGGCATAAAATTCGCCCTTGCGTCTATCTACTACCGTAACGAGCAGTTCGAGCCTGTTGCTCGACAGTTGCGAAGGCGCGTCTTTTTTGTGCCTTATAGGTTTGCGATGTTTGCTTTTCGTCTTGGTATCCATACGCTTTTCCTCACATGAAATTTATGATCTGTTCGTCATCGGCGGCGATTATGCGACGCATAGTCAGTTTGGCGCGTACTTTGGCACCCATTACCGCCTTAAATCCCAACATCTGTATCGTGATGAGCGGTGTCATTGCGACGAGTGCGACTATCCCGAACGCATCGGCAAGCACGTTGCCGCCCCCGCCGTTTTCCATTATGGCATAGCACGCGCCTATTGCGAGCGGCAAAATGAAACTCGAAGTAAGCGGTCCGCTCGCCACTCCGCCCGAGTCGAACGCTATCGCCGTATAAAGTTTGGGGACGAAAAACGACAGCGCGAGCGAAATCAGGTATCCCGGTATAAGATAATACAGAAGCGAAAATTTGAAGATTATGCGGATCATGGCAAGCCCTATCGACAGCCCCACGCCTATCGAAAGAGCAATAAGCATCGATCGCTTTTTGACCGCGCCGCCGGTTATGTCCTCGACCTGTCTGTTGAGTACGTGTACGGCAGGTTCGGCAAGCACGACGACCATACCGATCACAAAGCCGAAAATAATCAGCGCGGCAGGGTGCGAAGCCGCCAATTCTTGCCCGATTTTGCACCCCATTGGCATAAATCCTATCTCAACCGCCGACAAAAACAGCATTAGTCCTACAAACGTATACACTATTCCTATGATTATCTGTATTATTTTTTTACGAGGCAATTTGAGCATCGTAAATTGCAAAATGAAAAAGAAAATAACAATGAGTCCAAGCGCACCCGCCACCGAAACGAGCGAATTGAGTATTACTCCGCCTATGTCCGTGCCGAACGAATACGCTTCGGGCAACGTTTCGTAAACGGGCGTTCCCTTTGCCGCAAGCGACAAGATCATCACCGCGAGAATAGGTCCTATCGAACACATCGCTATGAGTCCGAAACTGTTTTCCTTCGACTTTTTTCCGCCTATCGTCGCCGAAACGCCGACGCCGAGCGCCATTATGAACGGCACGGTGATGGGTCCCGTCGTCACGCCGCCCGAATCGAACGACAGCGGCAAAAATTGTCCCTTGCCGCTCTCGCACATCAATGCGCAAACAGCAAACAGCATCATATAAAAAAATATGAGTAGCGATGAAAGGTCTTTTTTGAATACGATTTTGAGTATGGCGACGAGCAAAAACAATCCTACTCCCACTCCTACCGTAATAATGAGAGCCGTACCGCTCATAACGTCTGCCACCTGCCCTGCGAGAACCGAAAGGTCGGGTTCGGCAATTGTGATGAGTACCCCCATGAGGAAACATACGGTAAGGAGCAACTTTACGCTTCGGGATTTTGTAAGTCCCGAACCTATATGTTCACCCATAGGCGTCATAGCAAGGTCTGCGCCGAGATTAAAGAGTCCTATTCCAAGTACGAGCGCCACCGCCGATACACAAAAAATAACCGTTTCGCGAGCGTCTATATTCACGAGCGGCGTAAAATAAATGACAAGGACTATCGCGGTAACAGGCAATACCGAAAAAAGCGCTTCTTTTATTTTTGAAAACAGAATTTTGCCCATACCACACCCCGTCGTTATATTATTGTAACATATAAATTTTATTTTTGCAAGTATTATTACTTACAATACCTACTCGAAATTATTTCTCGGCGCGGCGACAAATTCTACCGCCCGAAAAAAATTTTTTTACACTTTTTTTATTTTTTATTGAAAAACTCACTTTTTATATGCTATAATATTAATATCATAAATTTTCATCGGAAGAATATGCGTCTATCGGATAATCGTATTCGATATATTGCAGAAGTAGGTTACAGTGGATTACGCAGACAACAGCATAGTAAACAAACTCATCATATTGTTCTTTATAGACAAGATGGATGTTCCGCTTATCGAGCGAACCATTTTGGAAGTTTGCTACTATCAAAACCCGTGGCTCGAATATATGGATTGCGTGCAGACGATAGTGTCTTTGCTCGAAACGGGTTTCATTTACAAAACCACTCACGACAACGTGGCTTATTACAGCATAACTCCCGACGGGCGTGCCTGTCTGTCGCATTTCTATTCGCGTATTCCCGCGTCGATACGAGCCGAGATCACCGACTTTGTCAAGGAAAATCGCGCCGTATACAGACGCAAACAGGAATACTCTACTTCGTACAAACTCAACCCCGACAAATCGTACACGTGTACGCTGAAAATAGTCGATTCGATGAAGACGACGCTCGACCTCAAAATCAACGTTCCAAACAAAGAGATCGCAAAAGAGGTCGCCAAAAAATGGGAAACAAACGCTGCTCAAATTTATACTATGCTCTACGAGCAACTTGTAGATTAAAAATGAAAGGAGTAAAGTCTATGGACAAAATGGAAATTTATCGCGCTGTCGGCACTTGTTGCAAACAAATTATGTTTTCGGTAAACGAAGATAACATCTTGACCGCTTGTATCTTTATACACGGCTGTTCGGGCAATCAGCAAGCGATATCGAAACTTGCCGTGGGACGCCACATCGACGAGGTAATCGAAAAACTCAAAGGTATTCCGTGCAAAGGAAACACTTCGTGTCCCGACCAACTTGCGCGGGCGCTTATCGCGTACAAAGAACGTGCGGAAAAGGCAAACGCCTGAGTTTTTGCGATACATATAGGCACATAATGCATATGAATTTTATTTCGGTATGCGATTTTCGATTGCGTCGATTTACTTCGGCGCATTTTTTTATAACCAAAAAAGCCGACCCAAGCGGATCGGCTTAAAATAATTATTATACAAAATTATTTAAGTTCTGCGAAGTATTTGATAGTCCTTACCATCTGGCAAGTATAAGACATTTCGTTGTCGTACCAAGAAACGACCTTTACCAAAGTTTTGTCGCCGAGCGGAGTGACTTTGGTTTGCGTAGCGTCGAACAACGAGCCGTAAGTCATGCCTATTACGTCGGAAGAAACGATCTGTTCTTCGGTATAGCCGTACGAAGGAGTTACGCTCGCCTTCATCTTGTTGTTGACCTGCTCCGCGGTAACGCTTCCGTTTACGACGGCAACAAGTTCGGTAAGCGAACCTGTGGCGACGGGAACTCGCTGAGCGGCTCCGTCAAGTTTGCCGTTGAGTTCGGGAATAACGAGCCCTATCGCCTTTGCCGCGCCGGTGGTGTTGGGAACTATGTTGCAAGCGGCGGCGCGAGCACGACGGTAATCGCCTTTCTTGTGCGGCGCGTCGAGGGTGCTTTGGTCGCCCGTATATGCGTGTATGGTTGTCATAAAGCCCTTTTCGATGGGGCAAAGATCGTTGAGCGCCTTCGCCATGGGAGCGAGGCAGTTCGTCGTGCAGGAAGCGGCGGAAATGATCTTGTCGGAGGGACAAAGGGTCTTTTCGTTGACGCCGAAAACGATGGTCGGCATATCGCCTTTTGCGGGCGCGGAAATGACGACTTTTTTAGCCCCTGCATTGATATGTTCCATAGCCTTTTCGATCGAGGTGTAAGCACCGGTACATTCAAGAACGACGTCTATTTTAAGTTCGCCCCAAGGAAGTTTGGTAGCGTCCGCTTCGGCAAGGAACTTGATTTTCTTGCCGTCGACGACGAGGAAATCGTCCTCTACGCTCACTTTGTCGCAAAGCGCGTATCTGCCCTGCGTCGAATCGTATTTGAGCAAATGCGCAAGCATACCGGGGTTAAAGGTACGATTGTTGATGGCTACTACCTCGTAACCGTCTGCGGCAAACATCTGCCTAAAAGCCAATCTGCCGATTCTGCCAAAGCCGTTGATGGCAACTCTTACATTCTTCATAAAAATCTCCTTTTAGATTATTATTTTGAAAAATTTATTTTTCTATTCAAAAAATTATTTTTTGAAATTTTTGAACTTGCATTTTTTCCCCGCCGCGGCAAATGCGAACAACCTGAACTTTTCGAACTCCTCTTGCGTAAACACCCTTTTGGGGAAAATATACGCAAGCCCGTTCAGTTGTCCCACCGTCACAAGCGGATATTCGACGATGAGTTCGAAGTCGCTCCATTTCATGACCTGCACGGTGCTTCGGATCCCGTTGCACGCGCGAATGACGACGCCGTAATCGTTGAACGACAGGCTGACTTCGTCCAAAAATATCTCGCTCGATTTTTTCGGTAGCGACAGAATTACCGTGATGAGGATGACGGCTATGGCTATTGCAAATCCGCCCAAAGCAAAACTCCATTCTTTCAAACCGATGACGGCGACAAACAAAATGAGTGCCGCAAAGACCGAGACAAAGACAACAAGGAAAACGATCAGCCTCGTTTTCGTCGCTTTGACGAAGTTCCTGCGGTCGTCGGGCGACTCGTGGTATTCTATCTTTATCGTCCCTTCCCGCTGTTCCGTTTCAAGCGCAAGCGAAAACAGACTTTTGGACATTTCGTTAAGAGCCATATTTACTCCTCATTACAAGTATATCCGTTATAAAAATAAAAGTCAAACAAAATACAAAAGAATTCGAATTTTTGCTCATAATCAAGTGACAATCGAATTAAAATGTAGTATAATATATCTATAAATGTTTCGGAGGTATATTATGCCATTAGTTACTTCGACCGATATGTTCAAAAAAGCCTATGAAGGCGGTTATGCTATCGGTGCGTTCAATGTAAACAATATGGAGATCATTCAAGGTATCGTTGAAGCCGCAAAGTTGGAGCGTTCCCCTATCATTTTGCAAGTTTCGGCAGGCGCGCGCAAATATGCAAGCCCCATCTATCTAAGAAAACTCGTTGAAGCCGCCGTCGAAGATTCGGGACTTCCCATTTGCCTTCATCTCGACCACGGCGAAGATTACGAGATCTGCGTTCAGTCAATAAACGACGGCTTTACTTCGGTTATGATAGACGCGTCCAAACACGCTTTCGACGAGAACATCCGCATCACGAGCGAAGTCGTTAAGTTCGCTCACGACCACGGCGTCGTTGTGGAAGCCGAACTCGGCAGACTCGCAGGCGTAGAGGACGACATAAAAGTCAGCAAAGAGGACAGCAGTTACACCGACCCCGACCAAGTTTCGGAGTTCGTGCAAAAAACCAACGTTGACAGCCTTGCCATCGCGATCGGTACCTCGCACGGAGCATACAAATTCAAGGGCGAACCGAAACTCAGATTCGATATCCTCGAAGAAGTGTCCAAGCGTTTGCCCGGCTTCCCCATCGTTTTGCACGGGGCAAGTTCGGTCATTCCCGAATACGTCCGCACAATAAACGAATTCGGCGGTCTTATGTCCGGCGCTCGCGGCGTCCCCGAAGATATGTTAAGACGCGCCGCCTCGATGGCTGTTTGCAAAATCAATATCGACTCCGACCTTCGCCTCGCTTGCACCGCGGCTATCCGCAAACATCTCGCGGAAAATCCCGCCCACTTCGATCCAAGACAATACCTCGGACCCGCAAGGTCGCTCATTACCGAGTGCGTGCGACGCAAGATCGTCAACGTCCTCGGCAGCAATAACAAAGCCTGACCGCTTGCACGTCCTCGGCAAACAAAACTGCCTTTCCGCAAGCGTATTCACTGTCTAACGGTGTTTACAACCATATTACCAAGCGTATTCACTGTCTAACGGTGTTTACAACCATATTACCAAGCGTATTCACTGTCTAACGGTGTTTCGTAAGGCGCAAAAATAAAATTGATGATATCCACCCCTGTTATGCGGGTGGATTTTTCATTTCACTCGTAAGCCATATATTTTGTCACTTCGTATTGCCGAAATTCATTCGGCTATTTGCACGGCGCAAAATTTTTACGAGGCACATGGCGAGTTTTGCTTGACATAGCGCTTTTTGTTATGTATAATATATGTATAAATAATATTTTATGCATAAAGGAGGCTTATATGGAAGGAACGTTTTGGGCAATAGTTCCCACTCTTGTAGCGGTGGTATTTGCACTTATTACAAAGCAAGTGTATGTAGCGTTGTTTGTAGGGATATTTACCGGGGCAATGTTTATTGCGGGCGGAAATCCCATATCGGCTTTTAACGAACTTCTGACTGTCATGACAGACAAAATGGGAGCCGACAAGGTCATTGATGGCGGCAAAACGGTTATAGTCGGGCTTGGAAATGCGGGAATATTAATATTTACGGCAGAACTTGGCATACTTGTTGCCCTTATGAACAAATCCGGAGGCGCGGCGGCGTTCGGAAGATTTATGCTTAAAAAAGTAACCACTCCGCGCAAGGCGGCAACCTCGGCGGCTGGACTTGGTTGCATGATATTTATGGACGACTACTTTAACCGCTTGGCGGTAGGCTCAATTATGCGACCGGTTGCGGACAAATGCGGGATCTCGCGCATAAAACTTGCATATATTATAGGAAGCGTATCTGTTTCGATATGCATACTTGTACCTATATCAAGTTGGGCGAGCGCAATAACCGGAAATATCGGCGAAGGAGCGCCGAATGTAGACGCATTTTCGGTTTATCTTAATACGCTTTTATGCAACTTTTATCCTATCCTGACTTTATTGCTTATCTTTACGACTTCTATGACGGGCATTGACGTTTTCGGGATCAAGGGACACAAATGCAATCATGTATCAAACGAACCTGCGTCGCAAAACTCAAAAGGCAAATCGTTCGACTTAATAGCGCCCATTGCCCTACTTATCGTATTATCTATTTTGCTTATGATCTTTACGCCGTACACGTCGGAAACGACGCTTGCCATGGCGGGTGCGCTAACGATCGTTTTTTGTCTTGCGTTGTACCTGCCCCGCAAAGTCATGACTCTTAAAGAATTTACATCGTGCTTTGGCGAAGGTCTTAGATCCATAGCCGAGGTAACTATAATCTTGCTGTTTGCTTGGACTCTTACAGGCATATGTGAAAAATTGGAAGTGGGTACATTTATCCGCAGTTTAACCGATTCCATGGGACAAGCGAAAGCCGTTTTGCCCGCCCTAATGTTTCTTGTTGCAATGGGTACGGCATTCTCTACCGGAACTGCTTGGGGAACGTTTGGCATGCTCGTGCCGCTTATCGCGCCTATGTTTGAACCGTACTCGGTAATGCAGACCTTATCAATAGCCGCCGTTTTATCCGGCTCGGTGTTCGGGAACCAAGTATCACCGATTTCAGACTCCACCATGCTTGCGTCTAACGTGTGCGAGTGCGACCATATGACACTTATTAAGGCACAACTTCCGGGCGCCGCGTCTGTGGCTGTAATAGCCTTTTGCGCCTTTCTTGTATCCGGAATTACCAAACATATTTGGGTCGGCTGGATCGTCGCCGCCGCGTTGTTCGCCGCCCTTATACTTATAATTTACTTTGTGCAAAAAAGGAAAACCGCAATTCCGTTGAAGTGCAAACAAACTATTACTACCCCTCAACCTTATAAAAAAGGCTGAGGAACATCAGGTGTGCCGCACCTCGGCAAGATCCACAACGGAGTTTTCTGTTGTAAAAAAATAATTCGGACAGCGCAATTGCTGTCCGAATTGTCTTTGATTTTTCGTATCGGGAAAATCGAATATTTAATTTCGAAAAAATCTATTATTCGTATCGAAAAGATCTAATATTTAATATCGGAAAAATCGAATATTTTGGCTCGACTCGCCTATCTAATTCGCCATTAGTTTTTACCGAAAAGATAGGTTGAATTGAGAATGAAGATCATACCGATATCTATTTGACTTGCATAATCGTTGGAACTCAACAATTCATAAACGTCTTTATAGTCGGGCAGCCTGTCCTTTTTGGAATCGGCACGTTCGCCCAAGGCGTGTTGAGCATACTCCATCTTCACGGACAGCGAAGCGGATTCGGGAAAAGCGAGGTCGATCACGATAGTTTCGTAGTCGTCGGCGCTTACGTACGAGAACTCCAAATCCAATACGTCTTTGCCGTCGTTTTCGATCTTATATTCGTTACCGTCGAAGTTTACCGTAAATTCGGTGACCTGAGCGACGTAACTGAGCCTGATATTGATGACGCTCCATGCGCCCTGTCCGTACGGGGTAATTTCTATCTTGTTGTCCGTGCGCCTTACGCTGACGGGCGTTTCGGTATCGAGCAAAGTGTAAGTGTTGCCGTTATACGCTTTTTCGTACGCGCCGACCGAGGAATTGTATGAATATCCGTTCGCCGCCGTACCCAAAAATCCGTAAGCCACTTGGTCGTAAATGCGGAGTTTTTGCGAAGTCGTGCTTGCGCTCGTCTGCTCCCAAACGTAAACTATCGCATTGTCCTTTACCGCGTCGTTATAAGCGAAAGTATCGACCTTGTTCGTGTCGTAATTGTACGCGGGACAAACTGCGCACAGAATGATCACGAGCGTTGCGACTATTCCCAAAATGGCAACGCCGTATCTGTTGCGATATTTCCATTCGACTTTTTCGTTATAGACTTTCTTGTGCGTTATCTCTTGGAATCTTCCCTTCTTCGCGCCTTCAACCTGCTCGGTAACTTCTTTTTCCACGCGGATAGTGTGCTTGGGCAACTTGGCTGCCGCCTTCGAAAGCGAGGGTTTGAGCAAACCGAAGTAAGGAGCGATAACGCTTAACCCGATCAACGCATAGGCAAATTCGAGGGGCAAATATACCGCGCTCAATGCGGTAGCCGCACGCAACATCATGGGAATGATCGCGGGTAGCATTACAATGAACGGTATCGTGTAAAGGAACAGCCTCTCGATATCCGCGCCGAATTTCCCGCGGAACTTATCCGCAAATTCGGTCGAAATTATAAGCGCACAACCTTCGAGGATCGCCACTATCGCGAACAAGAGCGAGCCTGCGGGCATTGCAAACGACATTACTATACCAACTACCATAGAGAGTATAGCGCCGCCGCGCGCCATATCTGTCGCCTTGACTTTGTAAATTCTTCTTAAAGCGAGATACACGCCCGCAAACGCCGCAAACGCAAGCAAGAGCATTGCAAGCAAAAGTCCCTCGTTCATATACCTTATCGTAACGAGCGCGTTGATTGGTACTACACCGAATCCCGCAAGAATGAGCATGATGACGAAGAAGCACACATACAGGAGCGCTATCGTTATTATCAATGCGGCAAACTGAGCGAGTATTCCGCGAAGCAGTCCGCCGCCTTTCTTGCCCTTGCGTATGAGTTCCTCAACGGCTATCGCAAGTAGTACTACGGCAATTCCGCCAAGTACATATGATACGACGGGCGGATAAGCGATCGTCGCGCCCATATAAGAAAATGTTCCGCCGACTGTCGTTTCGTTTATCTTTTCGCCGAAGCCGTAAAGATCGACAAGCGACCTCATAGCCCCGCCGATAGTCGCTATTTGCGCAGGCGAAACGTTTTCGATCGTGTCGCGAGCGGTATTGAGATATTCGTCGCTGCCGCTGAAATAAACGTTGAGTTTCGCGCAATCGTAAACGTCGTAATCGCTCGTGCCCTCAAACAAACCATCGAGAGCGTCGTTAAGTCCCGAAGCCATGCCCTTTACAGCAGACACATCGAGTTTGTCCGCAGATACAGCCAAAGGTCCGGTGCCGTTCGCGCCGAAATTCACAGCCACTTTGACTTTGCCTGCAATTCCGTCGAATCCCATGAATTGGTTTTTGAACGCATACGCGCCGACCGCGCCTTCGTGTTCTGCGTCGGTAAACAGGAATATCATCGTCCTTTCGGGGATCTTGCCGCCGTCGTAATCTTTCGCAACGTCAAGCACGGTTTTGAGCATAGCCGCCGCTTCCATAGTTTCGATACCGCTCTGGCTTTTAGCCGCCGTATCGTAATTCGCGGTAAACAGCACGACGTTGCTGTCACTTTCGCCCGGAACGACAACTACGATATTGGTCACCGTCTTGAACGAATAATTGAGTTCGTCATCGTTTTTATTGATTTGATCGAGCGTGGATCTATCGAGCGTAACTTTTTGAATTACATAACTAACTTCGCGCTTTCCGTCCGTTTCGTTGTACGTTGCGTCCTCGTAGCCGTCGTCTTTGAAGCCGCCCGCACTGAAAATGCCCGCTGCCTTCAAAGTTCTTTCGATATTATCGCACACCTTTTGTTGATTCGTAGAATAGTAGGAGTTGTGAACGAAATTCATTCCCTCCATATACGACTTTACGGAATCCACAAAATTCTTGTCCGCCTGCGCGCCGTAACCTATTTGATTTGAAACAAAGCCCAAGATCAAAGCGATCGCGAACAAGGCGACGAGAATCGGATAATAAATGGTTTTAAATTTTTTCATTGCCTCTCTCCGTAGTTTAATATACGTACTGTAACATTTTACCACAACCGACGGAAAATAACAATTCTTTTTGAGCGCTTTTTTGCCAAAATTTATATTTTTTCCAAATAAAGCCGAATTTTAGTATTCACACCCTGCATCTCGAATAAGTTTTGCAGTCGTAATTTGCGTTGAATACGGGGCTGTCCGTTTCGAACAATGCTACGTTTCCGTTGAGAATGACGGCGTGTCCTATGACGCGCTTGTCGCCTATCTTGCGTTCGACGAAATATTTGGACACGCAACCTTCGGGCTGAATGTCGGTGACGAAGCCGACTATTCCTCCCCCTATCATCTTTGCAGCGACCTCGCCGAATTCGACGCTTTTCTCCAAAATAACTATGTCGCCCGCTCTCAAATTACCCGTGCAAGAAACACACACATACATAAATTCAAATCCTCCCGAATTTTTTTATTATTATACCTCATAAAACTTGACAACGTTATGTCCTGTATAATAAAATATTTTTGTAATTTTTCCCGCGGAGGCAAAATAATGAAAACTTCTATTATGTTCGGTATACTTCTTACCATTCTCAACAACCGAAAAGTTAAGCGCGAGTATCTCGCCGAAAAGTTCGAAATAAGCACGCGCACGGTCGCGCGCCATATAGATTCGCTGTGCGAAGCGGGCGTCCCGATAATCACGGTGCGAGGTGCAAACGGCGGTTATATGGTAGCCGACGACTTCAAGTTGGAGCGTTCTTTCTTCACCGAGGACGAATTGCATAGGCTGCTCAGTTGCCTAAACGCGACGGCGACTTCGTTCGGGAGCAATCACGAACTCATCGAAAAACTCAAACACATAGGCAAAGTCAAAGAGAACGAAAAATACCTTCTAAAAACAGATACTCTGATTATTGACGTGGGCACCTGGACAAATCCCCAAAACTATCGCGGAAAAATGGAAGCCATAAACAAAGCCATCGACGGCGATCTTACTCTCCATATGTCGTACACTGACAACAAGGACTATTACAGCGTTCGCGATTTCGACCCGTACTGCCTCGTGCTCAAAGAAGGGGTATGGTACGTATACGGATTCTGCCATCTGCGCAACGATTTCCGTCTGTTCAGACTCGCTCGCATAAGGAGCCTTTCCATAACCGACGAAAAGTTCGTTCGGCGCGAGTGCGACGTGTACGAAAAACTCAACGGCACGTTCGACGATACCGACCTCGTGGAAGTGGAATTCGAATTCTTTTCGACCGCCCTCGCCGACGTCGAAGAATGGCTCGGTTACGACGCGATAACCGAACGCGGCACCAATTACGTTGCCAAAGCGTCGCTGTACGGAGGAAACTTGCTCATAAACAAATTGCTTTCGTTCGGCAGCAGCATAAAAATTCTCAAACCCGCCGCGCTTAAAGAAGAATTGCTCGTGGAGTGTAAACGCATACTCAAACGCTACGGCTATTGAGAAACGAATACGCATACCTAAACGCAACGACTACCTAAACGTTACTAATACCAAGATAAAATTTCGTATAACGAAAAGCCGCCCTCGATTAACAAAAGGCGGCTTTTTACGGAGAAAAAGAGAGTTATTTATCGCTTTCGTGCTTGCACTTCTCGCACGAAGAACATTCGGTACATCCGCAGTCGCAACCGCAACCGCAAGAATGTTTGCCTTTCTTTTTGTTGACGAAATGCAATATAATGGGGAGCGCGACTATCGCCGCCGCTATCACCGCTATCAATATCTCATACCATTGCATAATTTTATTCCTTCGAATATTTTTTTATTCTGCGCGACAGCACTATACCGCTCGCGACTATCGCCGCTACGAGTACGAGCGTCACGAGTATTCCCGCCCATACGGCTACCGAATACAGTTCGAGTACCCAGTATATTATGAGCGAAATTACGTACGACGAAGCGAACCACCAGGCGAGCGTCACCCAAAAACCCTTTTTCGTGCTTTCGCCTTTTGCCGTAGCCACAGCCGCCATGCAAGGCAACGTAAACAGATTGTATGCCGCAAACGCATATATCCCCGCAGTTGAGAGCCCTATCGCGCCGCTCGCAAGACCGAGCAGTTCGCAGGTCGAAACAACGTCCTCTTTCGCGATAAGTCCGGTAAGCGTAGCCACGGTATACTTCCAACCGTCCGCGCCCATAGCCCAGCCGAGCGGATAGAATATGTAACTCAGTCCCCTGCCTATATCTGCGAGAATACTGTTTTCTATCTCGACCATTCCGTTCCAGAACGCCCAACCGAAATTGGACAAGAACCATATCACGACGGTGGAGGCGGCTATTATCGTTGCCGCTTTAACGACGTAGTGTTTGAGTTTTTCCCACAGATGCGCCATAAGATTTTTGAATTGGGGCGCGTGGTAAGCAGGCAGTTCCATAATGAACGGAGGCACATCGTGATTCTTGCCGAACAGTTTCATTATGAGCGCGGAAACGATCGCTATCACTATGCCGAGGAGGTATATCGTAAATACGAATATGTCCCCGAAAAATCCGCCCACAACTACCGCAAGCATAGCCCATATCGGCGCTTTCGCACCGCACGAAAAGCACGTTGCGAGCCTTATCGTCCTATCCCTTTCGCACGTATCTTCGAGCGTACGCGCCGCCATCATGGCGGGTACCGAGCAACCGAAGCCCATGAGCATGGGTATGAAAGCCTTTCCCGACAGCCCGAACTTTCGGAACGCGCGGTCCATAATGAACGCTACGCGCGCCATATAGCCACTATCCTCCATTATGGATATGAACAGGAACAGAAGCAAGATCTGCGGAATAAACGACGCGACCGCGCCTACGCCGCCTATTATACCGTCTATAATGAGCGCGCCGTACCAAGTATCGGTCGACATAAACAGCCCGAACAATTCACCGAGTTGATCGAACACAAACCCCATCCAACTTTGCAGGAACACGCCGAGCGACGGAATACCACCGAGCGGTTCTCCCTCGTACCCCATTCCCGTGAAGAAGTTAACTGCTGTTTCGCTTTTGATCTCCAAACCGAATATAGCGTTCATAAACAGCAGGTCCTCGCTGAACACGAAATGGAACACGGCAAACATTATGACGAGAAAGAGCGGTATCGACCATATTCTGTGAGTCATAACCTTGTCGATTTTGTCCGACTTCGTCATTCCCTGCTTGTTTGCCTTGACTATCGCCTTTTTGAAATTGACCGATATGTAATCGTATCTTCTATCGGCGACTACCGCCTCGTAATCACCGTCGAATCCGTCGTCGGGCTGTTGCGCTTTGAGTTCTGTCGCTATCTTGTCCGCTTCGGGGTGGGCTTTGACTTCGAGTTCGTCGCCCTCGATAAGTTTTATCGCATGGAACAATTTGCTACCGAGATCTTGCGGCAAAGCCTCTTTGACCTTGGCAATAATCGGACCCACTATGGTATTTTCGAGAATAGTCGTGCCGTTTCGTTTGGTTTGAGCAAGTTCGAACGCCTTTTGCATAAGTTCGTCCGTCCCCTCTCTTTTGAGGGCGCTTATGCCCACCACAGGCACGCCGAGAACTTTTTGAAGTTCTTCGATAACTATTTTGTCGCCGTTCGCCTTGACCGCGTCCATCATATTGAGTGCGACTATTACGGGAACGTCTATTTCCAGAATCTGAGTGGTAAGATACAAGTTCCTTTCGAGATTGGTAGCATCCACCACGTTTATAACACATTCGGGCTTTTCGTCGAGAATAAAGTTACGCGATATCACTTCTTCGGGTGTGTATGGCGAAAGCGAATATATGCCCGGCAAATCGACTATCTGCACCTTTTCGGCGAGTTTCTTGTAAAGTCCTTCGCGCTTGTCTACGGTAACGCCCGGCCAGTTGCCGACGTGGGCGGTCGAACCCGTCAACGTGTTGAAAAGCGTCGTCTTGCCGCAGTTGGGATTGCCCGCCAAAGCAAATTTAATCACTTTCCACCTCCATAAGTATCGCCTGAGCCTCCGTCCTTCTCAGCGAAAGTTCGTAGCCGCGTATGGTGACTTCTATCGGGTCGCCGAGCGGCGCAATTTTACGCAGCAAAATCTCGGCGTTGGGCGTAACTCCCATATCGAACAGACGGCGTTTGATCTTTCCGTCCGCCGTTATTCGCTTGACCTTTCCTTTTTGCCCTACCGCAAATTCGTTCAAATACTTTTCCATATTCTACTCCTATGCCACAAAGATCTTCATTGCAAGTTGCCTGTTTATGGCTATCCTGCCGTCTTTGATTTTTACGATTATGTTGCCGTTCGAAGAAGATACGAGCGACAAATTACTTCCTGCCAAAATTCCGAGATTTTCGAGATGCCTTTTCGTCTTTTCGTCCGCGAGGATCTTCGTCACTTTGAGATCCACCCCTATCGGTGCCGCAAATATCGGCATATTGCCTCCTTTCGGTTCGCAATGGCGAACCATATGATTTTTAATGAGTTCGCAATTGCGAACTACATCCATATATTACACCATTGACTAGGCGGTTGTCAAGCAGTTAGCAGGGGCTAACTGAAAAAATTTCAAAAAAATTTTTGTGAACGAAAACAGCCCGACGGCGGTCAGTTCGTCAGTTTGAGAATGAAAACAGCCCGACGACTGTTAGGTCGTCAGGCTGAATGTCCGAAAATAACTATTATAATGATAAATTAACGGTTACGCCACCATTTTGCCCTGTCCGGGCTGTTCGGTGACTCGCATGATCTCGACTTCGGAGCCGTCCGTTGCGTCCACATAGACGAAATACCTCAGTCCCTTAAACGTAGCCGCCACTTCATAACAAAGCACTTCTTTGCCGTCTTTTGGAATAAGCGCGGGACGGATATTGACTATTTTGAGTTTGTTCGACACGCTGCTTGCGGCGGCGGAAGGACTTATGACGGGTACGAGTTCCCTGCACTTATGGCACTTGCAGTAGCCCGTTGCTTCGAAACCGATAAAACTTCCGTCAAGTCCCATCTTGACTTTGACAAGGTCGGTATAACAGATTACACCGTCTTGTTCGTGAACAAGGCTGACAGTCGCGACGCCGTCCACTTCGTTGTACCAAACTTCGGTAAGATTGTCGTAGCCAAGATCGACGGCAACAGTTTTGGCCATTCGCGCGATCGCTTCTTCGCCGTATCTCGCAACGTCTATCGTTCTGTTCGTTTCCACCGAAAGGATCTTGCCGCCGTGTAAAGATATGGCTGCGAAAAGTTGGTCGTCGCCGATGTTTGCGGTAAACATATAACATTCGGGCTTGGAACCCGTGCCGCAATGTTCTATGTTGCGCACGTCGTCGAACGCGTCGATAAGGATCTTGATCGCTTCGGTTTCGGTTATTTCGGGCAACTCGTTCAGTTCTCCGAACGAATCCTTGTCCTGAGCCGACGAGTACGGTCCGTCGTATATGAGTTCGGGATATTCCGCAGATGGATCGACGCTTTTTTCGTTGTAGTCGAAATTCGAGAGTTTTTCTTTGCTCGCGTTATTGACTATAAGATAATCGTCGCCTACGAGCGCAAGCATATCGCTTATACGCGAATTGAGTTGAGCGGTGTAAATATATATCTCCTCGATTTTGTCGCGATACGGCGTTAGATCATCCCCTCGCGCCGCCGCTCTCATCATACTGTCGCTCCAATCCCCCACTTGATTGAGGAATTTAGCCGTCGAAGCGGTGCTTTGCCTGTCTATCGGCAAATTGCTCAGTCCTCTCAGCGCCGATTGAGCGTTGCGGTAATTTTCGGCGGCAAGTCTTATGTTTGCGGTGTCCGACGTGCTTACCATCATTTTGCCGAGGTTGGTTTCTATCGACGAAACGCCTTCGCTGAGTTCGTAAAAACTGCTTTGATATGCGCTTTCGAGTTTCATTAGATTTTTTTCGTGATCCGATTTTATATAAAATATCCCAAAAAGCAGACAGCCGACCAAAATGACGAATCCGAATACAGCGCTCAATATCGCAGCCCATATCCCTCTCTTTCTTTCTTCCATAATTCCTCCTTATTTGCCGAGCGCAAACGAGTGGCGTCCCACCGTAAGCGTGACTTTAAGCGACCATATCCACTTGCTCGTCGCCGTAGCAGGGTTATAATAGTAAAGACAGCCGCCCGTCGGGTCGTAGCCGTTGAGCGCGTCGCGCGCCGCATTGTACGCCGACTGATTAGGCGTAAGATTGATCTGCCCGTCGCTGACGCACGTAAACGCGCCCGGTTGGTAAATTACCCCCGATATGCTGTTTGGAAACGACGATGATTTGACCCTGTTGAGCACTACGGCGGCGACAGCCACTTGCCCGATATACGGCTCTCCGCGCGCTTCCGCATACACGCACCGCGCGAGCAAATTCAAATTCGCGTTGCTCGTACTCGGCGAATTCGACGAACTGCCGAGCCTCAGTCCCATTGCCGCTTCGGTAGCAGGTCCCACTATGCCGTCGGCGACCAATCCGTTGCGTCGCTGAAAGTATTTGACGGCGGCAAGCGTTTTGCTACCCCATATGCCGTCCACCTTGCCCGTATAGTACCCCCAATTGGATAGCCGCGTCTGAACCGCCCTGATATTTGCGGCGGTATCGCCCTTGACGATGTTCGCGGCGTAAGCGGTTTTCGCGCCGGCGAACGCCACGTTTGTCACGCACAATATGAGCGCCAAAAACACTATTGCGATCTTTTTCTTCAAAAAAAACACCTCCCGTATTGCGAAAGGCGCTAAAAATATTTGTCTATCAGCTCTTTTAGTTTGGACTTATAATGAAAATCGTCCGTTGCGTCAAGATAACATAACGGCGGATACACCACGCACCACCAATTGTCCCCCTTGCCGCTTCCGAGATTTATTATCAGCGCATCGTAATATCCGCTGTCCACGATCACATCTCCGTACGAGCGTGTCGGAAAATATTCTCTCGTAAGTTTGACCTCGGCAACGTAATCCATTCCCTCGCTTTTCAGCCGTTTGTCTGCAATACGTTTGAGCGTATCGCGTTGAGAATCGATCCTTGCGTAAGCCTCGGCAAAGGTAGCAACGTCTTTGTTTTGCTCGCTGAGGTAAGCGACTATGTCGTCCCTTACGAGCAATTTTACGTTTTGATCTACGCTGTCGTTGCTATCGGCGCGAATGTGCAGTCGCAAAAGCGCCCCTTCGCTTATATGTTTATTATCTACGCAACCGACGCAAATTATGCCCGAAAAACAAATCGAAATTACAAGCAATGCAACAAGTATGTATTTTGTGAGCCTTTTTATTATTTTCATATCGTCCTCCGGTATAGATTATTGCCTTGCAAATAATTTTTATACTCTTGTAACGAAAAACATTATGCGTGCATATAATATTTCATACGGAGGCGGACATGGGACAAAACGAAATATTCAAATTATTGCTTATCATCCTACTACTCATAAGCAACAACGACGAATGTGATAATTCTTGCCGCGGGCTTACGGGAAACTTAAATCAAATAATAATTATAGTACTGCTTCTCGGCTTTATTCCGCCGACTACCGACGGCGACGACGAAACGACGACCTTTTGATACAAAAAAAATAAGCGGCTTGGACAATTCCAAACCGTTTATTTTGATTTTGTTACCAATCTTCCTTGACGGAGATCTTAATGTCGTCGTAGTAGTCGAAATATTTTCTTTTGAAAATTTCCGCTTCGCGACGAGCCTGTTCTTTTTTATCTTTGCCCTTTTCGGGCTTTTTGTCTTTTTCGGGCTTATCCATCATTCGTTGATTTCTGCCTTACGCGCTTCCATTTCGCGTTCCGCTCTGTCGGTAACTTCCTGCGGATAGATATTATTGTACTTTTTCATACCTGTACCTGCGGGAATGAGTTTGCCTATGATGACGTTTTCTTTAAGTCCGATAAGCGGATCTATCTTGTTCTTTATGGCAGCCTCGGTCAACACTCTCGCCGTTTCCTGGAACGACGCCGCCGAAAGGAACGATTCGGTCGCAAGAGCCGCCTTGGTAATGCCGAGCAAGGTATGCTTGCCCACGGCGGTGCGGCCGTACTTTTCCATAGCGGCTGCGTTAGCCTCGTCGAAAGCGGAAAGATCGACCATAGCGCCCGGCAACAAATCGGTATCGCCGCTGTCCTCTATGCGAACTTTTTTGAGCATCTGTCTTACGATAACTTCGATATGCTTGTCGTTTATCTGAACGCCTTGGCTGCGGTAAACCGACTGAACTTCGCGCAAGATATAATCCTGAACGTATTTTCGACCCTTCGTGCGCAAAATGTCATGCGGATTGATAGGACCTTCGGTCAATGCGTCGCCGCTCATTACGGTCGCGCCTTCGACGATATTCGGTTTGAGTTTCGCGCTGTACGGAATGGAATATGACTCCTCTTTGCCGTCATCGCGCTTAACAAGAATATCGCGTTTGCCGTCCTTTTCTATTATACTCAGTACGCCGCCGTGTTCTACAACGACCGCAACGCCCTTGGGTTTGCGCGCTTCGAACAATTCTTCGACACGCGGCAGACCACGGGTAATATCGTCAGCCGCAGCGACGCCGCCCGTGTGGAATGTACGCATGGTAAGTTGCGTGCCCGGTTCGCCTATGGACTGAGCGGCTATGATGCCCACCGCTTCGCCCACTCGAACGGGAGTTGAACCCGACATATCTTTGCCGTAGCACTTTACACAAACGCCGTGCTTGGATTTGCACGTAAGCACAGTACGGATAGTAACGCCCGTAATGCCTACGTTTTGTATGAGGTTTGCGAGATCCTCTGTAATAAGTTCGTTGCAAGCGACAATGACCTCGCCCGCCTTTTCGTGTCCTTCGGGATATACGACGTCCTCGGCGGCAAACCTGCCGTTAAGACGATCGGCAAGCGATTCGATGACCTGATTGCCCTCCATAATGGCGGTCGTATAAACTCCCTTGGGCGCCTGACCCTCGCAGCAATCTTCTTCTCTTACTATGACGTCCTGCGAAACGTCCACAAGACGACGGGTAAGATATCCGGAGTCCGCCGTTTTAAGCGCGGTATCCGCAAGACCTTTTCTGCCGCCGTGCGACGAAATAAAGTATTCGAGAACGGACAGACCTTCACGGAACGAAGATCTTACGGGCGTTTCGAGCGTTTTACCTTGCGGGTTAGTCATAAGTCCGCGCATACCCGAAAGTTGGGCAATCTGCTTCATGCTACCGCGCGCACCCGACACAGCCATCATATTTATGGGGTTGAACTTCGTCAACGTCTTTTTGAGCGCATTCGTAACGTCGTTGTTCGCGATCGTCCATTCGTTTACGACCAACTTGTACTTTTCGTCCTCGGTCATAAGTCCGCGATCGTAAAGTCTTTCGATATTTATTACTCGTTGCTCCGCGTCGGCAAGAATTTGCTTCTTTTCGGGCGGGATATTCATATCGAACACGCTCGTCGTGATAGCGCCTATCGTCGAATATTTGTAGCCGAGCGACTTGATATTGTCGAGCATTTTTACCGTTTCGGTCGCGCCTTTGAGTTTGAACGTGGTGTCGACAATCATCTGCAAGCGGGATTTGTCCACGCAAGCGTCGATTTCGAGGGTGAACGGATCGTTCTTATCGCTCTCGATGACCTTTCCGTCGTCGTCCTCGCAAAGTTTCAAGCCGAGGTCCTGCGGAATAATGTCGTTGAATATGAGCCTGCCCACAGTCGTTTCTATGCGCTTGCTTCTGGTTTCGCCGTCTATCGTCTTGGTAACGCGCACCCATATCTTGCTTTGAAGTTCGATCTCCTTGTTGGCATAAGCCATTTTCGCCTCGTCCTCGTCACAGAAGATCATTCCTTCGCCTTTCGCGCCCGGTTTGGCTATTGTAAGATAGTAGCAACCGAGGACCATATCCTGCGTGGGCGAGCAAACGGGTCTGCCGTCGCTGAGTTTCAAAATGTTGTTGGTGGCGAGCATAAGGAATCTTGCCTCGACGCGCGCTTCCACCGAAAGCGGTACGTGGACAGCCATCTGGTCGCCGTCGAAGTCTGCGTTGAACGCGCCGCAAGCGAGCGGATGAAGTTTTATTGCGCGGCCTTCTACGAGTACCGGCTCAAACGCCTGTATGCCCAATCTGTGCAGCGTCGGCGCACGGTTGAGGAGAACGGGATGATCTTTAATGACTCCTTCGAGTACTCCCCATACTTCCTTGCCGGCGCGTTCGACTATACGTTTCGCGCTCTTTATGTTGTGAGTCTTTCCTTGCGCCACGAGTTCGTGCATAACGAACGGCTTGAACAATTCGAGCGCCATTTCCTTGGGAAGACCGCATTGATACATTTTAAGTTCGGGACCGACTACGATAACCGAACGTCCCGAATAGTCTACACGTTTACCCAAAAGGTTCTGCCTGAATCGACCTTGTTTGCCTCGAAGCAGACCGCTGAGCGATTTGAGTTCGCGATTGCCTGCGCCCGAAACGGCTTTTCCTCGTCTGCCGTTGTCTATGAGCGAATCGACTGCTTCCTGCAACATACGCTTTTCGTTGCGGATAATGATATCGGGAGCGTTGATTTCAAGCAATTTCTTCAAACGGTTGTTGCGGTTGATGACTCTGCGATACAGATCGTTGAGGTCGCTCGTTGCATAGCGTCCGCCGTCAAGTTGTACCATGGGTCGCAGTTCGGGCGGCAAAACGGGCAATACGTCGAGAACCATCCACGTGGGATCTGTACCGTTTTTGAGGAATGCGTCGAAAATTTCAAGACGCTTGATCGCCTTAACTTTCTTTTGACCCGTCGAGCCGTTGACTATCTCTTTGAGAGTGTCATATTCCTTTTGGAGGTCGATATTGCCAAGCAGTTCCTTTATCGCTTCTGCACCCATTCCCACTCTGAACGCCTTGGGACCGTACTTTTCCTGAGCGGCAAGGAGTTCGGCGTCGGTGATGACCTGCTTATATTCGAACTCTGTTTCGCCCTTGTCAAGCACGACGAAAGCGGCAAAATAGACTATCTGTTCGAGTTTTTTGGGCGGAATGTCGAGCATAAGTCCTATGCGGCTCGGCACACCTTTGAAATACCATATGTGGGTTACGGGCGCGGCAAGTTCGATGTGACCCATGCGTTCGCGTCTTACCTTCGACTTGGTGACTTCAACGCCGCACTTGTCGCAAATAACGCCCTTGTATCTTACGCGCTTATACTTGCCGCAATAACATTCCCAGTCCTTGGTGGGACCGAAGATCCTCTCGCAGAACAAGCCGTCGCGTTCCGGTTTTTGAGTACGATAATTTATGGTTTCCGACTTTGTAACTTCACCGTGCGACCATTCTCTTATTTTGTTAGGACCCGCAATCGCGATTTGCATCGAGTCGAAATTATTTAATTCAAACATTTTATTCTCCCTCCGCCTTACTTATCGTCGTCTTCGAACCCAAACAGGTCGTCGTCTTCATCGGGATCGAGTTCTCTGTCCGCAAACGGATCATCGAGTTCGATATCCTCGTCGAGAATGCTCACTTCGCCTAGATCTTCTTCGTCGAGCGAAATATCTTCTTCGAACGCATCTTTGTCCGTCGGGAATTCGAGTTCGTCGTCGAAGTTGAGATCGCGATGATCGAAAGATTTGCGTTGATCCTGCATATCCGCTTCCTCGTCGTCCTCGATGAGTTCTCTTATTCCCACTTCTTCCTTGTTCTCGGTAAGCACTTTAACGTCGAGAGCGAGGGCTTGAAGTTCTTTTATGAGAACTTTGAACGATTCGGGTATTCCCGGTTCTGTCATATTGAGTCCCTTTACGATAGATTCGTAAGTCTTGACTCTGCCCACAACGTCGTCGGACTTGACCGTCATGATCTCTTGCAAAATATTTGCCGCGCCGTATGCGTACAGCGCCCAAACTTCCATTTCGCCGAAACGTTGTCCGCCGAACTGCGCCTTACCGCCGAGCGGCTGCTGAGTAACGAGCGAATACGGTCCCGTCGATCTTGCGTGTATCTTGTCGTCTACAAGGTGGATAAGTTTTATCATGTACATATATCCGACCGTCGAACGGTTTTCGAACGGTTCGCCTGTACGTCCGTCGTACATCTGTATCTTGCCGTCAACCTGACCGTCCGTTGAGAATCCGTTCTCTTTGAGAAGCGAATATATGTCGCTTTCGAGCGCGCCGTCGAACGTGGGAGTAGCCACCTTCCAGCCGAGCGCCTTTGCGACAAGACCGAGATGCACTTCGAGCACCTGACCTATATTCATACGCGAGGGCACGCCGAGGGGATTAAGCACTATTTCGAGCGGAGTTCCGTCCGCCATGAACGGCATATCTTCCTGAGGCAATATCCTCGAAATGACACCCTTGTTTCCGTGACGGCCCGCCATCTTGTCGCCGACCGAGATCTTACGTTTTTGAGCGATATAGACGCGCACGAGTTTGTTTACGCCCGGACTCATTTCGTCGCGGTTGGCGCGGGTGAATATCTTTACGTCCACAACGATACCGCCCTCTCCGTGCGGAACTTTCAACGACGTATCTCTTACTTCCCTTGCCTTTTCGCCGAAGATCGCACGCAAAAGTCTTTCTTCGGGAGTGAGTTCGGTTTCGCCCTTGGGGGTGACCTTGCCGACGAGAATGTCGCCCGAATCGACTTCGGCGCCTATTCTGACTATGCCGTCCTCATCGAGGTTTTTGAGCGCGTCCTCGCCGACGTTGGGAATATCGCGAGTGATTTCTTCTTCGCCGAGTTTGGTGTCGCGCGCCTCTATTTCGTGTTCCTCGATATGGATCGAAGTAAACACGTCGTCTTTTACTATCTTTTCGCTGATGAGTACCGCGTCCTCGTAATTATAACCTTCCCACGACATAAAGCCGACCAAAATATTTCGACCGAGCGCGAGTTCGGCGTTCTGCGTCGAATGTCCGTCGGCAAGCACTTCGCCTGCCTTGACCCTCTGTCCTTTGTTTACTATCGGCTTTTGATTTATACAAGTACCTTGGTTGGACGCTTGGAACTTTTTGAGAGTATAGGTAGCGAGTTCGCCCTCGTCTTCGAGGACCTTTATTGTATCCGCGTCCACATAAGTAACTACGCCGGGTTTGCGGCTTATCACCATAACGCCCGAATCGTAAGCGATCTTATGCTCTATGCCGGTGCCGACGATGGGCGCTTCGGGTTTGAGAAGGGGCACAGCCTGCCTCTGCATGTTCGATCCCATGAGCGCACGGTTGGTATCGTCGTTTTCGAGGAACGGTATGAGCGCCGTTGCGACCGAAATCATCTGTCGCGGCGAAACGTCCATATAATCTATTTCCTCGCGCGGTCGTTCTGCTATATCCTCGCGATAACGCATAAGCACACGTTCGTGTACAAACCAATTGTTTTCGTCGAGCGGTTCTGTCGCCTGAGCCACCGAATATCTGTCCTCCTCGTCGGCGGCGAGATATTCTACCCCTTCGGGTCCCGGAATGACGCGCTTGTTCACCTTGTCCACCTTGCGGTACGGAGCCTCAATGAATCCGTATTCGTTTATGCGCGCGTAACTGCTGAGCGAACTTATTAGTCCTATGTTTTGTCCTTCGGGCGTTTCTATGGGGCACATACGCGAATAATGAGTGTAATGCACGTCGCGCACTTCGAATGAAGCCCTTTCGCGATTGAGTCCGCCGGGACCGAGCGCAGACAACTTTCTCTTGTGCGTAAGTTCGGCAATGGGGTTCGTTTCGTCCATAAATTGAGAGAGTTGGCTTGACCCGAAAAATTCTTTTATCGCGCTCGAAACGGGTCTTATGTTAATAAGATTTTGCGGGGTGAGATCGCTGTCCTGCTGGATCTGCATTCTCTCCCTTATGACGCGTTCGAGTCTTGCTATACCGATACGGAATTGGTTTTGCAAAAGTTCGCCGACGCTGCGAACTCTGCGGTTCGCGAGGTGGTCTATGTTATCTATGAAACCGATATCGTATCTTAAACCTATCAAATAGTTGATAGTGCTTATTATATCGTCTATGAGTATATGTTTTACGATGAGATTATCGACGTTCGACGCAATGAGTCCCATGAGTTCTTCGGGGCTTTGAGCCTCGTCGATATACTTTTTGAGAGTGGGATAATGCACCATTTCGGTTATGCCGAGATCGCGTGGATTGCAATCCACATACCCGTTAAGTTCGACCATGTTGTTGCCGATAACGACGTGATAATAAGGTTCGGAAGAAATGGCGACTTTGACCTCGTTGATACCGCTGTTCTGAATCTTGTACGCAGTGGGCTCGTCTATAATTTCGCCTTTCTTTACGTAAAGCACGCCATCGCCGTCCACCACGTCCTCGTACGCCGTCTTGCCCGTAATGCGCGCGCGCAAAGCGAGTTTTTTGTTGAACTTATATCTTCCTACTCTCGACAAGTCGTACTTGCGGCGGTCGAACATAAGTCCGTCGATGTAATTGCATACGCTGTCCTTGTTGAACACTTCGCCGGGACGGAGTTTTTTGTTGAGTTCGTCGAGAGCGGCTTTTTCGTCCTTGGCTGCGTCTTTTTGGCAGGTGTTGACGATAAGTTTTTCGCCGTGGAACATATTGATGAGGTCGTCGTCCGTTTCGAACTTATTCGTCGTTTGCGTAGCCGACAGAGCACGCAACAAAACGGTGGCTTGCACCTTGCGCGTGCGATCGACGTGTACCCACAAAACGCCCGAAGAATCTTCCTGAAATTCGAGCCATGCGCCGCGTGACGGAATATTGGTCGCTGCATAATACGCCTGACCTGTCTTGATATCCTTCTGCATATCGAAATATACGCCGGGAGAACGGACAAGTTGGCTTACCACAACGCGTTCGGCGCCGTTTATGATGAACGAGCCGTTGGGGGTCATAAGCGGGAAATCGCCCATAAACACTTCTTGTTCTATGGCGTTGTCCACATTGCCGTTTTCGTCGTAAACTTCGAGCCTTACTTTGACTTTCAAAGCGGCTGCGTAAGTAGCGTCACGGTCTTTACATTCCTTTTCGCTGTACTTGGTCTTTTCGTCCAAGTGATGTTCCAAAAAATGAAGTGCGATCCTACCCGAAAAGTCGGTGATGGGAGAAAAATCACTGAGCACCTCTCCTATGCCGTGATTTAAAAACTCCGCGTAAGACGCCTTTTGCACTTCGATAAGTTGCGGCATTTCGATGACTTCCTGGCACTGATTGAACGATAGCCTTTCGGTGTTGCCGTACTTAACCTTCCTTATGATTCTTTCGGACATTTAAAATCTCCTTTAATAGTGTTTGCTCTTGCAAAAGCGAAACTCCGCAAAATACTGCATTATAATATCATAAAGTAATTTGACAAGATTTGTCAAGCGATTTAATGCATAAATTTTTATATTTTGAATAAATTTTTTCGGAATGCCCGTTTTCGCCCTTTTTCGCGCCTTTTCGCGCGGCAAATTATTTTCGTTTCGGTATTTTTCATCGTCGTGCTCCAATTAAACTCTTATATAGTAAATCGCGTCGAACAGCCCGAAAACGCTTGTATAGTAAATCCGCGCCGAACAAAGCAAACGCAAACAAAAACTAAAAGCGGGAAAGATAAAATCTTCCCCGCTTTGTGCCGCCGAAAATTTTGCGGCGCGATTTACATTATATAATTTCAGTATTTATTGTTTAGTTTACTTGGCAATAAAAACCCGACAAAACGCGTTTTCGCAATACATATGCGTACTTTCTTAAAATTTATCGCGTGAGATTCTGTTTGCGCGAAGGTCCTACTCCCACCATTGCGACCTTTACTTTCAAAGTGTTTTCGATGAATTCTATATATTTACGCGCGTTTAGCGGAAGATCTCCGTATGCGCGCACGTTCGAGATGTCCTCGTTCCAACCGTCGAAAATTTCGTATACAGGTTCGCAACCGCCGAGATCTGCAATATCCACAGGGAAATCGCTCAAAATTTTTCCGTCCTTTTTGTAGCCTACGCAAACTTTGAGTTTACCCAGCCCCGTAAGCGTATCGAGTTTGTTTACGGCGAGCGACGTAAGCCCGTTGACGCGTACCGCAAATCTCAATATTACAAGGTCGAGCCAACCGCAACGACGCGCCCTGCCTGTGACCGTGCCGTATTCTCCCCCCTTTTGCCTTATCATATCGCCCACTTCGTCGTCGAGTTCGGTGGGAAACGGTCCCTTGCCGACGCGCGTGGTGTACGACTTACAAACGCCGAGACATTCGTCGATGAGCGTAGGTCCTATTCCCGTGCCTATGCAAAATCCGCCCGCCGTCGGATGCGAACTTGTGACGTACGGGTATGTTCCCACGTCGATATCGAGAAGCGCGCCCTGCGCACCCTCGAACAAAACGTTTTTGCCCGACTTAATGGCGTCGTAAACGAGTACGGACGCATCGGTAACATACGGACGCAAAGCCTTGGCATACTCGACGTATTCGCCGAAAACTTCGTCGAAGTCTATCGCTTCGCCGCCGTAAATTTCGGTAAGGATCTTGTTCTTAATAAGCAAGTTGGCGCGAAGTTTTTGTTCGAAAATCTTTTCATCCGTAAAGTCGCACATTCTTATGCCCGAACGTTCGGCTTTGTCCATATAGCACGGACCTATTCCCCTCTTTGTCGTGCCTATATCGCTCCCGCCTCGCATCTTTTCGCTCAGTCCGTCCAAAGCAATATGATACGGCATAACAACGTGAGCGCGCGCGTCGATCTTTAAGCCGTTCAAACTTTTGCCGCTCCTTTCGATCTCTTTCATTTCCGCGAGCAACGCTTTGGGGTCGAGAACTATTCCGTTACCTATGACGCACACCTTGTCGGGATATAAGATCCCGCTCGGCACGAGGCGCAACTTGTACGTTGCCCCGTCCGCAACAACGGTATGACCCGCATTGTTGCCCCCCTGCGATCTCACGACGACGTCTGCCTTTTCGGCAAGAATATCAATGATTTTACCTTTTCCTTCATCGCCCCATTGGGCGCCTACAAGCGCAGTGACAGACATTTATGTATCCCTCCAAAACGGTTCAAATAAAAAACCGCAAATATTCTATCACTTCCTATTGTAAAAGTCAAGATTTTAGGCACGGTAAAAGAAGCAAAAAATTCATTTCGCCCCTTTCGGGGAAAATCTCAACGCCTGTTAAAAATTTCAGTAATCGCTCAATCCAAGCAAATAGTCGGCTGTACAACCGAAAAACAAAGCCAAATTTCTTATATAAGTAGCTTTCGGTTCATTCACTTCTTGCTCCCAAAAAATTACGGCTCGTTTGTCCACTCCTACCGCGTCCGCAAGTTTTTTTTGACTGATTTTATGTTGCAATCGCAACTCTTTTATTCTCTGCGCAATAATCATACTAAAAATTATATGAGAAAACTCACTCAAACGCTTGACAAGTGAAGTTTTCTCACCTATAATAGTTTGTGTTAATTTCTTTTGCACAAGCAAAATTAACAAAATATTCAAAGGAGGTAGATTATGAACAAAAAATCCATTCCGGGAGCAGTATTGGGCATTATAGGCGCAGTATTCGCAATTATTGGTGGATTAGGTCTTGCACTTTGCGCAGAGTTGGTTTCGGGCATCACCGCAGGCGTGGCAGATTACACGTGGGCAGCGTATGTTTTGGGACTCGGCGCAGGCGTAGTGGCATTAATAGGCGGCATACTCGACTTCAAAAAACCGAAAGTCGGCGGCATATTGCAAATTATCGCAATTGTCATGATAGTTGTGGTCAGCATATTAATGTTCTTTCAATGGGCTATGATAGTCGCATTGATATTGCTTGTGATCGGCGCAATTTTGTCTTTCTGTTTACAAAAGGAAGCCAAATAAATGCTGCCGACGATTGCGATCGGGTCATTTGAAATCCCCACTTTTACATTATGCACAATCATAGGTATATTGGCATTTGTCTCGATTATACTGTACAAATTGCATAAAACAAATCGTTTCGCGCAAGAAGCATATTTTATCTTACCGAAACTTTTTATTGCGTTTGCTTTTGGTTTTGCAGGTGCCGTATTTTTTGACGCACTATTCAAAATACCTCAAAACGGATATTTCAAAATTGCCGGAATTACTTTTTACGGCGGCGTGATCACGGGGATAATCGCGCTTGCAATACTGATTTCCGTTTTTCAAAAAAATTCGACCATGACTTTGGGAGAATGGCTTAACTTTTCTACTCTGCCGTTCATAGTCTTTCACTTTTTCGGCAGAATAGGTTGTTTTTTGGGCGGTTGTTGCTACGGTTTGCCTACCACGAGTATTTTTGGATTGTACTTTCCCGATAATCCTACCGCAGGAATATTTCATTACGGGCAAAAAGTTTATCCGACACAACTATTCGAAGCAATCGGGCTGGGGCTGATAATACTTGCCATAAGATTCTCAAAACACAAATTCATTACATACTGTTATTGCTACCCTTCTTTACGTTTTTGCGTCGAATTTTTACGCGGCGACAACCGCGGCAGTTACTTAGGTCCGTTTTCTCCTGCGCAAATTATTTCTTTGATAATAATAATCGCCGTAACCGTCTATTTGTTTTTGTCTACGTTTAATCGTAAACGGAAAAAAAGGCTCGAAACGAGAAATCTAACCCACAAAGACCTTATGTTAATTGCCCTATCGTCGTTTGCTTATCTTATCGGAGATTGGCTCAAAAGTATTTGTGTTAAATCCTCACACTTATTAAAAAAAATACTTTCTGTTGCAGCGCTTTATCTATTTTTGTTGTTCTGCTGCATTGACTCCTTATTTCGTCGCAAAGACGAAAAAAAACACAAAAATGACTTTTGAGCAATTTTCAAGACTACGTCGTCCTTCGGGGCGGCGTTGTTTTTTGTTTTTTAGTCTGCGGCATATCGAAATTCGTTTGACAAAAGGCGCGGTATGAAGTATAATCTTGGCATGGTCATCGACTTCCATACTCATTGCTACAAACCGTTGCTGGCGAAAAAGGCGACTTCGCTCATTCCACCCGGCACGCCGTACGGACCTCATTACGACGGAACTGCGGAAGGACTTATGGCGAGTATGAAAAAAAGCGGCATTGACTATTCGGTGGTTCTCAATATCGCCAACTCGCCCATGTCGGTGAAAGCGGTCAACGATTATGCGATCGAACTCACCGGTTACGATAATCTTATTCCATTCGGCTCGGTTCATCCCGATTACACCGATATCGAGGGCGAAATAATAAGATTGAAAGAACACGGCATAAAGGGGTTAAAATTTCATCCGTATTATCAACGCACCGAACTCACGAGCAAAGTGTCTTACAAGGCTTATGAACTTGGCGCAAAACACGGAATGATAATGCTCTTTCACGGCGGGCATGACCTCATGATAAGCGGCGACAATTCCAACCCGCGACTTTTAAGGCAGATCCTCGACGATTTCGCGGGAGCAAAACTCGTATTCGCCCACCTGGGCGGCTGGGATCTGTGGGACGAGTGTTTCGAATTGCTGATAGGTCGTGACGTTTATCTCGACACTTCGTTTGCGTTTATGTTCCTGACTCCGTCCCAAATCGACTTCGTGCTAAACAATCACGACGGCAAAAAACTCCTGTTCGGCACGGACGGTCCTTGGACAAATGCTATCACCGAATTGAGCAATACGAAAAAACTTTGCACCCCCTATCTTGACGATATCCTGTGCGGAAACGCCAAAAGACTCTTAAATTTTCAGTAATGAGCGAAGGTGGCGGAACGGCAGACGCGCTAGTCTCAGACGCTAGTGGTTAATTCTCGTGTGGGTTCAAATCCCATCCTTCGCACCAAAAAATAGTACGGATCTCCGCATCCGTGCTATTTTTTTGCAGACATGGGCAAGAACCATTTTTGCTTGCAAAAATCGGTTCACGGTTGCGACAACGTTATGCAGGATATGTTCGATTAATTTTACTCGCAACCAAGGGAGCACAGCGACCGCATCCCCCATCCTTCGCACCAAAATAAAAACTCACCTGCAAGGTGGGTTTTTATTTTGCGGATATGGGCAAGAACCATTTTTGCTTGCAAAAATCGGTTCACGGTTGCGACGACATATGCAGGATATGTTCGATTAATTTTACTCGCAACCAAGGGCGCACAGCGACTGCATCCCCCATCCTTCGCACCAAAATAAATATCCACCCGCAAGGGTGGGTATTTTTTGCGAGGTGGAATTTGAACCCTATGAGGGATTTGCGGATATGGGGACTAAACCATACTGAAAACTTTTTATTAACAAAAGTTCAAAAGCGAAATAAAATATAGTATGAACACTTTGAGTTTATGTATGATCGTAAAGGACGAGGAACTTGCCTTGCCGAGGCTATTGAAAGTCGCCCCGATCTTCGCCGACGAAATCATAGTGGTAGACACGGGAAGCGCCGACAGAACGGTCGAAATTTGCAAAGCCGCGGGTTGCAAAGTATACTTTTACACTTGGAACAACGACTTTGCTTCGGCGCGCAATTATTCGCTCAGTTTAGGCAAATGCGACTATCTTATGTGGCTCGATGCGGACGACATAGTGACCGAAGAACGAGCCGCCTCCATAAAAAGATTGAAAACCTCCCTGTCCGCCGATATGGTAATGCTTCCCTATTACATGGGCGAGCCTCCAAAAACGGTTTTTTGGCGCGAAAGGATATTTAGGCGGGACATGGGTTACGAATTCATCGGTCGCGTGCATGAAGCGATAGAGCCGCGCGGAAAGATAATTTACGAAAATATCCCCATCGTTCACAGCAAACTCAAACCACGCGACGCCTTGCGCAACCTCGGCATTTTAAAAAAAGTCCTCGCGCAAAAAGGCACGCTCGGCGGTCGCGAAGCATTTTACTACGGTAGCGAGTTGTACTATAACGGTGAATTCGACGAGGCGCGGACATGGCTGAAAAAATTTATGCGCGAACCGGGAAGTCGCGCCGACAAAGGTCAAGCGGCACTCTACCTATCCGAAATCTGCGACGATAAACTAAAAGAACTCGAAGATGGACTCAAATTCGTATTTGCCCCCGACCTGCTGTGCAAAATGGGCGAAATCTATTTGAGTCGAAAAGACATTCGGGCAGCAAAAAACTGCTTTTTGACAGCGCTCGAAGCCGACGAAAACGTTACTTTCTTTAATCCCGAAGCGACGGGGTATCTCCCCCACATCCGCCTTTGTTATTGCTATTGGCATCTCGGCAATAAATCGAAATCCGAGTTTCACAACAACATGGCGCTCGTTTTTAAGCCGAACGATCATTTCGCCTTGCATAATTCCACGCTGTTTAAGTAACATCGCTCGCTTGCACGCAATAATATGATAGTGTACAAAGGAGGTTAATACAGATGTTTTGTTGTGATGATAATCAAAACAATCGTTGGAGAAACGGCTGCTGCTGTCACTCGAATAACAGTTGCGGCTGCTTCGACAACTGCAACGGATGTCGCGGCCCGCGCGGTCCGATGGGCCCCGTCGGTCCCCAAGGTCCGCGTGGTATAGCAGGTCCGATGGGTCCTGTCGGTCCCACAGGTCCGATGGGTCCCCAAGGTCCTGTCGGTCCTACGGGCGCTGTCGGTCCCACAGGTCCTACGGGCGCTGTTGGCCCCACGGGTGCTATCGGTCCCACGGGTGCTATCGGTCCAATTGGTGCTGTCGGTC
>CANQAE010000011.1 GCA_947589465.1 uncultured Clostridia bacterium | reverse complement strand
GCGGCGACTCTCAAACGGACACCGATAAGGGCGACGGAAACGATAACAATCAAGGCGGTGACTCTCAAACGGACACCGATAAGAACGACGAAGCGGATAAAGACGATCCGCAAAAAGAGCCTGATAAACAGGAAGAAGGGGATAAGGATGACGACAAGCAGGACGATCCAAATAATCCCGATGGCGGCGACAAGCAACTTGAAATCGAATACGGCAAAACTTACTCCGCAGATACCCCGGAATTTAAACAAGAATACGCTAAATTTATTGAGAAAATTAAAACTTTACTTTCTTTTAATATTGAAGATCTTTCTAATACGAATTTTTCTATCGAAGATTTGTTTCTTGACGAAAACAAAGATTTGAATAAAGAAATCAATTTTAGATTATATTTAAAATTAAATGATTCGAGAGATAAGACGGGTTATTATTACTTTTCGAACGGCATGATAGAGTTTAAAGGAGCAGGTCACGAAGAAATTGAAAGAGAAAGTGGAATTTACTGCGAAGATAATAATCATTTCTATATTTTCAGTGAAAACGGTAAATTTTATAAATTTAATAAAGACAGTAAAAAAGCCCCGTCATACTGGTATAAAGACAACGCAAATATAGTTGACGAATTGAAAAACATAATAAATATTGATTTTGCCGAACTCGAAAAGGTTGAGATGATAGACTCAATGTTTATTTTTAAACTCGGAAATGAAAAAAATATTGAAATTAGTTTAGGTAAAATGTATGGTAATGACGCAATCTTTATTAACGCCGAAGATTTTAAAGGTGAAATTTACAATTTCGGATATATAAACATAAATTTGCCTCAAGATAGAATTTGTGACAGGACATACATTCCGGATGTAAAAGAGTTTCAGGAAAAGTTTGACGCATATATCAATAATCTTCTAACTAATCGAAATTTTAGAGCAGATAGACAATATACAGCAGAAAACCCCGAAGAATTTTATTCCGATGGAGAAAAATCGTTTGAAAAAACAAATCAAAATGGGGAAATGTATTCAATTAAAAATGAGAAAAACGAGATTACTGAAGCTTATCAAAAACCCGTAGATAAAGAAAGGGAAATGTTCGGAATTCCTGCAGATGTCACATGGATGAAATTATTTGGAATATGGCCTACATTAAAAAAATTTAATAACGAAATCTTTACAAATCTAAAAGAAATGTCTACATATAAGTTTAATTTAGAAGATTATCAATATGAATCAAAGACTTACAGAAAGTATATTGATGATAATACCTATATCGATATTGGATTTGTTGAAGGGGATAAGTTAGATATAATGGAATATGTAGGAAGAAATCCAGTAAATCATTATCGTTTCTCCGAATTAGAAAATATCAGTATCGAAATGCCCAAGGTTTATTTTGAATCTTCCAGACGTGAAGTTGTAGACAACAGAAGCGAAGAAGAAAAAGGAAAGACAAATGGCGACGGTAAAGTTGAGTTTAAAGAACAAGGCAGTTTTAATCCTGCCAACGTCAAGTTCAACAACGAAACAGAAGCCATAGAAATGCAAATCAAAATAGGCGATGACAGATCGAAACAAAGAGTAATAATCGGCAATCAGAGAAAGTTATCTCGAAAATAATTTTTTTTATTGCAAATAGAGACGGGAGCAAATTCCGTCTCTTTTTGCGTAGAAGAAAAAGGGCAAAAGAGGAGCGTTTTTGTCGAGGGAATTTTGTCGAAAAAGATAATAAATAAAATTTTTTGCTCACAATTCTACGAAACACTTGCTGGAAAGTACATTTGTTGCTAAAATAATTGACATGCATAATTACGGAAATTACTTAAAAGAGCATAGGCTCGCTAACAACCAAAAGTTAAAAAACGTTTCAGATGGCACAGGCATTTCGATCCAAAACATTTCGCGTTGGGAGCGCGGAGAAGTATTGCCGAATATCGATTTTTGCGTAAAATTAGCCGACTACTACGGCGTTTCGCTTGACGAATTATTCGGTAGGGACGAAAACTTCAATAAGAACTGATTCGTTTTAAATAAACCCCTAATACATACAAGATAGGTATCCGAAATCGGGTGCCGTGATTTTATTTTCGAAAAATAAATTCCTTTTCGCGCCGTTTGCTTCCGTCTGTTTTTGCAACTTAATTAACGGCTCGTTTTTCTTTTGACAATTTTGGAGCAATAGGCAATTTGGCAAATCGGTTATCTTTTGTATGTTCGCAATTTTGAAGCAATGGTTTGTCCATAGACAGTTTTGGGGATTGGCAAATAGTTTGTCTTTGTATGTCGGCAAAATGGGCAATTTGGCAATAGATTGTCTTTTGTATGTTTGACATAATGGGCGATTCCGTTCTTTTCAAGCGGCTTGTCTGTCGGCAATTTGGAAAATTTGGGCAAATCGGTTGCGATTATAATTATTCGGGCAAATAGGGAGTTAGTCCCGAAAGCCCTTTTCATTACCCCATACACCTACTTAAACTCTGCGTAAAAGACAGGTTTTACGCAGAGTAACACCCAAAAAACAGGTAATTTAGAGTATACTTTGGTTTATTCCAATTTGCGGCTTAATTACTTGTTTAATCTTGCCGGTTTATTGAGCATTTCTTTCTAATAAAAAAATCAAATCAAAATCTTAAATCAAAAATCTTATTTAGAAGCCCTGAGTCGGAATTATCGAAATAACGCTTGATAATTTCGGGATACTATGATATAATTTTTGTATGGAATCTTACTACACGAAGCGTGACGAAAATAATCTTTTGAAGATACGCGAACTTTGCAAGGAATTGCCTTTGTACGTCCGCGAATTTATCGTGGGAATTCAAATGCGCACCTCAACGCTCACCAGATTGAATTACGTCTACGACCTACGGATTTTCTTTGATTATCTGTCCAAAAACGTGTACAAAGGCCTTCAACCGACCGAAATCGAACTCGTGGATCTTGAAAAACTCAAAGCCTACGATATAGAATTGTACCTTGATTATCTATCATCTTACGAGTTTAAAGGCAAAAAATACACGTGTGGCGAACGCGCCAAATCACGCAAACTTTGCTCTCTCAGGTCGTTTTTCAAGTATTTTTTCAATAAGGACAGGCTGTCCAGCAACGTCTGCGCCAAAGTCGATTTGCCCAAAATCCACGAAAAACCGATTATACGGCTCGAAGCCGACGAAGTCGTTAAATTGCTCGACAGAGTCGATTCTCAAACGCTGAACGACATTTCCAAGCGCGAAAACGCATATCACGATATAACACGTCCGCGCGACGTCGCCATACTCACTCTGTTTTTGGGTACCGGAATACGTATCAGCGAACTTGTCGGACTCGATCAACAAGACTTCGATTTCGAAACGAACAGTTTCAACGTGACGCGCAAAGGCGGCAATAAATCCGTGCTTTATTTTTCGGACGAAATCGCCGCCGCCATAAAAAGTTATTGCGCCTGGCAGCAAGACCAAATCGACTCAAAGACGCCTTTCGGCAACAAGATCGCCAATCAAACTGCTATGTTTTATTCCATCCAAGGCAAACGAATTTCAGTTCGCGCCGTCGAGGATCTCGTAAAAAAATACGCAAAGCACGTCACGCCGCTCAAACATATCACGCCCCACAAATTGCGCAGCACTTTCGGCACCGAACTATATCGCAACACGCAGGATATTTACGTAGTCGCCGACGTTCTCGGTCACAAAGACATAAACACCACCAGGCGACATTATGCCGCATCGAGCGACGAAATCAAGCGCCGTGCGGCAAGAACGGTCAAATTACGCGACGATGACGAATGATTTTTCTACTTGATTTTTGGAAAATTTGCGAATTTTGTCTTATTATGTCTAACATAACTTGTATTTCAAATAAAGTGTAATTTTTTAATCAATAAAGCGGATAATTTATTGACATTTCACTTCGAATATAGTATAATTATACAGATTATAAAGTTCACGAGGTTAAAGTGGATCAAGACGAAGCATTAAACTCAATAAACAGCGATCTAATCAGGGGTCATATCGACACTATTATCTTGAAAGCCTTGCAAAACGGCGACCGATATGGTTATGATATCATTAAGGAAATCGAACACAAGAGCGACGGACAATATGTCATAAAGCAACCCACTCTTTACAGTTGCCTTAAACGTTTGGAGGTTCAAGGCTTCGTAAAGTCCTATTGGGGCTCGAAGTCTATCGGCGGTCGCAAAAAATACTTCACGCTTACCGATATGGGGCGCGAACTTTTCATTCGCAACAAAAACGATTGGGATTATTCGCGTAACATAATAAACAAGTTGATTGCAGACGACGACTACTCCTCCCCCGCTTTGGACGAGGACGATACCGAACAGAGCGAAGAACAACAATTCGCCGCTACATCATATCAAGAAACGACGCAATCGGAAACTCCCGTCGAAACAAGCGAGCAAGAGGACAAGCCCTGCTCAAACGAAACCGATAAGGAAGCCGAGAACGACGAACTCGATGAAACCGACAAGGAAGCCGAGGACGAACTCGATGAAGCCGACAAGGAAGCCGAGGACGAAGAACTTGACGAAACCGATGAGGAAGCCGAGGACGAACTCGATGAAACCGACGCGGAAGCCAAGGACGAAGAACTCGATGAAACCGACGCGGAAGAAGATACATTCGACGGAATTTCCGCGGCAAGCGAAATCAATGACGAAGACGAAGATAATTCCGACCTCATCAATAAATTTTATGACGAGCAAAGTCGTGAAAGTTATCTCAGCAATGTAGAAAACGCCGAATACGAGCCGCCTCAAAGCGACGAGATTGACGCAAGCGATTACTTTGCGGATATCAACGAGTACGAGGAAGAAGTTGAAGATGAAGTCGCGGCGACGGAAGAAGCCGAAGAAACTCCTACCGAACCCGTTTCGCCAACTCCCCCGCCCCCGCCGCCTATTGATACCGATCAATACAAATACACTTTGCGACGGACGATTCGCGAAGAAGAAGCGCCTAAAACCGTATTTTATAGTTACAAGCGCGATTCTATGGATACGACTCTCGACGATAGCGAAGCAGTGATCGACAAAGAATATCGTGGTGTAATAAACAGGCTCATAGCCGACAATATCGTAGAAAACAAACCCGTATTTACTGACAATAGTAATAATATTGATTACGCGAACCTCGACTACTACAAGCAAGAAGAAAGCGCGCCCGCTAATGCGCAACCCGAAAACGTAAGTGAAGTTCAAGAAATTTCGAACAAGATCACCGAAGATACGGGCGAAAAGATAGATTTACGCAAACACAACGAAAAAGCCGTAAAGGAATATAACAACAGACATTTTTATTACAGCAATCAGTTAAGACTGTTGCAATACGGCATTTTGTACGGAGTAATGCTTATAGAAATAATAATTTGTTTCTATTTTATCGAAGGTATTCACAACAATTTTGCGGTTACGAATATTAACCTCGCTTTGTACATTGCCGCCGTTGCTTTTGCAACCGTATTTCCTTTAACGGCGTTCATAATGGCGAGAACGGACTATTTCAAGCGAAAGCGCATTAATTACAGCGCAAAGCATAGCGCAATATTCTCCGTATCGGTGACGATCTTGCTTTGCCTTATAGTGCTATTTCTCAATATCTACGGAGGCGTACTCATCGGCGACATAAGCATCTATCTTTCCTCGTTGATAATGCCGATGGTACTCTCTACAAACGTAATAGTGAATGCAATAGTGTTCCATTGCCTGTACACTTCCGGCAAATATAATATCGAAGAATAATTTAAGCAAAAAGACAGGTCCACGAAATCTGTCTTTTTTGTAATAAGAAAAGCAGCAAATCTTTTTGTCGATCTGCCGCTTTTTTTGTTAATTGTTTTTAGTCCGCTTTTCAGCCAGCCGTATTTTTAATTGAGTTAGCCCGCTCTTTTAGCCTGCCTTCTTTTTGTTTACGACTTTCGGAGGCAATGATTTAAGCACACAGTCCTTGCCTACGATTATCTTGCTTACGTCGCCCTTGGACGGCGCAGAATACATAATATCCGTCATGCAGTTCTCTATGATCGACCTGAGTCCGCGCGCGCCCGTTTTGAGTGCAATTGCCTTATCCGCAATCGCTTCCAGACAGCCGTCCTCGAAAGTCAATTCTATCCCGTCCATTTCCATGAGTTTCTTGTATTGCTTGATGAGCGCGTCTTTCGGCTCACACAATATGCGCACGAGATCCGATTTTTCGAGCGGATCGAGGCTGACGGTGACAGGTATTCTGCCCACAAATTCGGGGATCAAACCATACTTAATAAGGTCGGTCGGCTGAATCGACTCGTTGCTGAGTTTGATAGTTTCGCTGAGTTGCGAGCCGAAACCGAGCGATTTCGATTGAGTTCTCTTTTCTATAATTTTGTCAAGACCCACAAACGCGCCGCCGAAAATGAAAAGTATGTTCGTCGTGTCGATCTGTATAAATTCCTGCTGAGGGTGCTTTCTGCCACCTTGCGGCGGAACGTTGGCGATCGTGCTTTCGACGATTTTCAATAGCGCTTGCTGAACGCCTTCGCCCGAAACGTCCCTCGTAATACTGACGTTTTCGCCTTTGCGCGCGATCTTGTCTATCTCGTCGATATAAATTATTCCGCGTTCGGCGCGCTTCACGTCGTAATCGGCATTTTGAATGAGTTTCAACAAAATATTCTCTACGTCCTCGCCGACATAACCCGCTTCCGTAAGCGTCGTTGCGTCCGCAACCGCAAACGGAACGTTGAGTATGCGTGACAGAGTCTGGGCAAGCAACGTCTTTCCGCTACCCGTAGGACCGAGCATGAGGATATTTGTCTTTTTGAGTTCCATGTCCTGCGACTGAGAATGTGACAAATTGTAGTTGACGCGTTTGTAATGGTTATACACGGCTACCGACAGAACTTTTTTCGCGGTTTCCTGACCTACGATATACTCGTCAAGACGTTCCTTGATTTCAATCGGTTTCAATAAGTTGATAGCGTCGTCTTCCTTTTCCTTTGCGTGAAATTCGCTACTGCATATATCTGTGCAATCTCTGCAAATATAAACGTTGTTGGGACCGTGGATTAGATCCACCATAGATTCCGCTCTGCCGCAAAAAGAGCACTTGGGTTCCAAATTATAGTTCAAACTTTTTCCTCCTACGACCTTTTGTCGTAAATTGCATCAATAAGCCCATATTCGAGCGCTTCCTCGGCGCTCATATAGTTGTCGCGGTCTACGTCGCGTTCCACCTTTTCGATCGGTTGTCCGCTGTTCTTCGCGAGTATTTCTATCATCTTTTGCTTGGTGCGCATAATGTGCTTTGCCACGATCTCGATATCGCTCGCCTGTCCCTGCGCTCCGCCCAAAGGTTGATGGATCATAACCTCGCTGTTGCGCAAAGCGAAACGCTTGCCTTTCGCGCCCGCCGAAAGCAGAAACGCTCCCATCGACGCAGCCATGCCGACGCAAACAGTGCTTACGTCGCATTTAATGTAATTCATCGTATCGTAAATGCCCATGCCCGCGGTAACGCTGCCGCCCGGACTGTTGATATAAAGACATATGTCCTTATCGGCGTCCTTACTCTCCAAATATATGAGTTGTGCAATAACGATGTTCGCTGAAACATCATCTATTTCACCCGACAAAAATACGATACGATCTTCGAGAAGTCTTGAATATATATCGTAAGACCTTTCGCCTCTGTCGAGTTGCTCGACTACCATAGGTACTAATTGATTCTTTATCATTATTGACTCCTATACAAAAATTATTCCTGAGTTTTCTTTGCGGATCTCTTTGTCGTCTTGCGAGCCGTCGTTTCGGCTGAACTTTCCGCGCCGTCTTTTGTTTCGCTCTTTTCGGCTTTGTCTGCCGTTTCTTTCTTTACGGTTTCTTTCTTTGCCGTATTCTTCTTGGCTGGTTCTTTCTTATCGGATTCCTTGGTTGATTTCTCTTTCTTGGCTTCTTTGGTGAAAGTGTTGTTTTGCATAAGGAATTCGATAGTCTTGTCCATTACTATGCTATTTCTGAACAATTCGGTCTGTCCCGACTGCTTGATATCTTCCGCCGTAAGAGCGTTGCCATTTTGCGGACCCGCTTTGACGTACTCGTCTATCTTCGCATCTACTTCCTCATCGGTAACTTTGATCTTCCCCGATTGATCGAGTTCTTTTGCGAGTTGTTCGATCACAAGTCTGGTTTTTACCGTTGTAAGCGCGTCGTTACGACGTTCCTGCCTGAATTCCTCAACGCTTGAACCGATATACTTGAAATAATCTTCGAGTTTAAAATTGGACTGAGCGAGATTTTGAGCGAGATTGTCGAGTTCATAATCGAGTTGCGTATTCACCATACATTCGGGTACGGTAAATTCGGCATTGTTTACGACCGCCTCTATGATATTGTTCTCATTGGCGATCCGCTCTCGACGTTTGTTACTTTCTTCGAGTTTTGCCTTAACGTCCTTCTTGTACTCGTCGAACTTCTCGTAAGGGCCCATTTCCTGAGCAAATCCGTCGTCCGCTTCGGGAATGATCTCCTCGGTGATAGAATGAACGGTCACAGTAAACACTGCGTCCTTGCCTGCGAGATTTTCGGCATGATAGTCACTCGGAAACTTTACGGTTATATCCCTTGTTTCGTCGATATTCATGCCGATAAGTTGTTCTTCGAAGCCGGGAATAAACGTTTTGCTGCCGATAACGAGAGTCTGATTTTCGGCGGTGCCTCCGTCGAACTTAATGCCGTCTACCTTGCCGCTGAAATCGATCAAGACCTTGTCGCCGTCTTTTACGGGGCGGTCCTTGATATCGTTAATGCGTTTATGGGCTCTGCGGTCGCGCTCTATCGCGTCGTCCACGTCGCTCTGCATAACAGTATACTCAACTTTTTCCAAATTAATACCTGTATACGCTCCCAACTTTACCGTAGGCTTTACGGTAACTTCGAGCGAAAATTTGATGCCTTTGTCATCGAAACTTTCGATATCGACTTTCGGTTCGTCAACGGGATAAACATCATCGTTTTCGGAAAGGGCTTTCGAATAACCTTTTTTGACGATATTGTTTACCGCATCATCGAAAAATACACCCTGTCCGTAGATATTCTCGATCATCTTACGAGAAGCGTGTCCCCTACGGAATCCGGGTACATTAAAACGCGACTTGGTTTTAAGATAAACATTATTGACTTCTTCTTCCCATTCTGCCGGAAGAATTTCGAAGGTAAATTTAACTTTACCCTCCATCTTTTCTAATTGGTAATTCATAAATTACTCCTTTGCACAATCTTTCGCGACCTATATATTAACACAAACAATTTCTTTTGTCAAATTCTATTGACTTGAATATCGTTTTTGATTATAATAAAAATATAAAATTTGCGTAAAAAGCGAGATTATATGCCAAACGACGCCCTTAATTATCATTTTATTGCAAACGAACTCAATGCCGCATTGACAGGTTGCCGAATCGAAAAAATCTATATGCCGTCTGCGGGCGAGATCATCCTCAGGTGTCACAAGGACAAAACTACCTGCTATTTGCTGGCGTGCGCCGCGTCCTCTGCGCCGAGGATCCACCTAACCGAAGCCCCGAAGGACAACCCCGTTTCGGCTCCGTCTTTTTTGATGCACCTTCGCAAACATATCGGCAACGGGCTCATAACTTCCGTTCGCGCAGTCGATTACGAACGCGTCGTCATGATAGATATCGACTCAAAGAGCGAATTTGTGGAATCGAAATACAAACTCATCGTGGAAATAACGGGAACTTATTCCAATATAATTCTGGTTGACGAACGCGGGATAATTTCGGCGGCAATTAAGAACGTCACTCCCGGCAATTCGGCAAGACTTGTTATGTCGGGTCTGCCGTACACCCCCATTCCGCCACAAAATAAGATTTTGCCGTGTGATCGTCGCATAATCGACTTATTGAACGAATTCGACGGCGACAGACCCGACAAGTACCTTTTGTCGATAATGAGCGGAATGGCGCCCGCCACCATAACCGAGTGCGTGACCCGCGCTATGGGTTCGATGCGCAAACCGACGGAACGCGACGCGGAAGCGATCTTTGCCGAACTCGACAAAATTTATTCCGACATTAGACCTTGCCTCATAAAGCACGACGGCAAATATATCGAATTTTGCACGTCGCCGTTTTGTTCTCTAACAGGCGAAGTCGAATTCCGCCCCACTCTTAACGAATGTATGGACGCGTTCTACGCGCAGAAAAACGACGGCGGCGACTTTGCGGTTTACGCAAAGCGGCTTATGAGCATAGTAAAAAACGCACAAAAGCGCACCAAAAAAAAGTTGGAAGAATTTGCGATAAAAAAAGCCGAATGTATGGATTGCGACGCCGACCGAATAAAAGGCGAACTTCTTACCGCCAATCTCTACCTTATAAAAAAAGGAATGACCGCCGTTTCGGTCTTTAACTATTACGACAACAAAAACATCGAGATTATACTCGACGACACCAAAACCCCGTCGCAAAACGCTCAGGATTATTTTAAGCGCTACAACAAAAAAAAGAACGCTCTCGTTGCGCTCGATAAACAAATAGCCGACGCGGAAAATATGCTCCTCAAATACGAAAACGCCTTGAATTCATTCGAATTGTGCTCGACCCGCGCCGACCTTGAAGATATAGAAACCGAACTTTCGATGATAAAACTCTTACAAAACAAGGAAACAAAAAACAAGAAAAAGGTTTCCAAATATCTTTCGGCAACCATAGGCGGATTCAAAATCGACATAGGCAAAAACAACGTTCAAAACGAACGACTTTACAAAAGCGCCGCCCCGAAAGACATTTGGCTTCACGTAAAGGACGCTCACGGTAGTCATGTGATAATCCGTTGCGCGGGTCAACCGCTCGACGACGATATACTCGTTACGGCGGCAAGGCTCGCCGCCTATTACTCCAAAAGCCGCATGGCTGACAAAGTCGCAGTCGATTATACTTATGCTATGTTCGTTAAGCCGATCGGCGGCGCAGGTCCCGGAAAAGTCAATTACACCAACCAAAAGACATTGTTTGTTTCCCCGTTAAGCCTCACCGACCTCGGCGTCCGCGAATAATCTTCCGCTATAAATGAAAAAAACAGCAAATGGAATAATTTAATTGGTTTTAAAAAAATCCCTTTGCTGTTTTTTCATTATCGTCGACTGAATTACTGCGTGTAAGCAAATAATTACGCGGATTTATCCGTATTTTTTTGTAAAGCAAAGCGGCGGACTTCCATCCGCCTATTTTCGATTATCTATCGAGAAATATTTACTAAGTAACTTCTACTACTTCTGCGGAAATTTTTACAGTACAACCGGAAGTGGTTTTGTACTGCAAATATGCCTTTTCGCTTCCCGTGGCTTTCACTACCGTGATAGTGCCATTAATATTGGAAACATAATCCGAAAATTTAGCAGTACTATCATTGTATTGAGGCTCTACCGACTTCGAATTGGTACACGTGATTATGTAACTATCTGCGGTAATATCGCTTTTGTTTTCAGATTCGTCACAAATCATTGCGCAATATTCGTCAAACGACCCGATGTATTCGAGTAAGATTTGATTACGCAAGTTTGTACCTTCTTCGAGTGCCGCCGTTTTGTTAGCCCGTGAAATAACGGTAACAAAAGTCGGAACCAAAACTGCCGCCAAAATGGAAATAACCGTAATGACTATTACCATTTCCACCAAAGTAAATCCTTTTTTGCCGTTCTTTATCATTTGTATGACTCCGCTCTTGCGCCGAAGCGCAAAATTATAACTAATGTACTCAGCGACCTTGCAAAACGTTCGACCGAACCTTGCAAAGGCGCGAAAGATAAATTCATTTAGATGCGCGTATTAAAAGTCTGAGCTTAAAATTTATCCAAACTATTTTTTACATACAAAAACATAAATAACCCAAATACTTTATGTATATGAGAATAACAACAAATATCAATTATAGCGGAAAAACGATCCGCAAGAATAAATTATTTGATATCCCGACCGACTAATTCGTCTATGGTTATACCGTAATAATTGGCAAGTCGCACACAGAAATCAATATTCGGAAGTACCTCCCCGCGCTCCCATCTGGACAAGTTCTGTACGGAAATGCCTGTTTCATCTGCAACGTTCTTCAATTTCTTGTTATGAGCAAGTCTGTGTTCTTTAAAATATTCTCCATACTTATTCATAATTTAAGTTTTACACTGTTTGAACGCCCGCGTCAACACTTTCGCATTATTGTTACTTAAAAATTTATTTTTTCACCTAAAAACAAAAAAGGCTGTCTTTTTCGACAACCTTTTTCGATGCTTATTTTGCATATTCGACGCTTCTTGTTTCGCGAATGACGTTCACCTTGATTTGTCCGGGATACTCCATTTCGCTCTCGATCTGTTTGGCGATTTCCTTTGCCATAAAGATCGTTGCGTTGTCGTCCACGACTTCGGGCTTGACGATTATGCGAACTTCTCGTCCCGCCTGTATCGCAAACGATTTCTCCACGCCGTTATACGAATTAGCAATGCTTTCGAGTTTTTCAAGACGTTTTACGTAATTATCGAGCGATTCTCGTCTTGCACCCGGTCGCGCGCCGCTTATTGCGTCTGCGATCTGCACGATAACAGCCTCGATGGTAGTTGGCTCGATATCGTTATGATGCGCCGCTATACAATGAATAACCGCTTGGCTTTCCTTGTATTTTTTTGCGAGATCCACGCCGATACTGATGTGCGTGCCCTCCACTTCGTGATCGACAGCCTTGCCTATATCGTGCAACAAACCTGCACGTTTGGCAATTGCGACGTCCGCTCCCAATTCGGCTGCAAGCAATCCGGCAAGCGCGGAAACTTCGAGCGAATGTTTGAGTACATTTTGTCCGTAACTCGTACGGTATTTGAGCCTACCCAAAATTTTGACAAGATCGGGATGAATACCGAAGACACCCGACTCGTAAATTGCGTTTTCGCCTGCCTCTTTGATCTGTGCGTCCAACTCGCGTCTGGTCTTTTCGACCGTTTCCTCGATTCGAGCGGGATGAATACGACCGTCGGCAATAAGTTTTTCGAGCGTAATGCGCGCTACTTCGCGACGAATCGGATCGAATGCAGACAAAACGACGGCTTCGGGCGTATCGTCGATAATCAAATCCACGCCTGTCGCATTTTCGAGCGCACGTATGTTGCGTCCCTCTCTGCCTATAATTCTGCCCTTCATATCATCGTTGGGAAGATTAACGACAGACACGGTAATTTCGGAAGAATGGTCTACGGCACAACGTTGAATAGCGTTCGTAACAATCTCTTTCGCTTTGCGATCGGCGTCCTCTTTCGCACTCGCCTCGATCTCTCTGATGTACTTGGCTGCGTCCTTTTTCGCTTCGTCCTTATAGAGTTCGATCAAATGATTTTTAGCCTCCTCTTTAGTCATGCTCGCGACTTTTTCGATTTCGGCCATAAGGTCGTCGCGCAAAGAAGCGACTTCCGTTCTTATGCGTTCGATCTCATCTTCTTTCTTTTTCAAGTTTTCCTTCGTTTGATCTACGCTCTCGATTTTTTTGTCTAAAATATCCTCTTTTTTGTTGAGATTGTCTTCGCGTTGTGCAATTCGTTGCTCTCCGCGTTGAACTTCGGCACGGCGTTCTTTGACTTCCTTGTCGAACTCGGCGCGAAGTTTTACGACTTCTTCCTTAGAGGCAAGCACAGCCTCTTTATGCAAGTTTTTGCTCTGAGCAATGGCGTCCTGAATGATCTCGTTCGCCTGCTCGTTGGCGTCATTGAGTTTCTTTTTCTTGACAATGCGATACACCACGGGCATTAGCAAAGCGCCCAATGCAATGCCGACTATTGCCGCAAATACAGGCACCAGCGCATCCCACGGTGAATTCAATACACAAAAAAATCCCGTAAAGAAATTTAACAGCATTTATTAACCTCCTAAATTGTAAATGTTCGTTTTCCAAATATTCGTATATGCAAAGCAGTTCGCATAACTTGTGCATAAAAAATACATAGGATAGACGCTTTATTCTCGCCTATTTTAAGAATATAATAATATTGAAAAAATGTCAAGCAAAGTAGAGCGATTTGTAAAATTTTATTTTACTCATCGACATTGTTTTCGGGTTCTTCGTCCATCGTGAACTCGTTTTTCGTTGCTGCGACCTCGCGGATCTTCTGTTCCAACTCGTTGCACAGTTCGGTATTGGATTCGATGAGTGCCTTGACGCTCTCTCTGCCGCGCTCGCCCAGCCTCTCGTCTTTGTACGTAAACCACGAACCGCTTTTCTCGATTATTCCGTATTGAATTGCAAGATCGAGAACGCAACTCGATTTGCTTATACCCTTGCCGTAGATTATTTCGAACTCGGCGGTCCTAAACGGCGGGGCCACCTTATTCTTAACGACTTTGACTTTTGTTCGATTGCCGACGATTTCGGTGCCGTTTTTGACAGGCTCGCCTTTGCGAACGTCCAGTCTTACGCTGGCGTAAAATTTGAGCGCCTTGCCGCCCGTCGTGACTTCGGGATTGCCGAACATAACGCCTACTTTTTCGCGCAGTTGGTTTATGAAGATTATGCAAGTTTTTGTTTTATTGCAAACTCCCGCAAGTTTACGAAGCGCCTGCGACATAAGTCGAGCCTGCGCTCCCACATGCGCGTCGCCCATCTCACCGTCTATTTCGACCTTTGGCGTAAGCGCGGCAACGGAGTCTATGACGATAACGTCCAATGCGCCGCTGCGCACCAATTCCTCGGTGATCTCCAAAGCCTGTTCGCCGTTATCAGGCTGAGAAATGTACAATTTCGACAGATCTATACCGAGATTTTTGGCGTAGAGCGGGTCCAAAGCGTGTTCGGCGTCTATGAACGCCACAGTTCCGCCGTTTTTTTGGGCTTCGGCAATGACATGTAACGAGAGCGTCGTCTTTCCGCTGCTTTCTGGTCCGTATATCTCGATTATCCTGCCGCGCGGCAACCCTCCTATGCCGAGGGCTATATCGAGTGCAAGACAGCCCGTCGAAATAACCTCGATAGGTTCGAGCGGCGTTTCTCCCAACTTCATGATCGAACCCTTACCGAAGGTCTTTTCGATCTGAGAAATAGCCGCTTCCAACGCTTTTTCTTTTTCGGTCAATTCTTTTTTTTCTTTCTTTTCCATTTTATATATAACTCCTGAAAATTTTTTCTTACGAATAATTTACATTTTGCTTATGCAATCTACCAAAAGATCGATGCTCTTTTCGATGCCGCTTTGGATCACGTGATCGCGACTGCCTTCGAAAACGAATTCTTTCACAGTCTTTTTGCCGTTTACCATTACGCCCAAAAACACTTGCCCGACTTTCCCGCTTCCGTCCACGGTGGGGCCCGCATTTCCCGACGTCGCGATAAACACGTTTCCCAAATTCAATCTTTCGAGTCCGTCCAACATTTCGCCGACTGTCTGGGCACTGACAGCGCCATACTTGTCGAGCGTCTGCTTTTTTACGTTAAGCAATTCTATTTTTGCGCTTTCGGCATAACTTACAATACCAAGCGAAAAGACTTCGCTTGCTCCGGGATGAGCCACTACAAACGAGGCTATTCCGCCGCCCGTAAACGATTCGGCGACGCATAATTTCAATTTTTTGCTTTTAAGCAATTCGATCAAATCAATCACCGAGCACCTTCTTGTTTTTAACGATATAATTTATGCCCGAAATCACAGCCAAAACAACTGCGAGCGCAAGCAAACCGAATCCTATATAATAGACGATTTGAAGCCATAACTCCTGCCCGACTTGCATAGCGAGCGATCTGTGCGGAATGAGAATTATGAGCGCTATCATCTGGCAGACCGTCTTGGCTTTGCCCCACTTGTCCGCGGCAAGCGTCACACCCTTGGACGCGGCGATAATGCGAAAACAACTTACGATAAGTTCGCGGCTCTCTATCACCATAAGAAAGATCCCGACGCACAGTATAAACGTTTCGCCCGCAAAATTATCGAACAAGATCGAAACGAGAGCGCACATTACGAGCATCTTATCTGCTATGGGATCCAAAAATTTACCGAGCGAAGTTACCTGCTCCCATTTTCGCGCCAAATATCCGTCAAGAAAATCGGTAAAACTCGCCAGCATAAATACCGCTACCGCCACAACTCCGTTGAATGGAAATTGTACGAAGTACAATACTACAAATAACGGTATGAGAATTATTCGCGCGATTGTCAACTTTGTTGGAATGTTAATCTTACTCATTTATGACCTCTCCAATCAAATCATAACCGCGAAATCCGGTTATTCGCACATTGTAAAAGTTGCCGACTTCGGCATAAACAGATCTAAAATATACGTACGTGTCTATGTCGGGCGCGTTATCATAAGTTCTGCCCCTGAAAAGTTTTTTGTCATAATCCACGTCCTCATATAACACTTTCACCGTCTTGCCGATCATGCTTTCATTGTACTCTTTTACATTGTTTTTTTGACATAAAATAATTTGTTTTGCCCTATTATGCCTGACATACTTAGGGACTTTGGGTTTAATTTTGCTTGACGGCGTGTCCTCATCACTGTATTCGAACACCCCGACGTGCCTGAGTTTGTTAGTTTTGACAAAGTCGAGCATATGCGAGAACTGCTCCTCCGTTTCGGTCGGGAAACCGGTCATAAGCGTTGTGCGTATTGCTATCCCCGCGTTTTTCAGTTTGGCGATAACATCGTTTATCGACCGTTCGGTTGACTTACGATTCATCTTTTTGAGTATATCATCGTCTATATGTTGTAAAGGAATATCTATGTATTTGACTACTTTGGGATTGCTTGCGATCTCGCCGATAAGTTCGTCTGTAACAAGTTCGGGATAACAATACATAAGTCGTATCCAGACAAAATTCAACTCGCTGAGTTTTTTCAGTAACTCCACGAGTTTATATTCCCCGTAAAGATCGATCCCGTACCTCGTCACATCCTGCGCAACGAGAATAAGTTCCTTTACTCCTGATTCGACAAGCCTCTTTGCCTCGGCAAAGAGATCTTCCATAGGCACTGAACGATAAGCCCCGCGTATGGACGGAATCAGACAATATGTACAGCGATTATTGCAACCGTCCGCAATTTTCAAATAAGCATAATGAGGCGGAGTAGTCAAAATTCGTTCTCTCGCTTCGACACGCGGCTCTGCGGAAAGGAAGGCTACGGGCTTGTCTGCGTCGATAACCTCGGCAATCTTGTCATAATCGTTCGTACCCAAAAAAGCGTCTACTTCGGGCAAAGAATTTACGAGTTCGTCGCCGTACTTTTGCGGAAGGCAACCCGTAACTATAAGTTTAGAACACTTACCGTTCTTCTTATATTCGGCGGCTTCCAAAATTGCGTCTATGGATTCTTCGCGTGCCGAAGAAATAAATCCACAAGTGTTTATTATAATGACATCCGCATCCGACGGATCGGCAACGACGGCAAAACGCCCTCGCAATCGATATAGCATTTTTTCGGTGTCCACCCTGTTCTTATCGCACCCAAGTGAGATGACGGACAAGTTTCTCATATGGCTTCTCCGTACAACTCCGCGAACTTATCACGCGTAATAAAGACCTCGCGCGGCTTTACGCCGTCCATAGGACCTATAAACCCTTTTTCCTCCATTTGGTCGATTATTCTCGCGGCGCGAGCATAGCCTACCGAAAATCTGCGCTGAATAAACGACGCCGAGGCTTGTCCCGTTTCTATTACTTTGCGTAACACATCTTTCATAAGCGGATCCATAGCCGCATCGCCGCTCTTTTCTTCGTCCTGAGAGGAAACCTTTTCTTCCTGCGTTTTCAATATGATATCTTCGACTGCCTGGTCGAAATCGGTTTCGTTGTTTTGACGAATAAAGTCAACTACATTCGTGACTTCTTCGGTACTGATGAATGCCCCTTGTATACGTTTCGGATCCGGCCAATCGGTAGGCGCATACAGCATATCGCCATTGCCGAGCAATGTTTCCGCCCCCATTTGATCGAGGATCGTTCTCGAATCGGTCAAACTCTTTACCTTAAACGCTATCCTGCTCGGAAAATTGGCTTTTATCGTGCCCGTAATGACGTCTACGGACGGTCGCTGAGTAGCGATCACAAGGTGCATTCCCGCCGCCCTGCCCTTTTGAGCCATACTCTTAATATTATCTTCGAGTTCTTTGGCGTTCGGGGCAAGCATCAATTCCGCAAGTTCGTCTACAATTATGACTATACGCGGAAGTTTGACTTCCAAACCCGTTTTGACTGCCGAACATTCGTTGAAGTCGGCAAGATTTCTCGCCGCATATTGGGCAAATATCGTATAGCGACGTTCCATTTCATCTCGCGCCCATTTGAAAGCATTGATCGCCTGTGCACAATCGTTTATGGGATTTTTTATAAGCAAGTGCGGCATGTTGCGATAGAGAACAAACTCGACTTGCTTGGGATCGACAAGAATCAGTCTTACGTCATCGGGCGAAGATTTGTACAACATACTGATAATGATCGCATTCAAGCACGCGCTCTTACCGCTACCGGTAGTTCCCGCAATAAGCAAATGCGGCATATTTTCGAGATTGCAAGTTATTATGTTGCCCGCTATATCTTTGCCGAGCGCAAGCGTAAGATACGATTTCGATTCGGAAAACTTTTTGCTGTCGATGATCTCTCTCAACCTGACCATCGTTATTTTGCTATTCGGCACTTCCACGCCGACGGCGCGTTTACCTCGAACGGGCGCTTCGATACGTACTTGGGTATCGAGCGCGAGCGCATAAGCGATATCGTCGGCATAATTGGAAATTCGCTTTACCGACTGACCGAGCGGCATTTGAAGTTCATAACGAGTTACGGCGGGACCTTTCGTTATATTAACGACGTCGGCGTCCAACTTGAAACTACGCAAAACCTCCTCGATATTCTTCGCGATGGATTCGTAATCCTCGTTGTCTTCGAGTTGAGCGGTATTCTCCGTAAGCAGATCTATCGGAGGCGGCGTATAACGCAAATGCTTTTTCTTTACGGGCTTCTTTGCCGGAACTTCTACTCTGTAATCATCCATATTGATCTGAGTATTGGCTTTATTGTTTCCGCTTATACCGCTATCATTGAGTTTAAGGGATATTTCGTCAACGTGCTTATCGAAATTTTCCGTCGTATAATATCCCGTGTTGTCGTTGTCGATTTCGCCCGTCGATTCGGACAAATCCACTTCTTCGTCGGCGAGTTTTAACGTATCGGGAATTTTTGCCTCGAATTTATTCGTTTCGGATTCGTCGGCTCCGTCTTCGCTTTGCGCGCGTTCTTTTTCGTCCTCGATAGAATTTTCGTTCTCGTCGGTATTTTCATCTATGTCGTCTATGTCTATTTCGGACAAGTCAAACTGAGAGTATCCGCTCGCGGCTTCGCTCTCGACCGTTTCTTCATTATCCTCGGCTACTTGGTCGGCTTCATGCTCTTGTGCGACTTCGCTCGGAACTTCCTCGCTCTCTCGCTCGATAAAGTTTAGTTCGTCCGCGGGTCGATCTTCGGGTTTTTCTTCCCGAATAACGGCGTTTGGATCGAATTCGTCGGCATTTATAATGGGAACGTCATCATAGGCGCTCTTGTTGACAAACTCCGTGGACTCAACGACGTTAAATTCGCCGGACTCCTCGGATTCCTCGCTCGACGCCAAACTATCGGCGTCAATGATTTCCGGCAATTCTTCATCGATTTCGTTGCTTTCCTCGCCGACTACCGCTTTGGCTCGATCTTCTTCGAACGGTTTTTCTTCGTTAAATTCGTAAACACCCGAAATGATCGGCGGCTGTTCTTCTTTCGGCTGTTCGTTTTGGGACGTCGGCGTTCCCGTCCTTGCGGCAACGTTCGCGTTTTGTCCGTTTCTCGCGATAAACGAATCTCCGTTTAGAATCGGCGGAAGAATCGGCTCGTTACGTTCTTCGCTTTCTTTCTCGTCACGTTCGCGCGAATGAGCGTCGATAGTCGTCTTATCTTCGTCCCGAACATAGCCGCGTCCCGTGATTATGGGAGGCAAGCCGTCGTCGTCCGTATCATAGACAGATCTGCCCGAATCGGCAACATCGCTCATATAAGTGCTCTTATAAGCCGAAGAATCTATTTGCGGATCGCCCGTCACTATTGGCGGTACTACGGGCGGTTTGTCCTCGGCGTATCTCAGCCTCTTGGTGTCCTGAATATTCTTGGAAACTTCATCGCCATTCAATATCGGTCCGTCCACAAAGTCACCCGAAACATCCTTTTCGGGCGGAATGGGAACTTCGGGCAAAGTGGGTTTTACGACTTCGGGCTGCGGCTCTCGCTTTACGAACGGAGGCGTCACGGTATGCGACGGTCCGAAAGCGGCGTCGCTTATAAAGCCGTTGCTTCTGCCGCCCGAATATTCGTTGATATGCATCTCGTCTTTGATGGTGCTGTCGTAAGACTTAAACATCTCGTCCACGTCGCCGTACAAGATCTTCATGGCATTTGCTTTCTTCTCGTCGGGTGCTTCGTCGGGCTGCTGAGGAGCCGAATCGTAACGCGGCAAATTATCGGGGGTCGGCTCGTTAATAAACGAAAATTCTCCCGAATGTGATGCGGTTCTGTGATTTGGTTCTATGGTATAAACAGGTAGCGACGTGTCGTTGATGTCGCGCACGTCCTGTCCTACCGCGTGACCTTTTTCAAACGGCGGGATCGGCTGACGTTCGAGTTTTTTTTGCTCCTTTCTCTTTGCCGTAACGGTATTGCGGAAATCGAGTATAAGCAAAACGCCGAATAAGATCAGCAAGAGCGAATAAAGTACATAAGCGCCTACAAATGTAAGCACGGCTTTTATTAGATATGCGAACAATCCGAAAATAACGCCGCCCGCCGAATTGCCCGCGGCGAAGTTTTCGGGGTCGAAACTAATAAGCCTCGTTAGATACGAACCGAGATCTCCGCCCATGGCTACGGCGTCCAAAGCGGTCTGCAAAATGAACACCGCCCATATTGCCATCAAGATGATATAAGCGATCTGCTTCCCCGATATCGACGGCTTTTTGTCCATAAGCATGAGAATTCCGCCGAACAAAGTACACAAAAGCACGGGATAACTTACGTAACCGAGCAATCCCATGGTAAGGCGCTTAACGAATTCGCCTATGTCGCTGAGTAGCGGCGTGATCAAACATATAAGAAAAAACGAAGATATTATAATGCAAATAATACCGGCAACATCTTTGTTTCTGTGCTTGTTGTTTTTGTTATTGTTTTTCTTCTTGGTATCCAAAAGCGCATCTCCTCATCTTACCTTTCAGTATAACATAAAGAGATAATTTTTTCAAATAAAAAGGTGGTCTAATTTTAAATTTAAGTATAAAAAATTTATTTCAATGAATATCCCGCTTTCTTGGAAAGTCCGTTTTGCCTGTCAAAATTTTCCTTATTTTTGTTTATGTAAATTTCGAACAATTCATCGGCGGACATCCCCGCATAAAGGCAGATCGAAACGAAGAAATGCAACATATCCACGATCTCCTCCTTTACAGCCGCATCGTCTATCGGCTTCGGGTTTTTCCACCACTTGTAATTGACCTCGTTCAAAAGTTCGGTTATTTCGTCTATGAGGGCTAGACTCCCCTTTTGTATCCACTCCTCTTTCGTAAAATCGAGGTGACGATTTGTAATGATATAGTCGTTGAGCGACTTTTGCATTTCGAAAATTCGGTCGAGTTTGTCCATTGTTTTTTACCTCCGTATAAAATTATCAAGATCCAATTTCGGATCGGCGCCCACATAGGCAAGCGCGGGACGTTGCGAAAATGTTACTTTTGCCATTTCGTTCACATCCACAACGGTTACAGCCTCTATCTCGGCAAGTTTGCGGTCGATATCGAATATCTCGCCCGCAAGCAACATTGTCTTGCCGAGTGACATCATCATCGACTGAACGTTTTCCTGCCCGAAAATTATCGTGGATTTGAGTTGAGCCTTTGCCATTTCGAGTTCGTTAGGCGAAATTCCGCCCTCGATCAGCCCGTCGAGTTCGTCAAATACGCTCTCCAAAACTTTCGCCGTGTTGCAGACGTTGATATTGAGCGCTATATTGAATGAGCCGCACACGCTGTACCTGGACGGCGAAGAATATACGCTGTACGCGAGTCCTTTCTTTTCGCGGATGTTCTGAAACAGCCTGCTACCCATGCAGCCGCCGAGTATAACGTTGAGAATAGACTGTGCCATTGCCCGCTTGTCGCCTATCGAAATGGAAGGATAGCCGAGCATAAGGTTAGTCTGTTTGAAATCTTTTATAAAACTTTGCGTAGTTACGGCGCATTTCGGCTTTTTTATCGTGGTTTTCTGCTTTTCGGCGTTTACCTCGTTTAAAAAATACTTACGCACTATTTCATCGGCAAGTTTCGCGTCTATATTTCCCACGAACACTATGACGATCGATCCCGCGCAATATTGCTCGGCGATATACTTCGTAATTTCGGGCTTTTGAAATCCCCCGACATTGTCGCGCGTGCCGAGAACTGGCATTCCGAGCGAATGTTCGCCGTACAAAGCGCGAGCAAGCAAATCGTAACAAATATCTTCGGGCGAATCGTCCTCCATATTTATTTCCTCGATGACTACGTTGCGTTCGCTGTCGAGTTCGTTCTTTTCGAAAACAGAATGAAGAAAAAGTTCGCTCAGCGTCTTAAAGCATCTTTCCGCGTCGGTATCTATCGACTTGAAATAAAAGCAAGTTATTTCCTTGCTCGTAAATGCGTTTACAAGCGCACCCCTGCTCTCGAAGTCGTTTGCGATATCGAAAGCCGTCATTTTGTCGGTCCCCTTAAACAGCACGTGCTCGATATAATGAGATATGCCGTTGTTCTGCTTTGTTTCCATAGCGCTGCCCGTGCCGACATTTATGCCGACTGCGACAGAACGCACAAACGGAATATTCTCCACTATCAACCTAAGTCCGTTTGGATATTCGATAAATTGCGTCATAATTCCTCCTTATGTATTTCGCTAATCTCCGTAGTATAGTATAACTTAAAAACGCCTTTTTTACAAAACAATTTGCGAAGAACCTATGACTTCGCTTACGGGCGCGACCTTCAAACCTTTCTGCATGATGATCGTTACGATCCTTTCGAGCGCGGCGACCGTACATTTTGTGGGATGCATAAGGACGAGCGCGCCGCCGCTGATTTTGTCCGTAGCCCTTTTGATTATGAGTTCCTCGTCTTTATCGCGCCAATCGATCGTGTCCAAAGTCCACATTATCGTCTTGTAACCGAGATCTTCCGCCGCCTTCAAAGTGTTTTCTCCATACGAACCCGAAGGCGGCGCAAATAAGCGCATTTCGTAATTCAAAATTTTGTCTACGACCTTATGGGTGATCTCTATCTCCTCTTTGTTGCGATTATAATCTATCTTTTTATGATCTTTGTGATAATACCCGTGATTGCCTATTTCGTGTCCGTCGGCGTAAATTTTTTCGAGCATATCGTCATTCTCGCAAGCCCACATTCCACCCACGAAAAAAGTTGTTTTGATATTGTATTTGCGGAATATTTCCAACATATCGGGAATGTATTCTGTTCCCCAATATACGTTGACCATAAGCGAAACCTTGTCTTTCGCAGTCCCTTTCGTAATCGGATTGCCCGATACGGTTTGAGCGCTCGGCGCAAACGAAACGGCAAAGACCGCAACCACAACTATGCAAATTACAATATTGGATACAAGACTGCCGATCGACTTTTTAGTCATCATTCACCTCGAATAAAATAATCGATATATTCTATTCGTAAAGGCGAAAAATAATCACCATATTTATTAAAACCCTAAATGTTATTACACATTAGGGTTTCAATTCGAATTATGCCTGACATAATCAGTATTATTTCTTCTCAATCAATTTAAGATCGATGCCTTTCATGCTGATTTTTATTACTTTTACCACAACCGTATCGCCCACATTGACAACATCGGTTACGTTTTCGACACGATCCTTGCTGAGTTTGGAAATATGGATCATTCCGTCCTTGTTGGGAGCAAGTTGAACTCTCGCACCGAAATCCTTGCCTTCCGCATTGGACAGGATCTTAACGACGGGTCCTTCGTACACCATACCGACCTCTGCGTCCTCAACGATGGACATAACGATCTTCTTGGCTTTTTCCGCCATGGCTTCGTCGGGCGTGGCAATGAATACTCTGCCGTCATCCTCTATATCCAACTTAACGCCTGTATCTTCGATGATCTTGTTGATGGTCTTGCCGCCCTTGCCTATAACTTCGCCGATCTTATCGGGATCGATATCGAAGGTTATGATCTTGGGAGCCCATTTGCTGAGACTAGGACGCGGCGCGGGAATGGTTTGAAGCATCTTGTCCAAAATGAACAATCTGCCCTGTCTTGCCTGTTCCAAAGCCGTGCGCAAAATGGATTCGTCTATACCTTTGATCTTGATATCCATTTGGATCGCGGTTATACCTTCGGCAGTACCCGCAACCTTGAAGTCCATATCGCCGAGGAAGTCCTCCATGCCTTGTATATCGGACAAAATAGCCACTCTGTGACTTGCGTCGTCCTTAATAAGTCCCATCGCTATTCCGGCAACAGGAGCCTTGATGGGCACGCCCGCGTCCATAAGCGCCATTGTCGAACCGCATACGCTTGCCTGAGATGTCGAACCGTTGGAACTGAGTATCTCGCTGACAGTACGTATCGCATACGGGAATTCGTCCTCGCTTGGAATAACGGGATCCAACGCTCGTTCAGCAAGTGCGCCGTGTCCTATTTCGCGACGTCCGGGAGCACGCAAAGGTCTTGCTTCGCCCGAACTGTACGGCGGGAAATTATAATGGTGCATATAACGTTTGAACGTTTCGTCATCGAGATTATCGAGTTTTTGAACTTCCGCGATCGTACCCAAAGTACAAGTCGTAAGAGCCTGTGACTGACCTCTCGTGAATACCGCGCTGCCGTGAACTCGCGGCAAAACGCCGACTTCCGTCCATATTTCGCGTATTTCGGTAAGTTTTCTTCCGTCAGGTCTAAAACCGTCATTGAGAATTTTCGCCCTTACCTTTTCCTTTGTCATATTGTAAAGCACATCTTTGATTTCTCTCGCATTATCGGGATATGTTTCGGCGAAATGTTCGAGAACTATTGCGTCTACCTCGTCCTGTTTGGCTTGTCGTTGCTGTCTGTCCGTTTCGCGGAGAGCCTCGTCGAGAAGTTTGTCCGCATATGCGCGAACGTCCTCGTTAATGTTGTCGGGGATCTTGTACAAATCCATTTCTTTCTTGGGTTTGCCGACTTCTTTTACGATCTCGTTAATGAAAGCAACCTGCTTTTTGATTTCTTCGTGCGCAAACATAATGCCGCCGAGCATAATGTCCTCGCTCACCATATCCGCTCCCGCTTCCACCATCATAATGGCGTCCGCCGTTCCGCTGACATAGACGTGCATTTTGCTCATTGCGCGTTGAACGCTGTCGGGGTTAATAACGTACTTGCCGTCTACATAACCGACTACGACAGAGCCCGTCGGTCCGTAGAACGGAATATCGGATATCGACAACGCTATCGAAGAACCTACCATGCCCCAAACTTCGGGAGGTATGTTAGTGTCTACGCTGAGAGCGGTGGCAACCACCGATACGTCATTGAACAGTCCCTTGGGGAAAAGCGGTCTTATCGGTCTGTCGATAAGACGCGAAGTAAGTATAGCCTTGTCGCTTGCACGACCTTCGCGCTTTTTGAATCCGCCGGGGATCTTGCCTACGGCATACATTTTCTCCTCGAAATCAACTCCGAGCGGGAAAAAGTCCATTCCGGGGCGCGGTTCGGGCGCCATTGTTACATTTGTCATAACTACGGTATCTCCGCATCTGATTATGCAGGAACCGTTTGAAAGTTGAGCATATTTGCCGACTTCGACGGTAACTTCTCGCCCACCTATTTCTGTTTTGAAAACTTTTAATTCGTTCATCGTTATTCTCCTATTTATTCACTCGGCGATAATTCGCCTAAAAGATTGGGGGCATTACAGCCCCCAGATTTTTTACTTTCTTATTTCCAACTGAGCCAAGATGTTACGGTACCTTTCAATGTCGAGTTCTTTGAGATAATTCAAAAGGCTTCGGCGCGTACCTACCATTTGCAACAAACCGCGTCGCGAATGATGATCCTTGTGATGGATTTTAAGATGCTCGGTAAGATGATTGATCCTGTAAGTAAGCAAAGCGATCTGTACTTCGGGACTACCCGTGTCGCCTTCGTGCGTTGCATACTTGGCAATTATCTCTGCCTTGGTATTCTTGTCCATTTTTTGTTCCTCCAAAATAAATTTATTCGCCTTAAACTTAGGTAAATGCGTCGAACAAATCGCAAAAACTTATAGAATAAGGTAAGTTACCTATATAGTATACCACAACAGCCAAATATTGTAAACTCAAAAAGGCTGTTTACGAAAAAAATTTTGATTTTTGTTTTGCTTTTGTCGTTACGTTTGAGTTTCGACTAATTCGTTCGTTTTGTTTTTGTTGTTGCGTTGGCGTTTCCGCCGTTTGTTTTGTTTTTGTTAGTGTTTCATTTATTCGGCGGCGAAAAATTTTGATTTTTTGTCAAGACGACTGTCGAATTGTTCGATATACAATTTTACGTCCCTGACGTTGGCAAGGCGTTCGATTCGACCGCCGCCAAACAACCGTTTGCTTATAGCGCCCGCGCCGCACGCAAACACCGAATAAAATTCTTCCATGGTGGTAATATTGTTTGCGCAAAATTTTTTCGGTAACGAATAACCTATGTTTTCGAGGTTGCCGACCATATTTTTTTGCCTGTAAAGATAGTACGGCTCATAGCCCGCGCCGCACAAAGTCTTATACGCGTACTCAACCATTTCGTCCACCGACGAAGAAAATTCTCGTTGCTCGTTCTTTATTTTCGACCCGTTTTTTCGCGCCAAAGTATGAACGGTAATGTTTTCAGGTCGAAGCGACAAAACTTCACCTACCGAATAACGGAAATCATTCGGCGTTTCATCTTCAAGACCTGCTATGAGGTCCATATTTATATCGAATCTGCCCTTCGCCTTTTGGAACACTTTCTTGATATCCTCGGCGGTATGCGATCTGCCTATTTTGATTAGCGTCTTGTCCGAAAAAGTCTGCGGATTAATGCTTATGCGAGTCACACCGTTTTTTTGCATAATATCGAGTTTTTCGTCGCTTATCGTATCGGGACGACCCGCTTCAACGGTAAACTCTACATTTTTATAAGGAATAACGTTCAAAATCGCGTCCAAAGATCTTTCGTCGAGAGCCGTTGGCGTTCCTCCTCCGACATAAACCGAGTCAACTTCGAATCCGTTATTTCTTAACGTATCCGCTCCGCATTTAATTTCTTCGATGAGCAACTCGACATAGCGTTCCATCAACTTTTCGTTATGATTTACGGGCAACGACACGAACGAACAATAGTTGCAACGCGACGTGCAAAACGGAATATGCACATAGAAATTCACTTTGTTTAGCGATCGCGAATAGCCTTTTTGGTTTTCGATTATGCGTTCAATGATCTCGGCTTTGCTCTGCGACACACCGTATCTACTCAGTCCCGAAACAATATTTTCGTTTCCTGCGGCAATTTCGTATCCGAGTTTGGTCGGGCGAACTCCCGTCAACGCACCCCAAGCGAACGTTTTGCCCGTATACCCCGACAGCGCCCTATACAACTCGGCTTTGCATAATCTCGAAAACTTGTCGCCGTTTTCGATAGGTCGCAAGTAAAAAAACTCGCCGTCTATCGAAATATACGGCATTTCACTCAAAAAGGCACATTCTATGTCGATGTCGGTAGCCTCAATGTCGAAAAACAGTCGCGCGACGTCAAATAATTCGCTTTCGATTGCATAATCACTGCTTATCTTTAACATAAGGATTATTCGCCCTTTCGAAATCAAGTTCGGTGGATTGCCCGTGACCGGGATAAACATTGTAATTTCCGTCGAGAGCATACAGTTTTTTTATCGACTCAGTCAATTTGCGTTTATCTCCCGTCGGCAGATCGCTTCTGCCCACACCCAAATAAAATAGCGTATCGCCGCAAAATATGTTTCGCTCGATAACAAAACTCATACTCCCAGCAGTATGACCGCCCGTTTCGAGTACGTCGAAGATATGCCCGCCCACATTGAGTTTGCCCTCGGTCAAAAATTCGTCTACCTTGAATTTGTTGAGATGCTCGCCCATAAATCTTGCGAGATCGAGTTCGGCGGCTATCATCTCGCTGTCCGCTTTCGATAAATATATTCGAGCACCTTTGCTTGCCAAAAAAGCCGCCGCGTTGCAATGATCGAAATGCCCGTGCGTCAAAAGCACATTGCAGATAGGCTTGCCTATCCGCTTTGCCGTTTCGAAAATTTTCTCGCCGTCCGTCGCGGGATCTATCACCACAATGTCGTTTTCGAATTCGAGAAAATAAACATTGGTATTCAATACGCCCATTACTTCTTTGCGGATGAACATTTACTCACACCTGTATACTTTGTCAACGTCTTTTATTGACGAAATCTTTTCTTTCAGTTTTTCGATCTCGTCCAAATTATGCGCGCTTATGGAGATATTTATTATACCGACATTGTGCTTGTCTACCCTTGCGTTAAGGTGATCTATGGACAATTTGAAATCGTAAACATATTTTGTTATTTCGGCAAGTATTCCCGCCGTGTTGCGCGTTTCGATTTGTAACGCGATCACAAATTGCGAAGTGGCTTTTTCTTCCCAATGCGCCTCGATAAGTCGCTCCTTTTCGATGCCTTTGAGGTTCGAACAAGTCTTTCGGTGAATGGATATTCCCTTTCCGCGCGAAATAAATCCCACTATTTCGTCGCCCGGAACGGGATTACAGCACCTCGCAGGTCTTACGAGCAAGTCGTCATGACCCATTACAATGATACCCGTTTCGTTCGACGTCTTGTCCTTTGTTTCGCGACTTTCGGTCTTGACCTTGTTTTCGCGCCTGTAAAAATCAATAAGTTTGAGCAATATCTGATTGACGGTGTAGCCGCCGTAACCGATAGACGCATACAGATCGTCGAGCGACGAAAGCGAATACCTTTTCATAACGACATCGAGCCATTTCTTTTGCATGAGGGCGCTCAGTTCATATCCGCGCGCCGAGGCTTCTTTTTCGAGCATTGCCTTGCCGCGCGAAATATTCTCGTCTTTCATCTCATGCTTGAAATACGCTTTTATCTTTGCCTTCGCCTGCGTGGACTTGACGATACGCAACCAATCGCGGCTCGGCCCCTTTGCGGACGAAGAAGTAAGAATTTCCACATAATCGCCGGTAGACAATTTTGTTTCGAGCGGCACGATCTTGTTGTCTATCTTTGCGCCTACGCACCTGTTGCCCACTTCGGTATGAACGCTGTACGCAAAATCTATCGGCGTCGAGCCTTCGGGCAAAGCGATAACGTCCCCTTTGGGCGTGAACACATAGACCATACCGCTGTACAGATCCACTTTGAGCGATTCGTAAAACTCCTGAGGCGAAACGCTGTCGTTTTGCACGTCCATAACTCCGCGCAGCCACTCTATTTTTTTGTCCATGGCGTCGGGAGTGCGGTTTTCCTTATATAGCCAATGCGCGGCTATGCCGTATTCGGCTATTTTGTGCATTTCGTACGTTCGGATCTGTATCTCGAACGGCATACCGAATGACGTCATGACCGTCGTATGAAGCGATTGATAGTTGTTCGGTTTCGGCACGGAAATATAATCTTTGAATCTTCCGGGGATCGGTTTCCACAGCGTGTGTATCATGCCGAGAACTTCGTAACAGTCTTTTACCGTCGAAACGATGACACGCACGGCAGTCAAATCGTATATCTGCTCGAAAGTCTTGTGCTGTCGCTCCATCTTTTTGTAAATGCTGTAAAAGTGCTTGGGTCTGCCGCTCACCTCGCCGTTTATGCCGAGTTCGGCAATGATCTCGGTCAATTTGGCGCATATTTTGTTTACAAGTTCCTGTCTTTCGGCACGTTTGAGCGGTATTTCTTCGACGAGCCGAGCATAAACGTCCGGTTTAAGAACTTTGAGACAAAGGTCTTCGAGTTCGCATTTGATATAAGACAAGCCGAGCCTTGACGCGAGCGGAGTATAAATTTCAAGCGTTTCTGTCGCTATGGCAATTTGTCTTTCGGGTTTCTTGGAGGCTATCGTGCGCATATTGTGCAGTCTGTCCGCAAGTTTTATGAGGATGACCCTGAGATCCTTTGCCATTGCGAAATACATACGGCGGAAATTTTCAGCCTGCTCGTCCTCTTGCGACTTGAAAGTATACTTCGCAAGTTTGGTGACTCCCATAACGAGTCCTGTGATTTCTTCGCCGAAAAGCGAATAGATCTCGCTCTCGGTAGTCGCCGTATCTTCTACCGTGTCGTGAAGCAAAGCGGCTCCGACGGCGCTTACGTCAAGTCCCAAGTCAAGCAAGATCGTGGCGACGGCAACGGGATGATGAATATACGGCTCCCCGTTTGCGCGCATTTGCCCCGCGTGTTTGCGTATTGCAAAATCCAAAATATTATCCAGAAGTTCGACCTGCTGTTCTCCGAACACAAGCCTGTATTTGGATTTGAATTGTTCAATCGTTTCGTCCATTATGCTCCTTATAATCGGCAAATCTTTGGTACAAAGTCGAAGAATCAAGCCCCGCCCTTATATCTCTGTTGAAAGAAAGCGCAAACTCGTCTTGCTTTATCGTAATAAATCCGAGATCGACAAAGACAACGAGGCAAGTCACAAACTGTCTTAATTCGATTTTCGCAAGCGCGGACAACGTTTTATAATATCCCCATATCGTATTGGACGAAATACTCTTGTAGCGTTTGAAAACGTCGTAATAATATGCGAACACCGATCGTTCGAGCGAAACGCCTTCCATAATGTCACACTCGCGCTTTTCCGCCACATAGACGGTAGCGGAAGATTTTTCGTTAATATATGTAATAATGTCCTTATTTATCGGCTCGTCCAAAAAGATAATTTTATCATAACCGACAGTCCACAGTTCTTCGTCGAATTCGGGCGATACTATGATGCGGCTGTAATTGTTTTTTACGGAAGGATACATAAATTCGTTTAGAATTATGCCATTGCCCTTATATATCTCCAAAAACTTATCATATGAATGTTTGCAACCCGCTATTACGAGTACGCCGTACATATCGTTACCCACGATCTCTCCCGCCCTGTCAAAGTCGAACGTTTGGAATTTCGGTTCTTGCTTACACAGATATGTCGCCGACGATTTTATGAACATTGCCCGCGCAACTTCGTCGCCGAAAGTGAGATTCTCTATTTCTATACCGCGTAATATGCCGCGTATATACTCTTTGTCGTTGAAAACATTGCTTTGGAGTTCGACAACAAACGATTTTTTGCCTTGCGACATTAAAAATTGGTTTTTATTATAGTTGTTGAAAGCGAAAATTTGCAATGAATGAGGTAGCGTAATTTGGGTATGCGCCACGTTCGTCTTGCACGGTTGAACCTTGATTTTTTGCGCGTCGATCTTAAAAAGCGGCTTTACGTTGCCGTTGCCCGTCGGTTCGAGAAGTTGCAGACAGTCAATGAGCGTCGGCGTTATCTCGTCCTCGTCGATCTCGATATCGTAAGTGAGCGTTGGCTCGAAATACTCGCGCGGAAACGTTGCAAGATATTCGGCTACCCGCTCTTTGAATTTCTCTATGTTTTGCGGCAAAATCGAAAAACCGGCAGCCTGACTATGCCCGCCGTATTCCACGAGCAGATCGGCAACTTCGCCGAACAAATTATATATATTTATATTTGCTATGCTGCGCGCGGTGCCCTTGTAGCAATTACCCGACTTTACCAAAATAAACGACGGGCGATTAAATTCGCCTGCAAGTCGAGCGGCAACTATGCCCGTAATGCCTTTCTCCCATTCGTCATGGCAAAGAACAATGCACCGTCTGTTTACAATATCCTCTTTCTTCAATTCGGAAATGGCTTCTTCGTACAATTTGGTGCAGGCATTTTTGCGCTTGTTGTTGTTGTCGTTTATATCGTCTATTATTCTGCCTATTTCGACCTTGTTGTCGGTGGTGAGCAATTCGAAGGCGCTGTACGCGTCTCCCATTCGCCCGGCGGCATTTATTCGCGGCGCGATCTTGTAAGCAATATCGCTACTCGTGATCTCGTTTTCGGTCTTTTGGTTTTGCAAGAGTTTTTTAAGCCCGACGTTGCGAATTTCATCCACCGTTTTCAGCCCCAATTGGACAATAAGCCTGTTTTCGTCTACAAGCGGGACAAGATCGGCTATTGTGGCGATCGCCGCAAGTTCCCAAAACTTTTCCGCCGCTTCTCTGCCGCCCAAAGCCTCCACGAGTTTAAGCGCGACTCCCGCGCCGCAAAGATATTCGAACGGATACTCGCAATCGGGTTGATGCGGATCAATAACGATGCAATCGGGAATGATATTAGACACTTCGTGGTGGTCGGTCACGATAACCTCAACGCCGAGGTCGTGCGCGTCCTCCACTTCTTTGTATCCCGAAATTCCGCAGTCGCAAGTCAAAATCAAATCGGGCGAGCAGTCCTCGATTATTCGCTCTATCGAATCGGTGTTAAGCCCGTATCCGTCTGTCGTGCGACTTGGAATGTGCGTATAAACTTGCAGTCCGCGTTCGGCAAAGTACAACGACAAAATGGCGGCAGAGCAAACTCCGTCTACATCGTAATCTCCGTATACGACGATACGTTCGTTTTGCTCGATAGCCGCGTTCAATCTTTGTACGGCGGCAGTCATTCCCTTCATAAGAAACGGGTCGTGAAAATTGCCGACGTCGGGGTACAGAAACTTTTTTATCGCATTCTCGCCGACAATGCCGCGCATATACAGAAGTTCGACGAACTTAAACGGCAAATCGAGTTTATCGCTTACCGAGCGTACTTCGTTCGTATCGAAATTATCGTTGCAATTTTTGACCAACTTTAAGTTCATACTTTCCTAAAAAAACGAGCCCCTTTATTCAAGAAGCTCATTCAAGTGATTTTTTATTCCTTGGCTTCGACGGGCGTCGCTCCTTTCTTCTCTGTCGTATCTTTGAGTTGCTGATGATCAAATGATACCCAAACCGATGGAGCGATAAACATTGCCGAGAAGAATCCGGACAGCAGCCCGACTATTATCGGCAACGAGAAAGTCACCATTTGATACAAGTCGGGATTGAATATCGAAACTATGGCGCACACTACGGCAACGCAGCCGATCATTATCACGGTCGTTATGGTAGTGTTCATGCATCTAACCAAACTTTGCGATATAGACTTATTCGCAAGTTCGAATTTATCGACATTCTTGTTTATTTTGAGATTGCTTCTTACGCGGTCGAACAAGATTATGGTGTTGTTTATGGAATAACCCAAAATCGTGATCAAAGCCGCTATGAACGTAGAGTTGAATTCGATATGGAATATTATCATGAACGCAAACATAATCAAAAGGTCATGTACAAGCGCGACTATCGCCGAAATACCGCTCTTGAACTCGAACCTTATCGCTATATAAACAAGCATAAGGACAAGCGCGATAAGTATAGCCGATATCGCATTGAACAACAGATCTTGACTTACCGTTGCGCCTACTTTACCGTTGGCGTACGTCGTAGCCGAATAGCGATTGTTTATGCTCATTGCCGATACGATATTGTCGAGTTTTGCGTTTATCTGTTCTTCGGTCAAACCGTCGAAACTGTAATCGAGTTGAACTTCGTTCGTAAAATCTTTGCCGATCTCGTGCAAAGTCAAACCTTCTACGGTCGCCGCTTTGTCGCCGAGGATCTTGCCGTACGAATTGATTATAAAATCGTTGTACGTAAGCGTAACAGTGTTGCCCTCTTGTTTTATCGACGGAACTATGACGGTGACCTTTTCGTTGATCTTCTCGATTATTCCGTCAACGATGGCTTCCATGGTAGCGTCGTCGCCTATCGACTTGAATCTTATTTGCAACGCCGTGTCGTCGCCTTCGCCCAAAACGAATATTTGCGAAATTTTAATGCCGTAGGGTTTGTTTTCCGCATCGCTGTAATTTTCAACGATATCGGTAACTATATCCTTGTACTTATCGGTGTTGGCTTCGGTAAGGCTCGCGCCCACATTTACGTTGATCGTATAACCGCCTTGAAAATCCATTCCGAGATTGAGCGCCGACCCCATCGTAAAGTGATACACAACTCCCATAACAATGGCAAGCACAACTACACATAAAGGAACAAGAAATATATATTTTCGCTTTTGAACTATCTTTAAATCTTTTTCCAAAAGATCTGACATCTTTTTCATTCCGTCTTACCTCCTTCGGCAGACTTTTCGGACCTAGCAGCCTTTTTACGTTCGGCACGTTGACGCTTCTTTTCCGCTTTTTCTCTGTTTTCCGCGTCGATCTGTTCTTGAACGGTAGTCGCGGTCGATTCGGCGTCGAGATTGATATAATCTTTGCCTCTGCGCAAGTTGTAAAGTTTGGGATTACTGCTGTTTATCGCGATAACGTAATTCATAAGTCCGCGAGTAATTACAAGCGACGAGAACATCGCGAGAACGATACCTATAAACAACGTGAGCGCAAAGCCCTGAACCGAACCCGTACCGAATATATACAAAATAACAGCCGCGATTATCGTCGTTATGTTTCCGTCGAGAATAGCGCCGACCGACTTACGATAACCATAATGAACAGCGGACAAAATCGACTTGCCGTTTGCGTATTCGTCCTTGATTCTCTCGTAAATAATAACGTTACCGTCTATCGCCATACCTATACTGAGCAAGATACCTGCGATGCCCGGCAATGTAAGTTGAACAAGCGGAATGACCGAAAGGAAAAACAGCATAAGCACCGAATACAACAAAAGCGTACCCGACGCTATTGCGCCGAACAGTCTGTAATTCAAGCACATAAAGAGCATTACGAGTACAAGACCGATTATGCCCGCGATAAGTCCGTATTGAAGCGCGCCCTCGCCGAGCGTTGCGGAGATCGGTTCTACCTTTTGTTGCGACAACGTAACGCCGAATGTACCGCTCATAATTTGATTGGCGAGTTTCTCTGCGCTTTCCTGATCGAATTGACCTTCGATAATGGCTTGTCCGTTTGTGATCGCGTCGTTGATCCTAGCATTAGAAATCAATTCTTCGTCATCTCCTCGAATAACGTAGGTATTAATGGTACTGCCCTTATGCTCGCTCGTAACTTTACCGAATTTTTCAGCCCCTTGCGAATTAAATCTCAAACTGACTACCCAATTGTTATTGTAGTAGCCGGCACTTGCGCTTACTATGTCGTCACCTGTAAGAATTTCTTCTTCGTTACTTTCGTCGTTAACTAACCTCATCGACAGTTTCGCCGGTTCGCCGAGGATATTCAAAATATCCGCGGGATCGTCCACGTCGGGAACTTCGACACGTATCCCCAAAGAACCTTGGCGCATAACCAAAGCCTCGGTATAACCTTTACCTACCAAAAGCGATTGAATACTGTCCACCGTGCCATCCATTCTCGAATCGATGTCCTCGGTGTTTTCATCGACAGCGACATATTCGGCATAAATACCGCCCTTTAAGTCCAAGCCGAGTTTAATGTTACCCGAAAAGGACTTAAAATCTTTAAGACCGATTTCAAAGGGACAAAACGACAAAATGAGTCCGATAATCAACACTACGCCGATTATGCTCAATTTAATGATTGCCGACTTTTTTTTCATTTTGCAATTTGCCTCCTGTTCTTATAAGAAAATAATCGTAAAATATCGAATTTCCTTATAGCAATAACTATTATACATTATAAACCTTCGATAAGTCAAACGATTATATTTAATTTTTGGAAAATACCTTATTTTTTCGTTCGATAGAATGGATCGCAATGGCACATTCCACCCTTTTTTTCATCAATTCGCAAGTAATCGTGTACGGAGCAAACACGTCGCCGCAAAAATTGACCGAATTAGCCGCACAGCCGCCGCTGCAATAATATTTTGCCCAGCAATCGCAACAACCGCGTTTTGTTAGCAAATTGACGGAAGCGAACTTCCTCGGCAGCGTATCGTCGAACGTCCCGTCGAGCACGTTGCCTATTACGTAATCGGGCTTGCCGTCGAATTGATGGCACGGATAGATATTGCCAGAAGGCGCTATCGCAAGGTATTCGTTGCCCGCGCCGCATCCGACAAGACGCTTCGTTTCGCACGGACCGCCCGAAATATCTATCATAAAATGAAAGAAATTGAACCATTTGTCGGTTTTGCGCCTCTCGATATATTCCCTTGCGAGTATCTCGTATTGCTCGGTAAGAAAAGGAATATCCTCTTTCTTTATGGCAAGACGATGACTTTGCGGCAATACGACGGGCTCGATAGAAATTTGGTCGAAGCCGAGGTCGTTGAGCGCAAGCACGTCGCGGGAAAAATCTTTGTTTAGCGCAGTGTACGTTCCCCTTATATAGTATTGCCTGTCCCCGCGTTTGGCTCTGAATCTCAGCGCATTCGCCACGATCTCGTCGTACGAATCTTTGCCCGACGCTGTTTTACGTACACGATTATGGACTTCTTTGCGTCCGTCTATACTCAAAACGACGTTATACATTTCCTTGTTGAAAAAGTCGATATCTTCGTCGGTGAGATTGTAAGCGTTCGTCGTTATCGTAAAACGGAAGTTTTTGCCGCGTGACTTTTCGAAACTTCTTGCGTAAGCCACGGTATCTCTTACCACACCCATATTCAAAAGCGGCTCTCCGCCGAAAAAGTCCACTTCGAGATTGCGACGTGTGCCACTCCTCTCGATGAGAAAATCTATGGCGGCAAAAGCGACTTTTTTGTCCATGTTGAGCCGTTCGGTGTTGTAACTTCCGCCGTCGGCAAAGCAATATTCGCACCTCAGCGAACAATTGTGCGAAACGTTTAGACAGAGCGATTTGACTATTCCGCCGTATGCAGGCGGCTTGTGCTCCGCTTCTGGCGTAAACAAAATATGCTCGGCGATGAGTTCTTCGATCTCGCCGCGGGCTTCGTCGATTTCACGTTTCGAATAACAAGAAAGAACCCCTTTGGTTTCATCCAAAGGAGTTCCGTATCCGTCTATTAATTCCTTTGTCAACTCGTCGATTTCGAAAACCGAGCCGCTTTCTACGTCCAATGCAAAAAAGCGATCAAGGCATCTAAAAGTATGTACCATTTTTGCTTATTTGCTTTCTTTGAAAATATTGTTCGTCTTTTTCTGTTCGCAGGATTGATTGCCTACCGTACAACTTGTCTTGCACGCGGATTGGCAGGACGACTGGCACTCGCCGCATCCCGAACCGCTTTCGCGACAAATAGTGGACTTTGCAATTACTTCGATGTGTTTCATAAAAATGCCTCCGCTTATTTTATATAATAAGTATACAAAAACAAACGAATTAAATCAAGCATTTTGGCATAAAAAACAAAACTTTTTATTTCTTATTCGTTTCGTCTGCGAATGTTGACGGCTATAATGCCGCTCAAAAGCCCGCTGACTCCGCCGAGTACCGTGTCGTTGAGTAGCGTCAAGTCGAAAATAAATTCACCCGCAAGCAACGAGAAAACGACATAAGCGACCAAAATGTACAGCACGCCGACTATAAATCCGCGCAGCCAACCGTTGTGCGGCAATTTAAGGCATATTATTCCCGCGAGCAAGATGCTCAATCCCTTGATAACTTGATTTATTATCCGTATCGCGCTGTCGTCGATATTGAACAACTTGATCGCAAACGCGGCGATCACCACGAGAATAAGCGAAAAAATCAATGCGACAAATACGGCAATGATTGTTTCGAGAACGTAACTTCCGTTTTTTTGTTTGGTCATAAAAAAATTCCTCCGCACCATAAAGACTTGTTTGTCCGCTTTATACTATGCAAAGGAATTTGAGTTTAGACTATTCAGTTGTCCGTTTTATCCGAACCGTCCTGCGTTTCGATTTCGACTTCGCTTTCGGTTACTTCGGGAGATTCTTCGCCCACGATCGGAGCGTCAGTACCCTCGTTCTCACTTGCAACGATTTCCTCGGTCGTATCGGCGTTCTTCTTTTTGTTTTTTGCCGCCTCTCTTTCTGCCTTTTCTTTCGCAAGTTGTTCTTGACGAAGTTTTATTTTGGTGTAATTGTACTTCAACGCCTGAACGACAAAAGTCATAGTGGTTTTGTTCTCACCCTCGCCGGTTTCGATGACCATCAACTTTTCGCCCGATTCGTGCGTCGTAAGATCAACGATTTTGCCCATAACGCCGCCGACGGTCATAACTTCGTCACCGACTTCCAACGAATCGTATAATTCGTTGACTTCTTTTTGCTTTTTCCTGCCTGTAAACATCGGCATAACAAACATTACTACTACTGCAACCAGCAGAACGATCCATATCCACCAATTTCCGCCGCCCGTTCCTGCATCGCTTTCCGCTGCAAGAAAATTAATTAAATTAAACATTTCGATCCTCCATTATTTTCTATTTTAGCACAAAAAGCAGATTAAGACAAGAGAATAAAGGAATGATTTTGTGTTTTTTTGCAAAAAGTATGACCTATGTCAACTTGTTACAGCCGAATCGAATTGTTGCATACCGAAAATTTTGGTTATGAGTTCGACGGTCTTTTCGTTTTCGAAACTCTTGTTGACTGCGATCGAAAGCGGCGCGTAATCTATCAGTGCGTAAATAATTTCGTTTACGTCATTGCTCGCAAACAGATTTCGTTTGTCCGCTTCGTCGGTTATATAGTAAGTATCGTTGCTCTTTGAAAGTATCACGTTTTCCACCCGCGCTTCTATGCTCGAAAACAAAAACTTGATAAGTTCGTAGAACGTCTCCTTATCCGCCAAATATGCGGCGTTTTCACGAGTCAAATTGATTATCTCGCGCCACCGCTCTTTCAGTAGTCCGAGTCTGAATCTGTATATTCCGTCGAGCGCCATTCCGCTGATTATCGGTACGCAATTTTTGAGCGCTTCTTCGTCGCTCGCTCTGTCAAACTGGGTAAGCGCGTGCAATAGTATATTATAACTCAAAGCGTCGAGCGGCAATTTGAGATTTGCGGACAAATATTCGAATTTACAAAAATAGCCGAGAGCCTCGATAACGCTTTCGGAAATTATATCCAATATTTTGAGTTTACTGTCGCTTTCGCTTGCAACCGCAACCTGATATCTTTTGCCCAATTTCGTCGCGGCGACAAGACAGTTCGAATCGAGTCTTGCGCTGAGAGTGTCTTTTATGGCGTTAGCCCATTTTTCTCTCGAACTGTCAACGCCCAATAAAAATTGAAACATTCCGCTCCCCCCATAATATTGTATGCAACAGAGATTTTTTATTTCGATTTTTATTAAGTTTTATTCCGATTTTTTGGCGCTAAACAAAGTTCGATCGTTTTTAATTCCCTTTTCGCAAATTATATGGAGCAAAAAAAAGGCAACCCAAAAACATAAAAAGAGTAAAAAAATAAGAGGTACGAACCTCTAACTTACATTACTATATATAATTGGTGCCCAAGGCCGGACTCGAACCGGCACGGAGTTTCCTCCGAAGGATTTTAAGTCCTTTGCGTCTGCCATTCCGCCACTTGGGCAAATTGGGCAATTTTACCCGATGGGTGTAATGGGCGGGAATGGAGGCACCACCCAGACTCGAACTGGGGGTAAAGGCTTTGCAGGCCTCT
>CANQAE010000010.1 GCA_947589465.1 uncultured Clostridia bacterium | reverse complement strand
AATTGGTTTTGTCTGTTTTTGCCTACTTTGCCCTCGTTCTTGCTGCTTAAACTTTCAAATCCGCTTTGAAATCGAGATCTGCGGAATGTTTTTCGAGTATGGGGTCAATATATTGTTTGAGAAAATTTTCGACCTGTTGTTTTGCTCGTCCCGTAAATGCCGACGGAGTAAGCATATCGTCAACCGAATTTTTTACGGCGGCAAAGACTTCATCGCCTTTTATGCGCTCGATAAGGTCGTTGTCGAGTCCTTCCTTGACGCGCTTTCCGCTTTCCATGGAGTGAACTCTTATATGTTCGTGAAGTTCCTGCCTGTTTCCGCCGTGTTTTACGCATTCCATAATGATATTTTCGGTCGCCATAAACGGCAGTTCAGCCATTATATGTTTGTTAATGACTTTTTCGTATACGACGATACCGTCGGCAACGTTATTGTAAATGTTGAGTATGCCGTCCACGGCGAGGAACGCCTGCGAAATGGTTATTCGCTTGTTCGCGCTGTCGTCGAGAGTACGTTCGAGCCATTGCGTGCCTGCCGTCACCGCCTCGTTTATCGGTAAGGAAATAACAAATCTCGCGAGCGAGCAAATGCGTTCGCTTCGCATCGGGTTGCGTTTGTACGCCATTGCCGACGAACCTATCTGCGATTTTTCGAACGGTTCCTCTATTTCCTTGAAACTTTGGAGGATCCTCAGGTCGTTGGCGAACTTATATGCGCTTTGGGCTATTTGCGACAACACGCACAGCACATTATAATCGAATTTGCGCGGATAAGTTTGTCCCGTCACCGCATAAGCGGCTTTGTAACCCATTTTGGCAACGACTTTTCGTTCGAGTTCGTCCACCTTTTTTCCGTCGCCGAACAGATCCAAAAAACTTGCCTGCGTACCCGTGGTCCCTTTAACTCCGCGCAGACGCACCTTGGCAATGAGTTCGGTAAGCGATTCGTAATCGAGCCACAGATCTTGAAGCCAGAGCGACGCGCGTTTGCCGAGCGTCGTGAGTTGCGCGGGTTGCAAATGCGTATATCCGAGAATGGGAAGATCTTTGTACTTGTCCGCAAACCTCGCGAGTTTGTCCATCACGGCGACGACCTTTTTAAGCACCAATTTAAGCGCGTTGTCGATAACTATTACCTCGGCGTTGTCGGTGACGAAACAACTCGTCGCGCCCAAGTGAATTATAGGCTCGGCGGACGGCGCTTGCTTGCCGAATGCGTAAACGTGCGCCATAACGTCGTGGCGAACTTCTTTTTCGCGCGCGGCGGCAACGTCGTAATTAATATCGTCAACGTGCGCTTTCATTTCGTCGATCTGTTTTTGGGTAATGTTGAGCCCCAATTCCATTTCGCTTTCGGCGAGCGCGATCCAAAGTTTGCGCCACAGCGTGAATTTGTAATCATCCGAAAACAAGTGGGACATTTCTTTCGACGAATAGCGTGTGTTAAGTGGATTTTCGTACAAATCTTTCATAGAATTTTCCTCTGTTCAAAAAAATATGCCGATGCATTTGCATAAAAAATGTTATGTATCACGGCGTCCGAATACCCTTGCTTTATCATGGCGACGGTGAGTTTGGAAAAATCTTTGTATGACTTCACGTCGTGCAAGTCGTCCGTACCGTAAAAGTCGGTGCCTATCGCAAGATTTTTGTCGCCGAAACAACTCAAAAACCAATCAATATGGCGAATTATTCCGTCTATCGAGCCGTTTCCCAAAAAATCGCCGACAAAGCAAAGTCCTACGATCCCGCCTTTGTCTATTATAGCAGATATTTGGTCGCGTGTCAAATTGCGAATATGCTTGTTTACTTCATAAAAACAGGTATGCGAACAAATTATCCTGTCGGCGCGTTCCGCAACATCAAAAAAACTTCGGCTGTTCAGGTGCGCCGTGTCCACAACGATCTTGCGTTCGTTGAGTATGGCGATAAGTTCTCTGCCTTTGCTTGTCAAACGATCGAAACTTTTCGCGCCGCCCGCCAAGCCGTTGAACTCGTTCCAGGTAAGCCCGCAATACAAAAATTTCGCGTCGAGAACTTCGGGACTATCGAGCCACACGCGGCAATCTTCCATTGCAAGCATTTTGTTTTCGTTGGCGGCGCAGAGTTGCGTCACCGCTTTTCCGTCAAGTCTTGTCGTCCATATGGCATAAACCGCGTCGTTATGATCGGTTTTGCCCCCTCCCGTCAATGCGTCGTTATGCAAATCGAAAATTTTCATAATTTTATATACGACGGAAGTAAGCCGATTGTTAAAACAAAAAGCCCCTGCATAAGCAAGGGCTATCCGTTATTTATTCTCGCTGTTCTCGGTAGGATTTTCGTCGATATTCAAATTTTTAAGAAGATCGGCGAAAGGATTGTTGGAGGATTCTTCGTTCCACTCTTTATGCGACTCATCATCTTCCTTGGGTTTGCGTTCGCTCTTTTTCGGGCGATTGGAGAACTTCTTGTTGCGTTCTTCGCGCTCCTCATCCGTAAGTTCCTTCTTGACCTCGGCAGGTTGCGGTTCTTCGGGCAAACATGCCTTTATGCTCAAAGTGATCCTGCGCGTGGGCTCGTCTATCGCAAGCACTTTCACGTCAACCGTATCGCCGATTTTTACGACCTCGTTCATATTCTTTATAAACGAATGGGACGCTTCCGACACGTGGACAAGTCCTTCGATACCCGGCTCCAACTGCACAAACGCGCCGAACTGAACTATGCTGACTACCTTGCCGGACACTACCGAACCGACGGGATATTTCTGCATAGCCAACGTAAACGGATGCGGTTGAAGTTGTTTGTAGCCGAGCGATACATGACCCTTTTCGCGATCGACGCTCAAAACAAGGAAATCGTACGTTTCGCCTATCTTCAAAACTTCGTCCGCCGTCTTGATATGGTTCCAGGACAAATCGACTATGTGAGCAAGACAGTCGAATCCGTCAACGCTTACGAACGCGCCGAACGACGCTATTCGCTTTACCGTACCGCTGACTACGACGTTGGGAACCACGTTCGCCCAGAAAATTTCTTCGCGCTCTTTGCGTTCGGCTTCAAGCACTTTCTTCTGGCTGGCGATTATCTTATGTCTGTTATCGTCTATTTCCAATGCGGTAAGACGCAACTTTTTCTTTACATACACTTTGAGATCTTTCGGAAATCCCACTTCTTTTACCTGCGACGCAGGCACGAATACCGTGTAAGTTCCGAGTCTTGCGAGCAAACCGCCTTTCGTATCGCTGCTTGCAATCACTTCGAAAACCTGACCTTCGCGGATGGAATCTACGATCTTGTCGCCTTCTTTAATGAGATCGACTCTGCGCTTCGACAAAGGAATACAATCTGTATCGGCATCTTTTTTGCCGGTAATGATCGCTTCGATCTCCATGCCTTCGGGAAAATCCGAGGGATTGTACGGCTCATCGATATTTACTTCGTTTGCGTAAATGATTCCGTCGTATTTGCCGCCGATGCTGAGCCTTATGCCCTTGTCGTCTGCGGAAATAACTTTGCCTTTCACTCTTTTACCTTCACGGTAACTCACGAGAGATTCTTCTACACCTGCTTTGAGTTCGTCCGAAACAAAAACCTCTCCAACATTTTGACTCATGTAACTTTTAACCTCCATAATCAACTCCATCGGAGTCGACGCGCCCGCTAATACTCCTACCATATCGTCGGGACTAAATTTAATTTTTTTTAATTCGTTAAGACAGTCGATAAGAAAAGTTCGGCTCAAAATATTCTTGCAAATATCGAAAAGCATTTTCGTATTCTTGCTTTTGGTGCTCCCCAAAACCAAAATTACGGTACACTTCCGAGCCAAATTTTCGGCTTCCTCTTGCCTTACCATAGTAGTATAGCAAATTGTGTCGAAAATTTCAACTGTTTTTAGACGGTCTTTATTGATTTTTTTTACGATATTAGCATATATTTTCGCCGGAACTGTCGTTTGACTTACAAAACACGCCTTTTCGTACTCGTAAACGGCTTCGAGTTCGTCCTCGCTCGATATTATCGTCGCCGTGCCGCCGCACATGCCGTTTATGCCTTTGACTTCGGGATGTTCGCGATCCCCCACTATCACTATATGAAAACCGTTGTCGTAATGCTCTTTGACTATTTCGTGGATCTTGCGAACGAACGGGCAAGTCGCGTCAATAACTTGCTTCCCCGTAGCAACTATCGCGTCGTAATCGTCTTTGCCAACTCCGTGCGAGCGGATTATGACCTTGCTCGCAGTTATTTCACTGGCGGTGTGCGCGACCTTTATTCCCTTGGCTTCAAGCGATCTTATGACCCATTCGTTGTGCGTGAGTTCGCCAAACGTGCATACGTCGGGCGCATTGGCTTCGGCAAGTTCGATAGCCCTTTTTACTCCCGAACAATATCCGAGATTTTTCGAAAAAACGACCTGCAAAATTCTACTCCTTCAATTGTTTGTTTTTGCGCTTTTTGTCTGCAACGAAAGCGTCTATATATTCTTTGTCCTTTTCCATCTCGTCGCCGATTATTTTGCTCGCGCTTTCGAGTTTCTCGGCGTCGAACCTGCCGCCGTAAAATTGGGACAGATCTATCTTTTCGCCCACATAAATGTAGGTGCGCCTGAAAGGTCTTATTTTACGCTGGAAAATGACGGGCACGAGCGGCGCCTGACCTTTTATCGCGAACATAGCCGCGCCGCCTTTGATTTGCTGCAAATGTTCGTCAGTTCTGTTGCGCGTCCCTTCGGGAAAAAGCGCAATGCCCTCGTTGTTCTTCAAATAATTGACGCCCGTTCTTACGGCGTTAAGATCGAGGTTGTTCCTATCGACGAAAAAAACGCCCATCTTCGTGAAGAACCATTTCACCAATCTGTTTTTGGTGAACTCTTTTTTGGCGAGAAAATGCCTGTAACCGGGAAATCGCACAATGAGGACGGGAATGTCCCGAAAACTCAAATGATTGCTTATAAGCACGACTTTTCCGTCTTTGGGAATATTCTCTTTGTTCCCTATGATTTTGACGGGATAGATGAGTTTGACTATCCAGCCGACCAAACCTCTTGCGAAATTGTAAAATCTCATTTCTTTTCCTTGATAATATTCATTATCTTATTTTCAACGCCGTCTATGTCGAGATCTGTGGTATCTATTTCGATCGCGTCGTCCGCTTTTTTGAGAGGCGAGAATTTTCGGTGCGAATCGTTGTAATCTCTACTGATTATGTCACGCAGAATATCTGCCTCATTGCAATTTTCGCCGCGCGAAAGCAGTTCGAGATAACGCCTGTGCGCCCTGACCTCAGCCGAAGCCGTCAAAAAGAATTTGAACTCGGCATCAGGCAAAACCACCGTTCCTATGTCCCGTCCGTCGAGAACGGAGTCTTTTGACGCGGCAATCTTTTGTTGGAGCGCGACCATATATATACGTACGCTTTGCAACGCCGAAATGTCACTCGCCATTTTCGAAATATTGTTCTTTCTTATATCCAAAGAAACGTCTTTCCCGTCCAAAAAGACGACCGTTCCGTTTTCGCCCGCCCCCACGTCTATTACGGTAGAAGTCAAAAGTTGCTTCACCGCGTCTTCGTCGCAAGGCGAAACGCCGCATAAATATGCTTTGAGTCCCAACGCGCGGTACATTGCGCCGGTATCGAGATAAGTTATACCGAGATTTTTTGCGAGAATTTTCGCTATGGTGCTTTTGCCCGCACCGCTCGGTCCGTCGATCGCTATGTTCATAATTTCAAATCCTTTCTTAAATTTTTTGCGTCGCGCAAATATACGTGGCAGTTAGTCTTACCGTCGTGAAGCATAAGCACGCGTATCATAAGAGGCGCGGAGTTTTTTATTTTCGGCTCGGCACATTCAAATAGCGGCACGTCCGAAGAAAATTCACGCCTGAACACCGCGGCGGGATAAGCCGACGTAATGTCCTCGGTAAGCGAGAATATTATACAAACTATGTCGCCCAATGCGATATCGTTTTTCTCGAAGATCTCATCGAAAAGTTGGCGAGTTCGCAACGACACTTCGCCTTCCGTATCGCAATCGAGATTCACGGCTCCGCGTAAAGCCTTCATGATCCTTCTCCCAAATGTTTTGCGGCGGCATAGGCGGTAGCCCACGCAATATGCAAATTGAATCCGCCCGTCAATGCGTCTACGTCAAGCAACTCCCCGATTATATACAGACCGTGAACGAGTTTACTCTCCATGGTCTTTGGATTAACCTGTTTCAGATCGACGCCACCGCTCGTTATTATAGCATAATCTATTTTTTCCAAACTGTCAACCGTAAAAGTAAGATTTTTGAGTAAATTCACCAAAGATGCCCTTTCTTCCTTGGTAACGAAACAAACTTTTTTGTCGCGTTCTATCCCGCTGCGGTCGATTATATACGGAATTAGGCTTTTGGGCAAGAGCGCGTCGAGGCTGTTTTTGTAATTTCTGTTTTTATTGATATCGAAATCGCGCAAAATACGCTTGTCGAGTTCGTCATAACTCAAAGCGGGCTTCAAATCTATCGAAAGCGTGCATTTACCTTTCGCCCTGCATATGAGCGACGACAGCGTAAGTATGATAGGACCGCTTACTCCGCGATCGGTAAACAGCATTTCACCGAATTCGCTTGCCTTTTTTCGGTCGAAATTCACGGTTGCGCGGACGTTTTTGAGCGATAGCCCTTGCAAAGACGAAACGTTCTCGACGAGATTAATGGGACAAAGCGCAGGTCGAGGTTCCACGATATTGTGTCCCATTTTCGCGGCGAATACATATCCGTCGCCCGTGCTTCCCGTCGAAGGATACGACTTCCCGCCTGTCGCGAGAATGAGTTTGTCGAATTCTTCGACTTTTGACCCGTGGCGCACAACAAAAACGCCGCTCTCGAAATCGACGCTTTCGACCCGCGCGTCGTAAACGATTTTCCCGCCGTTACGTTCAATGGTTTTTACGAGCGTAGCAGTTACGTCGCTCGCCTTGTTGGATAGCGGAAAAACGCGATTGCCGCGCTCAACAACGCTTTTCAGTCCCCGTTCTTCGAAAAAATCCACCGCTTTTTGCGGAGGAAATGCGTTTATTGCGCTGAAAAGGAATTTGTTCCCGTTTACGACCGAACCGAGAAATTCGGAAGTCGAACACAAATTGGTAAAATTACACCTGCCCTTGCCGGTGATGTAAATCTTTTTGCCCGCCTTTTCGTTGCGCTCGAAAATCGTAACCGAAGCGTATTCACTGATAACGGCGGCGGCAAACAAACCGCTTGCCCCGCCGCCGATAATTGCAACTCTCATCAAATAGGATGTACCATACTGTCTTTTTTGAATATTGTCGTATCTATGCCCTTTTGTCTTGCAAGCCTGCGTTGGAAGAACGGGATCGCAAGTTGCGGGAACAAAGCGTAAGTAAGAACGTCTTCTTCCTGCTGAATGTATTTGTCAATCTCTTTCCTGTACTTGTCAAGTTCGGGTTCGAGTCTATCCGCAGGTCGACAAGTGATTCGCGGCGCGTCGCCTATGACCTTCTTGACAACTTCGGGATTTGGCTCGACAGGCAATTTGCCGTACTCGCCGAGCAACATACCTTTCGTTTCCTTGGTCGCCATCTTGTAACGTTCGCCGCTGATGACGTTAAGCACCGACTGCGTGCCGACGATCTGGCTGGACGGCGTTACGAGCGGCGGATAACCGAGGTCCGCTCTCACTCTGGGAACTTCTTCCAAAACTTCAAGCAATCTGTCCTCTGCGCCCTGCTGTTTGAGTTGGCTTATGAGGTTGCTGAGCATACCGCCCGGCACTTGATAAATAAGCGCGTTGACGTCAACTTTCAATACTTTCGGGCTTAAAAATCCGTCTGCGGCAAGTCGCGCGGCAACTTTATTGAAATATTTCGTAAGTTCGTTAAGATCTTCGAGTTTTATTCCCGTATCGTATTGAGTACCTTTAAGCGTAGCGACGAGCGACTCGGTCGTAGGTTGCGAAGTACCGCCGCCGAGCGGAGATAACGCCGTATCGACTATATCGCAGCCCGCTTCGATGGCTTTAAGATTGGTCATATCGCCTGTGCCCGCAGTATTGTGCGTATGCAAATGTATCGGCAACTTGATCTTTTCTTTCAAACGCGAAACAAGTTCGTAAGCGTCGTACGGAAGCAAAAGATTTGCCATATCCTTTATACAAATTATATCCGCACCCATCTTTTGATATTCGGTTGCGAGATCTACGAAATAATCTATCGTATGAACTTTGCTCGTGGTATAACTGAAAGCCGCCTCCACCGTGCCGCCGTATTTTTTCGTGCTGACGATCGCCTGTTTTACGTTTCGCGGATCGTTGAGCGCGTCGAAGATCCTGATTATGTCTATGCCGTTTTTTATGGACAACTTGCAGAATTCGTCCACAACATCGTCGGCGTAATGTTTGTACCCTAAAATATTTTGTCCGCGGAAAAGCATTTGGAGTTTGGAATTGGGCAAGGCTTTGCGCAATGCTCTCAATCTGTCCCACGGGTCCTCGTTAAGATAACGAAGGCATGAATCGAAAGTCGCTCCGCCCCACATTTCCAAAGCGTAAAAGCCGGCTTTGTCGAGTAGCGGCGCCGCGGGCAACATCTCCTCCAAAGTCATTCGCGTTGCAGCCTGTGATTGGTGCGCATCGCGAAGGATCGTTTCCATAATTTTTACTTTTGCCATATCAGCCTCCAAAACCTCCCAAAATTAAGCGAATATCGCAAGCAATACACCTGCGGCAACTGCCGAACCGATTACGCCTGCTACGTTTGGTCCCATTGCATGCATAAGCAAGTAGTTGTCGGGGACCTCTTTTTGACCCTCTTTCTGCGAAACGCGCGCCGCCATAGGCACAGCGGAAACGCCCGCCGAACCGATGAGCGGATTCATCTTTTCTTTGCTGAAAAGGTTCATAAACTTGACCATAAGTATTCCGCCGCACGTACCTGCGATAAAGGCGATAAGTCCGCCGCCTATAACCGCGAGCGACGTCCAGGTAAGGAACGACGAACCTTGCGCTTTCGCGCCTACGCAAACGCCGAGCAAAATAGTGATTATATTCATCATAGCGTTGCTTGCGGTTTCTTTCAATCTGTCGGTGACAAGACATTCCTTAAACAAATTGCCGAGCATCAACATACCGAGGAGCGGCAATGCCGACGGAAGAATTATACCGCAAAGCAATGTAACGGCTATCGGGAAAATTATCTTTTCCTTCTTGCTAACTGTGCGAAGTTGTTTCATCCTGATCTGTCGCTCCTTTTTCGTTGTGAGCAACTTCATAAAGGGCGGTTGTATTATGGGGATAAGCGCCATATAAGAGTATGCCGCTACCGCGATTATGGGAACGTACTCTCCTATTTTTCCCGCCGCCTTTTCCATTTGCGTCGCCACATAAATGGCGGTAGGACCGTCCGCACCGCCTATCATGCCTATTGCGGCGGCAAATTCGGGTTCGACGAGCAATGCGGCAACCGCGAAAGTCAAGAACACGCCTATCTGAGCCGCGCCGCCTATAAGCAAACTCTTTGGGTTGGCGATAAGCGGACCGAAATCGGTCATTGCACCTATTCCGAGGAAGATGAGCGGCGGATAAATAACCTTATTTACGCCTTGCGACAAAATGTACAGCAGCCCTTCTTCGCCTTCGGGACTTTGATAGAGTTGCTCTTTGGCGCCAGGAATATTGATAAGCAACATACCAAATGCGATAGGCACCAACAAAAGGGGCTCGAACTTCTTTGCGATGGCAAGGTAAAAAAGCACCAAGGCTATAACTATCATAATGACGTTTTTCCAGCCGTCGCCCTGAAACATGGCATAAATTCCGGTGCTTTCCCATAACTCTATAAGAGCGTCGCCCCATCTTATGGCAGAAATAAACATAAATTACCTCTCCGCCTCTATTTTATATAAGCAAGTTTAGCGCCCGAATCGACATTATCGCCTTTCTTAACGACAAAATTGACAACTCCGTCAGCCGAAGCGACAATCTCGTTTTCCATTTTCATGGCTTCGAGAATGAGTATCTTGTCGCCTTTCTTTACGGTCGCGCCGTTCGAAACCGAAAAGTCGAGAATTTGTCCCGGCATGGGCGCAACTACGGGCGTTCCGTCCGCAGGAGCGGAAACGGTCGGCTTGACTTGCGCCACTGTCGGCGCAGACGGCATAGTCATAGGTATAACTGCGGGAGAACTTGCCTCGCCCGCTTCTTCTATTTCCACATAATAGGACTTTCCGTTTACATTTACATTGAATTTACGCATAAAAACCTCCGTTGGCGATATGTTTGATTTTTTTTATTTTGAATGGCGGAACGACCGTCCCGTCCTTTTGTTCTTCTTGCAAAATGCACATTATTGCCGCGGTGACGGCGGCTACCGTTTCTTCATCCGTCACATCAACGTCTTCGACGGGTACAGGTTCGTCTACCTGCTGTTTTGCCTTTTTGGGCTTTTCGATCGCGGCGACGATATATCTTATCGCGTACAGCAAGCCGACAAGTATTGATAGCACGGCGATTATTATGACCATGCCGATCACCATAAAAAGCAGCGCCTCGCCGAAATTTATATTGTCAAAACTCGATAAAATGAAATCCATTATCTTTTTGCTCCGTACATCATTGTAGCGGCGATCAGATACTGCCTTGTAAGCGACGGCAAAATAACATTGTCGATATAACCGCTTTCGGCGACCGTCGTCGCGCTTCCGTTCTCCTCGGCGTATTCCTTCGCAAATTCGCGTTCCGCCTTTTCCTTGTCCGCCGCCTTTGCGATTTCGTCTGCGTAAATAAGATCTGCGGCGGCTACGCTGTCAAGCAAGCCGACATACGCGCTTTCCCAGGCTATCGTATAATCGACGGTACGCTTTGAAGAAAACGCTACGTAACCGAGTCCGATTGCCTTGCCGACAATAACCGATATCTTTGCATTTTCGGCGGCATTGTAGCAGTACATCATGTCGCTTATATCCCTGATAAGAGAATCGTTTTCGGCGGCGAGATTGTTTTCGGCACCGGCGCAATCTACGAGATTGACTATCGGAAGAGAGAAACTTATGCAAGTCGTCAAAAAGTCCGCTATCTTACGCGCCCCTTTTGCAGTCAACTTGTCGTTTACCGCCGAATTGTTCGCGACCACGCCCACCGATATGCCGTTAAGACGGGCAAACCCGACTTTCGCTTCACGCGCATAGGCGGCTTTGAGTTCGAAAAACGAGCCTTTGTCAAATACTTCGTCTATGACTTCTTCGATTTTGCTGTCGCCTTTGAGCGAAACGCATACTCTGTTTGCGTCGTCCGCGCTTTCGGTTTCGGGTTCGAGAAGATAGCCGAGAATATCTGTGATCTTTCGTTTGAGGTCATCTCCGTCTTTTACGACAGCCGACACTATGCCGCTTTCCTTCGAATGAACTTCGGCAGTGCCGACTTTGGCTTCATCCGCTTTCGCGACGGACGCGAGGATGAGCGGACTCGACGTAGCAAGTCGAGCGCCTTCGAACGCAAGACAGCAATCGCAACAAGCGGAAACATAACTTGCCATTCCGTAACAATTGCCTTTGAGTACTATAATTGTGGGGATCTTGCCGAACGCAAGGTTCATCGCCTTGATTATGCCGCCGTAACCCTCCATTGCCTTTATTCCTTCCGCAAAACGCGCGCCCGATGTATCCAAAATGCCGATTATTGGAACATTCATTTTTATGGCGTCCTCAACGCATTTCGATATTTTTTTGGCGCTTTTTTTGCCTATACTGCCCGACATAACTTCGAAATTGTTGGCAAATATGCCCACTTGAATATCGTTGATTGTTGCAAATCCGCTTACAACTCCCTCGCCCGCAGGTTCAAGCAATGAAGATTTGCCCTGAACGAGTGTGAGAGTTTCCACAAAAGAGCGTTCGTCCGTAATTGTGCCGATAAGATCGTAGATTTGCGAGTTAGACGATTTAGCCATCAAAAAGCCTCCGTTTTAATGTTGAAAATTCAGCCCGAATTTTCACGATACAATTATATACTTTAAGAAATAAAAAAGCAAGCAAAAAGCGGTCGGGAAAAAAGAATATTTTAACTGAAAAAACGACTCTCTCTTTTAAGAATCGTTTTTGAATTTTATTTTTGCTTTTAAGTTAAATTATCTCGTTGCCACTCAAAACGCGCGTTTCGGCGGCGAATCGTCAAACGAATTTGAGATAATTCACTTCCGCAGGAGTGAGATCCCGATATTCGCCTCTATCGAGTCCGCTGAGTTTGAGATCGCCGATTGCCGTGCGTTTCAAAAAAATCACTTCTTTGTTTATATGCTCGAACATTCTGCGCACCTGCCTGTTTCTGCCCTCGCCGATCACAACTTCGAATTTGCTTATGCCGTCTTTGAGTTCTATTAACTTTATTCTGCACTTTTTCGTCATAACTCCGTCGAGGATTATGCCGCCGCGCAATTCCGCAAGGGATTTTTCGTCTACTTCACCCTCGACCTTGGCAATATAAGTTTTGGTGATCTCGTTGCGCGGATGAGTGAGCCTGTTGCTGAGATCGCCGTCGGTGGTAAGAATGAGTAGGCCCTCGGTATCATAGTCGAGTCTGCCGACCGAAAATATACGTTCGCCGTGACCCTTGATAAGGTCGAAAACGGTTTTGCGACCGAATTCGTCGCTCTTTGTGCAAACGTAACCTTTCGGCTTATTCATCATTATATATACGTGCTTGTTTATGGGCTTGACTTTCTTGTCGTCTACGGTGACCTCGTCGCGGTCGCTTACTTCGGTAGAAAGTTTCGTAACGACTTTTCCGTTGATCTTAACTCGCCCGTCCAGCACATATGCTTCGCATTTGCGACGGCTGTCCAATCCGCACCCCGCAAGATATTTGTTTATTCTCATTCGAAGATATTCCTTAAAAAGAATTTGTCTTAAAGGATCTTCGTTCGTAATTCAATCGAAATCGAAAAAAGATTCTCCATCGACACTATCCATAGTAAACAAATCTTCGAAAAAAATCAACCGATTATCGAGGTAAAAATAAACTTTTCCTATTTTTTCGCCTTTATTCACCGGAGCGTTCAATTTATCGGGAAGTTCGTACCTTATTTCCAGCCTTTGCACTTCCTCTTTCGTAAAAGGATAATGAATACACGATTCAAGCCCGACGTCCACATAATCTCGTTCGCCACCCTCGACTTTTACGCGCTTTATCGGCTTGTTTGTGCTAATTATGTCTGTCATAACAAGCCTATCGAACGCCAAATTCATCAATCGCGAACATTCTTCGAACATCGGTCCGCAATTGAGAACGACGCAGATGATCGTGCTTCCGTTGCGTTTTGCCGCCGCAACAAGGCAACGTCCCGCCTTTTTCGTATATCCCGTCTTTATGCCGCAACCGCCGTCAAACCTCGATAATATCTTGTTCTTATTGGTTATCACCCTGCCGTAATCGTGATCTTTCCAGGTGGTTTTTCGCACTTTCGTCCCGACTATTTCTTCGAATACGGGATTACGCATGGCATAGGCGGAAATGAGCGCAAGGTCGTACGCCGTAGTATAATGATCGTCGTCATGGAGTCCGTGCGGATTTACGAAATGCGTATCAAATGCCCCTATTTGCGCGGCAAGGTCGTTCATCATTTCGGCAAAATGCTCCACGCTTCCACCCGTGACGATCGCAAGCGCCACGGCGCAGTCATTCCCCGATTGCAGCATAAGTCCGTAAAGCAGATCTCTTATGCTGAGCCGTTCGCCGTGCATAAGATAGATCGACGAACCCTCAACACCCACCGCCTCATCGGGAATATCTACCGTCTTATCGAGGGACTTTGTATGTTCGATCACCGTTATAGCCGTCATGATCTTCGTTGTACTCGCCATTGGCAAGCGAGTATGGCAATTTTTCTCCATAATGAGCCTTTCGCTCATAAGTTCCATAGTCGCCATAGCCGCCGCGCTGCACTCGACGTTCTCGAAAGCCGCGCCGAAAGAAGCATACGCATTTCCGCCAAAGGCGCACATCGAAGCAAGAATAAGCATAACGGCTATCGTCGCAACAGCCTTTTTCCTCATTTCTTTATTTTCCCCATCACCGCGTCAACGATATCGGGCGCTATGTCCAACAATTTTTCGAACGGGCTTTTGTCGCCTACATTTACGAGTTTTACGCTCCTACCGTCGCTTACCAAAAATCCGAGCGGCTGTACGGATACACCCGCTCCGCTTCCGCCCGCAAACGGGAATTCGTCCTTTTGCTTTTCGGACAAGTCGCTGTATTCGCCTCCGCCCGTCAAAAATCCCATGCTCACCTTGCTTATGGGAATAATAGACAAACCGTCCGCAGTAGTTACGGGAGTGCCTATAACCGTGTCCGTATCGACAAAACTGCGTATCTTGACGAACGCATTGTCCATTATCCTCTCTATCGGATGATCGTTTTCAACTATCATTTTTTCCTCCTTTTTTACCGAAAATAATACCGTATATAATGTCTGCTAGTGTTATGGAAAATATGCTATTTAGATGCAAAAATATTGTTTTGACGTCGAAATTTGCCTTTACGTCAGCGTTTACGGACACCTTTTGCTTGTTGATCAAATACAAAACAGCGGCATTGAGTAAATTCACCGCAAGCATCGAAATCATTGCGGTCCCGAATGAGTCAGTAATGCCGAGTTCAGCCGAAACTTCGAGATTTATTATGTCGAGATTTCGAAACAACTTAGGAAAGGCGTCGGCAAGCGACTGTTTCGCGCCGCCCGACTTCAAACTGTCGAACTTGATTTCGGCAAGCGTCTTGTTCTTGTTTTTTATCGTTATTTTCGGCAATTCGTCCGTTTCGGTTACGAAACTCGCGGTTATGGTAATAATTCTTATCCAAAATAAATAAAAAGAAAGTTCGTATTTATTTAAAAATACGTCCGCTATCAGTTCCGCTTGCGAAATAATGGACACAGCCAACCCGCCGAGCACTATCAAGATCAAACATAATGCCGTAAGCATATAATAAATATCTGCAATACGGCAAATTTTTATTAAAAATCAGACGTTGGCGACTATTATAAGTACTATCGTTATTATGAGGGGCACCGCGCAACACGCAGACTTTACAGCCGTAACCGCCTTTTTGTTATTGCCGAGATTGACGAAGCCGCCGAGAGTAAAATACGCGGGATAAGCCGCGAAGATCGCCGCCGACGAATAAACGGCGACGTTTGCGTACGGGAAAGACATACATAGCGTAGCCGCGCTCGTTATCCATTCCAAAGGATAACGAACCAATGTGACGAAAAAGTCGAACGTCGGTATGAGCGCGATTATTAGCGAGATAAACACGAAAATGAATGTTACGCTGAGAAGCGGCAAAAGCAAGATATTCATAAGCACCGAATATAGTTGCACCGTCTTGAAAATGAATATGCTCGAAGGCAATATTCCGAGTTGCGCCGAAACGGACGCGGCGACAAACGACGCTATTTTTTCGGGGATCTTGATTTTTTGCAATCCTCTCGTTATGACAGGCGAAAGGACAATTATGCCGAACACGGCGCTTATGCTCATAATAAACCCTGCCTCGAACATCATCAAAGGATTTACGAGCAGAATTACCGTGGCGGCAATTCCCAAAGAATTGAGGCTGTCGTTTTGTTCGCCTAACGTCATAGCGACGCTCATCACTTCGAACATTACACAACCTCTCACGACCGAAGGAGAAAATCCGGCAAAGGCGGCGTACATCAGCAATATCACCGTTTCGATAAGTAAAGACGGCAACCGTTTAACACGCAACTTGCGCAAAATAAAAGCGACCACCGCCATCAAAAACCCGATATGAAGTCCGGACACTGCAAGTATATGCGCTATGCCTGCCGCCGAGAAAGCCTCCTTATCATCGGACGTAATTTCGTTTTTATCGCCCGACAACATAGCATATGCGATAGACCCGAACCTACTTCCCATGCACTTTGTCAAAGTGGACTTTATGAAGACATTTATCGTGTCCAAAAGATCGGGTTTGCCTTCTTCTATCACTATCTCGCGCGCATTCGCAGTAGTTGTATAACGAATGTCGCTGCGCAAATAATTGGCTTTGACAACATAACCGTCGATGAGTTTGCGAACGTTTACTCGTCCCATAAAGTTCAAAACGTCGCCGACGGGAACGAGTTCGAAAAATTTGCCTTCGTCTTTTATCGTTACCGAAATTTTTCCCGCCACTTCGTTTCCGTCGAATTTGAGATTCTTCAAAATAACTTTTCGCTTTCCGTCTACAACATAATTGTCCTCGACAGAACCGCTTATAAAGTAATTGCCCGTCTGTATTTCTGCCCGGTTCCAAGTATATGCGCGTATAAAAAAGTTCAGAGCCGCCGCAAAGCACAGTACCGAAGTCAAAATTATCGTGACAATGCAAAACTTACGTATTCGTTTACGAAAAACGAGCATAAGAACTATCGGAACAAACAGCAACAAACCGAGCAATACAAAACCGAGCCAATATATGTTGAGCGCAAGCAAGCAAAAAATCGCCGTCGCCATAACCATCAACGACGAATATACAAAACTCCTGAAATTGACTATCCTTTTCATTTGTATTGCCGCCTAACAAACCGCTCAATTGAGCGTTAGCCCTTTGATAAATTCGAAATCTTTGTTCTTACAACTTATCAAGTCGCTCGAAACAAGTTGTTGAGCCATCGACTTAGCCCTGCCGAGCAATTCTTCGTTTACACTTATATCTGCAAAGATATTGTCGCTGCCGTGCTGACGTTTCCCCAAGAAATCGCCCGCGCCGCGCGTTTTGAAATCGTATTCGGCAAGTTCGAAACCGTTGTCTGTCTTGATGAAATAATCGAGTCTGCCGCTCTGCTTGCCTTTGCTCGTCACGAAACAAAAACTTTCCTTGCCGCCTCTGCCCACTCTGCCGCGCAACTGATGAAGTTGACTGAGTCCGTACGATTCGGCGTCGAGAATGATTATATTGACGGCGTCGGGTACGTCTATGCCCACTTCGATAACGGTGGTACACACCAAAATTTTGATTTTTCCGCTCGCAAAACGTTCCATTATTTTGTTTTTGTCAGTTTCGTTCATCTGTCCGTGTACCATACCGACTATATCGCCGTATTTTTTATGCAGATCTGCATAAACTCCCGTGACGGACATTTTTTCTTCGTCGTCTACCCGCGGACATACGACATACGAACTTTCGCCCTCGAAAGACTTGCGGTAAATATACTCGAACATATCTTTTTGCTTATATTCGGGCACGAATCTCGTCATTATCTTCGCCTTGTTTTGCGGCAACGACTTTATTTGAGTAATGTCGAGGTCGCCGTACAAAGTCAAAGCGAGCGTGCGCGGTATTGGCGTAGCCGACATAACGAGGCTGTCGGTAAAAATTCCCTTGTTTTCCAAACTGCCGCGTTGCTCCACGCCGAAACGCTGTTGTTCGTCGGCTATCGTAAGCGCGAGATTTTTAAACTTTACCGTATCCTGAAAAATCGAATGTGTCCCGATCACTATTTGCGCGTTACCGCTCTCTATATTGAACAATGCTTCCGCTCGCCTTTCTTTGCTTTGACTGCCGCATAATAATTCACAGTGCACGCCGAGCACGCCGAAAAAATCGACGGCTTTGAGATAATGCTGACGCGCCAAAATTTCGGTCGGAGCCATAAGCGCCGCTTGGTATCCCGACATCGCCGCATAGTACATAACCAAAAAAGCGACTATCGTTTTGCCACAGCCCACGTCGCCTTCGAGCAACCTGTTCATTCGCCTTTCGCCGTGAAGATCGGCTATTATGGTATCGACCGCGCGGGCCTGATCTTCGGTCAATTCAAAAGGTAATGATTTTATAACCTTTCGCAATTTCTCATAATTGTCCGCGTATTTTTTTGCCTTATTTTGCGATTTCTCCCCTTTTATTTGCAAAAAAACGGCTATATCAAGAGCCAGCATCTGCAATGCCGCCGAATCCTTCGCAACAATCAATTCCTGCTTGTTTTTCGGCATATGCAAAGTCTTTATGCAGTTATTGAGCGGCAAAACGTTGTATTTTTCGCAAAATTCGGCGGGAATTTGTCCTTGAACGATAACATTTTGCAAGACTTGAATTATCGCTTCCTTCAATATCTTGGAGGGCACGCCGTTGTATGGTCTGTATATCGTCAATATCTCGTTGGTACGCTCCGCCGAAGCAAACAGCGCAACGCTCACTTCGGCTTTCGAGCCCGTTCTTTTAAGGCTACCCGTTATGGCGTAAAACTTCCCCACGCAAAGTTGCCTCTTTACAAATGGTCTGTTGAACCAAACGCAAACGAACCTGTCTTTTCCGTCGAAAAAAGTTGCTTTCAGTATCGAAAGTCCTTTGCGAACGAAATTCAAGATCGGCTCGGTTTCACATTGCGCAAACAGCGCCACCGAACCTTCTTCAAAATCCGAAATCCCGATCCCCGGCATAACGTAAACAGACGGAAAAATCGTAAGCAGATCGCTCGGCGACGAAAGTCCCGCATCGTACAATTTCTGTATTCTTTTTACGCCCAAACCTTTTATGTCTTCGAATCGCATTATACACCAAAAGAGAGGGATATCGTTCCCTCTCTCTTTACCGAAAAATTATTCCAAAGAAATTATATAGTAGTACAAAGGCTGTCCGCCGAAATGAATATCGACGTCGCAACGTTTGTATTTTTGCGTGAGTTCCTCGGCGACATCATTCGCTTCTTCTTCCTTGACATTGTTGCCGAAGTAAAGAGTTATGTTCGAAACGTCGTTTGTCATCATCTTATCCACAAGTTCGGTGGTGACTTCCTTGACTTCGTCGCCCTTTGCGAGAATATCCTTTGAGTCTATTCCTATGATATCGCCCTCTTTGAGTTCCATATCATTGATATTCGTACTGCGAACGGCGTAAGTGACCATTCCCGCGCGTATGCCCTTTATCGCGTCGTTCATAAACCCGATATTGTTTTTCAGCGTATCTTCGGGATTGAAGGCAAGCACAGCGGCAAGTCCCTGAGGAACATTGACGGTGGGAATTATCGTAATGTGACGTTTGGAGATCTTTTTCGCCTGTTCCGCCGCAAGAATTATGTTCTTGTTATTGGGGAAAACGAAAATATTTTCCGCCGCTATCGCGTCGCAAGCGCGGGCTATATCATCGGCGCTCGGATTCATAGTCTGTCCGCCCTCAATTATGTTGTCAACAAGCAGATCCTTGAATATGGCGGAAAGTCCCTCGCCCGCGCACACGGCGACAAGACCGTACGGCTTCAAATCTTCTTTCTTTTTGTTCAAAATTGCCCTGTTCTGTTCGAGCATATTTTCGATTTTAAGTTTGTCGAGTTCGCCGAGTTCGAGAGCGTTGGTAAGAACGACGCCCGGTTGATTGGAGTGGACGTGAACTTTTACCATCGAAAGGTCGCCGATGACAAGCACGCAATCGCCTATTGCCATAAGTTTTTCCCTGAAACGGTCGATATCCGCTTCGGTAGTCCACTTGTGCATATTGATTATGAAAAACTCGGTACAATAGGCAAACTCGATATCAGAAAGGTCTTTTATATCGAAATGGGCTTCTTCGGCATACTTCGAAATCGCTTCGCCCTTGACCTTGTCGTCGAATTCGAGATTTTCCTCCTCAACGCCCGAAATGACGTTGTAGAATCCCTGTAAAATTATAAGTAATCCGCGTCCGCCCGCGTCCACTACGCCCGCCTTTTTGAGTATCGGCAAAAGTTCGGGAGTGAGTTTAAGGGCTTCTTCGCCCGCGTCTATCGTTTCTTTGAGCAACATTTCTATGTCGCCGTTCTTCTTGGCGTTCTTCATAGCGTATTCGCTCATAGCCTTGACGACAGTCAAAATTGTGCCCTCTTTGGGCTTGGTAACAGCCATATAAGCAACCGCAGTGCCTTTTTCGAGTCCTTTCGCAAAAGACTTTGCGGTGATCTTTTCGTTGCCCGACATAGCCGTCGCCATACCTTTGAGTATCTGGCTGAGTATAACGCCGCTGTTGCCGCGAGCGCCGCGTAAAGCGCCTTTGCTGAGCGCGTCGCAAATATCGTCTATCTTGTTGCTTTGGCAATTGGTAACTTCCTTTGCCGCCGACAACATAGTGAGCGACATGTTTGTTCCCGTGTCGCCGTCGGGTACGGGAAACACATTGAGTGCATCCACGTGTTCCTTATTTATATCTATTAGTTTCGCTCCGTTCAAAATCATTTTACGGAACATATTTCCGGTTATGGATTTAATCATTTTTTCTCCTTATAGCGCGGAAAAGTTTTTTAAACTTTAATTCCCAAAACATTGACATTGATAGTATCGACTACCATGCCCGAAAACTTCTCCACGTCGTATTTAACAGATTTTTTTAAACTGTGCGCAACTGCTTCGATGTTGACGCCGTATTTAAGAATAATGTAGATGTCGATAAATATTCTGTCGCCGCTTGCCAAAACGCGCACCCCTCTCGAAATCTTGGATTTGCGGAAAAGGTCGGCTATGCTGTCCGTCAATTTTTTGGATACGAGTTCGACGACGCCGTAACATTCGAGCGCGGAACAACCGGCTATTTGTGCAATAGCCTCCTCCGTGATAGTTATTCTGCCGTAAGCGTTTGATGTATTTACACTCATTGATAGATTACCCATTGAACGGAAACAGTTGCAAGCAACATAATTTCACGATAATAGTTTAACTTATTTAAAATATAATTGCAAGGATTTTTACCACATAAAGACCGAAAAATAAAAATTTTTTAAGTTTTTTTGGATATGACCCCTTTTTTAGTTGCATTTCGGTCGCGTTTTGTGTTATGCTCTTAAAGCAATTTTCTTTGGAGGTGTTATTATGAGTAGAGTTTGCGTTATTTGCGGTAAGGGTCGCGTGAGCGGCAACAACGTCAGCCATTCCAACAGAAGGACAAAGCGCACATTCAACGCCAACGTTCATAAGGTTCAGGTCGAGATCGACGGAGTTACTTCCAGTCAATATGTTTGCACTCGTTGCATGAGAACCGCGAAAAAAGCCGACTGACGTCATTCTTATTATATTAACAATGACATTCGAAAATGTGCCTGTAAATTTTACAGACACTATTTTTATGTATTCAAGAACTTTTAAGAAGCCTATTTCTTAACGAAAATTTTGAGTAAAGACGCTATCGGCTTGGGAACTTTTATGCATAATATCGGCATACTATCAACTCCTTTGAACGAATATAAGTACGCTTCCGCTCCCTACTTCGACTTCGATCTCATCCGCAATCGCCGTATTTGACATTCCTATAAGATGAACTTTGTTTAACGTAAGTCCGGACGCGCAAAACTTCAATCCTTTCGAAGATATTATATGCGCCGTATCGCTGTATGGTACTATTGATACGGTCATATTTTTTTGCACCTTTGCTATCAGGCGATCCGTCGAAAAATATATATCGTACGCCCCCCTTATGACTCCATTCATTCCAAGCGAATGACAAAGAGCCAAAAGAGCGAAATTGGCGTATTCGTGGTCGGGTCGCCCGCCGAAAGCACCGTAAATTTCGGCTTCCGTAACTCCTGCGTCGTGCGCTTCGAGGACCGCAAGATGCCCGTCGGTAAAATCCTTGTCTACGGGAAATCGTTTCGTCTTTATATCGGACGGAACTTCCTTCACCGAATCGAAATCGCCGAGCAAAATGTTTGGCTTTGAGAATTTTTTCAAATAATCGTACGCTCCGTCTGCGCAAACGATATATTTATCGGCAAAGTCAATGCTTTTCAAAAGTTCATCCGACGGACTGTCGCCGTTTAGAAATATTAAACCTTTCTTCATCTTCTCATCTTTTCCATAGTTACCTTGGGGTCGCTACTTCCGAAAACCGCGCTGCCCGCAACGATCGCTTCCGCGCCCGCCCTTTTTGCTTCAACTACGTTGTCCTCGGTGATCCCGCCGTCAACTTCTATAATGCACGCAGGATTCACCTTATCTCGCAACGCTCGCAACTCGGCAAGTTTATTTAGAGCCGAGTCTATGAACTTTTGACCGCCGAACCCCGGATGCACGCTCATAACGAGCGCCAGATCGAGCGACGGCAAATATTCGGCAAGCGCCGAAACGGGAGTTTCCGGGCTTATGACGGCGCCGCATTTGCAACCGAAACTTTTTATGAGTTCGAGGGTCTGTTTTACCTTAGCCGTCGATTCGACCTGAATACTTATATAGTCCGCGCCCGCTTCCGCAAATTGTCTAATGTACCTTATCGGTTCGGTTATCATAAGATGTACGTCAAGCGGCAAATTCGTTACCTTTCGTATGTCCTTTATCATTTTGGGACCGAACGTTATATTCGGCACGAAAATACCGTCCATTACGTCGCAATGTATCCAATCGGCGCCGCATTTGCAAATGCGCTCGATCTCTTTGCCCATTTCGGCAAAATTCGCGCTCAAAATCGACGGCGCGATTATCGTTTTGTTCATAAGTCCTCCTTTCCCGCGAGCCTGCTGCGACGAAGTTGTCCGCAAGCGCCCGCAATATCGTTCCCGTACGATCTGCGAATGGTCGCAGACACGCCGAGATCTGTGAGCCTTTTCAAAAATCTTTGCGCTTCGCTCTGAGTACAACCTTCCAAAGATCTTTCCTTGACCGAATTGAGCATTATCAAATTCACATGGCTCGGATAGCCTTTGGTGATTTGTTGCAATCTCAGCGCGTCGAAACGGTCGATATTCTTGTTCTTTATCATTGAATATTCGTATATTATCCGCCTTCCCGTCTTTTCGAAATAATATTTCGCGGCGCCAATTATCGAGGCGATAGTGTATCTCGACGAAATTGGCATAAGTTCGCGCCTCGTTTCGTCGGTTGTAGCGTGCAAAGAGATCGAAAGCGTCACGTCCGGACCTTCGTCCGCCAGCCTCCTTATATTTTCCGTAAGCCCGCAGGTGGAAAGCGAAATATTTCTGAGTCCGATATTTATTCCGTCGGCGCTCGAAACAAGCCTCAAAAATTTGACGACGTTGTCGTAATTATCGAGAGGTTCTCCGCTCCCCATAAGCACGAGATTGGTTATTTTGCGATTTTTTCCGCTTCCGCCGACGGCTCTGTTCGCCCGTAAAACCTGACCGAGCATTTCGCCCGCGCAAAGATTTCGCACCAAACCGCCTATCCCCGAAGCGCAAAAGGCGCAATTCATTCGACAACCGATCTGAGTGGAAACGCACAAAGTGTTGCCATAACCGTGCGGCATAAACACTCCCTCGAAAATATTGTCGTCGTCCGTGCAATACAAAAATTTTTGGGAGCCGTCGACCGATGTCAATGCTTCGCTTATTTGAACGCCTACCGCAAACCGCTCTTTCAAGTTTTCTCTTTCGCTTTTCGGCAAAACGGTTATTTCATCTATATCAAGTCCCGCTTGCAGTCCTTGAAAAAGTTGTTTCACCCTATACGACGGACTCATCTCCACCGATGCGGACAATTCTTCGAAAGAATAATTGAGTAAATTATCCCTCATTCCGTTCTCCTTAAACGAGCCACGAAAAATCCGTCGCACCCGTCGTCCATATGCGGGAAAAGTTTGACAGTCCCGTTATTCGGCTTCACTATCGGGCTTTTTATTTCATCGAAAACGAAATTCGCATTGCGGCTTAAAAATTCTTCGACCACTTCTTCGTTTTCCTCTTTGAAAACGGTGCAAGTCGAATAGCAAATCACTCCGCCGATCTTGACATAATTTTTTGCATTTTCCAAAATGTTTATTTGTATTTGTTTTATCTTGTCTATGTCGCTCGCCTTCTTGTTGAATAATAGATCGGGCTTGTTTTTGTAAACGCCGAGTCCGCTACACGGAACGTCGCATATGACGATATCGCATCTGTTGACCCATTCGGGGAAAATATTGGACGCGTCGCTCAGCAACGCCTTTATGTTCGATTTCATCCTTGCGGCATATTTTTTTATGAGTTCTACTCTGTGCGGATGAAGATCGCAACAATATATTTGCGCGGAAGGACAAAGTTCTTCGAGATAAATGGATTTTCCTCCCGGCGCACCGCACAAATCCAAAACCACGGGCGACTCGACTCCTTCGGGCAGATAGCAATGTACTGCTATCATAGACGCAAGCGATTGAGCCGTACAAGCCGATTTATTGAGAGTTTTCAGCACATTATGCGTGACATAATATCCAAGAATGCTGCGTTCTACGTCGAAATTCTTGATATTTTCCTCAAATTCCTCTTTCGTCGTTACCCTCGAATTATATCGAATATGAGTCTTTTTGCGAGGCTCGTATGACAAGAAATCTTTTGTAAAATCATATCCGTATTGTTCCAGGAGTTTTTCGCAGATCCACATCGGGACGCTGTAAATCACCGAAAGATATTCTGCGTCGGGGACCTCTCCTTCTTTTGGCAGTTCAACCTTTTCGCTCTTACGCAAAACCGCGTTTACAAATCCGCTTATTCCCGATTTACCGACATATTTCGTGAGTTCCACCGTTTCGTTGATCGCCGCGTAAGTCGGCGTTGACATATATCGCATATGATACAACCCTATTTTCAGCAAAACGTCGATGCTCGTTTTCGGCTTGCGCGCGACCAAAGATCGCACGATATAATTCAGTTGCACATTCTTTTCGAGTATGCCGTACACAAGACCTGTAATATACGCCCTGTCCTTTTCGTCTTTGACAGTGGCGAGATAATTGCCGAGTAGCAAAGACGCATAGGCATTTTCCATAAACACGTCGTTAAGAAGGTTGTAACAAATCAAATCTCTTTCTTTAGTATCCAAAATAATCACCTGCCGCTATCTTATTTCCGTTCAAAAATTGGGTATCGGTCATTATATTTTTACCGGGCATTTGAAGTTTGACGATCCTGAGCGCCCCGCTTCCGCAAGCGACCACCAAACCGTTTTTAGCATCGGCGCATAAAACTTTCCCCGACTCGCCGCTTCCTTCCGCCCGTTCTGCGGCAAAGATCTTCATTCGCTTGTCGCCGCCGAATATAGTGAAAGCCCCCGGATCGGGATTAAACGCCCTTATGGTATTATTAACGTCCTCGGCTGTCATATCCCACCGAATTCGAGCGTCCTCTTTGGTAAATTTTTTGCAAAATGTCGCCATTGCCTCGTCTTGCCTATGTCGAATGACATTCCCTTTCGCGACGGAATCCAAAACTTCGAGAAGTAGTTCGCCGCCGATCACCGAAAGCGTTTGCGAAAGTTCGCCCGCCGTCATATTCCCGATTTCTATCTCGCGCATGGCAAGCACGTCGCCCGCGTCCATCTCGAAAACGGTTTGCATTATCGAAACGCCCGTTGTCTTTTCGCCGTAAAGTATCGCCGATTGAATCGGAGAACTCCCGCGATAGCGCGGCAAAAGCGACGCGTGTACGTTCAACACTCCGTATTTTGGAATATCCAAAATTTCGCGAGAAAGAATTTGTCCGTACGCGGCAGTCACCATTACGTCGGGTCTTAACTCGGCGATCTCCGCCACATTAAATTTTATCTTTTCAAATTGAAAAACGGGCAACCCTTGGGACAGCGCATAACTCTTTACGGGAGTAAAAACAAAATTACCGCGTCTGTCTTTCGCCCTGTCGGGCTGAGAGATCACGGCTGCGATCTCATGCGCGGAAGCGAGTTTTTTCAAAACTTCTACCGCAAAATCAGATGTTCCCAAAAAAACTACTCGCATATTACTCCTTTTTGGTATCTATGAGTTTGTCCACAAATAAGATCCCGTCCAAATGATCGATCTCGTGACAGAATGCCACGGCGGTCAAGTCTGTTACTTTGTATTTACAAAGTTTCCCCGTTCTGTCCTTCGCCTCTACCCAAACGGTCTTGGGTCTTTCGACCAACCCGTGTTTACCGGGGATCGACAAACATCCTTCGACCCCTCTTTGGGTCCCTTCGGTTTTGACGATAACGGGATTGACAAGTTCGTAAAAAGTTTTTCCGTCAACGCTGACGACGCAAATTCGTTTTGGGATACCAATCTGCGGCGCCGCCAGCCCCACGCCGTCTGCCGCCGTCATAGTCTCCTTCATATCATCCAAAATCATACCGAGCCTGTCATTGAAAAGAGTTACCTCGTAACATTTCCCTCTCAAAATCGGATCGTGTTCATCTAAAATATTTCTCAGCGACATAACAAATTCCTCCCTAACTTAAATTATTCGGATTGATTTCCGCAAAAATGCTAACTTTATTGTTTTTATATTCGTCTACGATATCGTAAATCTCGTCGAGCGAATCATATTCGGGCAAAATACGCATCAAAATCTGAGCGCGGTGCATATTTTTTATGAGCCTTACGGGCGCCCACATATAATTTAAAAACACAAATCTTTTGTCGTCGCGAGCAAGAGCGCTTATCTTTTCGTACATTCCTTTGAGCGCCCCCGCGACTTCCGTTTCGCTTTCGCCCGCAACCAAAATCCTTACTATGCGGGTAAACGGCGGAAATTTGGTGACCTCGCGCAAATTACATTCCTTTTCGTAAAAGCGCTTGTAATCCCCGCTTATCGCGTATTTGTACACATAATGATTGGGCGAATAGGTCTGCAATACGACCGAACCTGCTTTTTTGTTTCGTCCCGCTCTGCCCGCGACCTGCGTGATGAGTTGAAAAGTGCGTTCGACGCTGCGATAATCGGCAAAATGCAAACTCATATCCGCGTCGACTATGCCGACGAGCGTAACGTCGGGAAAGTCGTGACCTTTTGCGATCATTTGCGTTCCCACCAAGATCTTCGCCCTTTTTTGAGCGAACTCGCGCAAAATTTTAAGATGCGAGTCCTTATTTTGCGTTGTGTCGTTGTCCATTCGCAAAATAACTTCGTTTGGGAACATTTCTTTCAGTTTTTCGGCGATCTGTTCGGTGCCGCTGTACCCGCGCTTGATATGTTCCGAACCACAGTTCGGACAAACGGCTAGCGTCTTGTATCTATTGCCGCAATAGTGGCATTTGAGCGCGTCCTCCTCCTTGTGATACACGAGCGAAACGTCGCACTGTTCGCATTTTGCCACATAGCCGCACGCCCTGCACATAACATAAGACGAGTATCCGCGACGGTTAATGAATATCATCGCCTGATTACCCTCGCCGATACAGTTATACAGTTCGCGTTCGAGTTTAGCCGAAAAAACTCCGTTATTGCCCGCATAGATCTCATTGCACATATTGACGACCGAAATATCGGGGAGCGGACGCTTGTTTATGCGATTGAGCATTTCGACCAATTCGTATTCGCCCTTCATCGCCTTGTAATAACTCTCTATCGACGGTGTCGCGCTTCCCAAAATAAGATTTGAGCCCCAATAGTTTTTTCTGAATTCGGCGATCTCGGCAGTGAGATATCGCGGATTGCTTTCGCTCGTATAACTGCTGTCGTGTTCTTCGTCGATAATTATTATGCCGACGTTTTTCAGCGGCGCGAACACCGCCGACCTCGCGCCTACCGCGACCGTCGCCTCGCCGGTGATGAGTCTGCGCCACTCGTCGAAACGCTCGCCTACAGATAACCCGCTGTGCAATATCGCCACGCGACTTCCGAACCTCGACCTAAAACTCGATAGGACTTGCGGAGTCAAGGAAATTTCGGGAACAAGCATTATAGCGGATTTTTGTTCTTCGAGCGCTTTGGAAATGCAACGCATATAAACTTCCGTTTTGCCGCTTCCCGTAACTCCGTGCAGCAAAACGGTCTTGTTTTTAACGCTCGAAATGCGTTCCACGGCATTGTTTTGCTCGGCGGTGAGCGTCACATTCATATCGCTAACGGACAGATCGTTGTACGGAGTACGCATCACTTCGACGTCTTTCACACTGAGTATGCCACGCATAATAAGGTTACGCACGCTTGCCGCTGAACAATTTGCGTTCAATTCGCTCAAAGATACCTCGCCGCGTTCGCGTACATAGTCATACGCGTTCTTTTGCATGACGGCGGAAGGTTTTATGAGTTGCTCGCCGCAAACGTCGGGATTTATGCTAACCGATTTTCGGCTGAGTTGCTTTACCTTCCCCCCTCGCATTTGAGAAGGAATAAACAATCGTAGCACGTCTATTATTCTGAGATGATATTTTTTGCGCATAAAACGCATTAATTCCATCATCTCGGCGGTAATGACCGGATAATCGTCGAGCCGCGCCGAAATGGGTTTGATTTTTTCGGGCGGACAATCGGTATTTTCGGATAGTTCCATAACATATCCTTCGATTTCGCGCGCACCGAAAGGAACCGTGACTCTGCACCCCGGTTCCAAATCAAGATCGCCGACCGAATAATCGAAGATCCTATCCAATTCGTTATTGCTTATGTCAACGATAACCTTAGCGTACATCTTGCATCGTATCCAAAATTATCTCGGCAAGTTCGACTTTGCTCATTATCGGCAAAGACCTTATTTGCTCTTTTGTAATAATTGTCGCTATGTTCGTGTCAACGTTGAATCCCGCTCCCGATTGAGTAACGTCGTTCGCCACCACAACATCGGCATTTTTATTCAAAAGTTTTTTCGAAGCATTTTCAATCGTATTTTCGGTTTCGGCGGCGAACACCACGAGCCTTCTATTCCCCTTTTTCTTGCCCATTTGCGCCGCAATGTCTATATTCTTTTTAAGGCGCAAACAAGGCGCGGCTTCTTTAATTTTATTTTCGCTGTAATTTTCGACCGTGTAATCTGCGGGTGCGGCAGCCATAATGAGATAATCGGCGTTTTCGAAGTGCTTATCCACAGCCTTATACATTTCTTCGGTAGTGGAAACGCGCACGATATTCGCTTCGCTCGGCAATTCGACCGAAACGAATCCGCAAACTGCGGTAACTTCGGCACCCCTTTTAAGCGCCGCCTCGATGATGGCTACGCCCATCTTTCCACTGCTCGCATTTGTTATGTAGCGCACGGGGTCGATAGGTTCTCGCGTAGAGCCGAGAGTAACAAGCACTTTTTTGTTGGCGAGATCGCGACGCGGAAAAAAAATTTTCTCCAATTCCTCGACGATCGCGGACGGTTCGGCGAGCCTTCCCTTGCCGACGTCCCCGCAAGCCAAAAGTCCGCTATCCGGTTCTATGAACTTATAGCCGCGCTCTTTCAACTTGCTTTCGTTCGCACGATACGCAGCGTTTTGGTACATATTGACGTTCATAGCCGGCGCAATAACTATCGGCGAAGTCACCGCCATAAGGCAAGTGGTCAAAAAGTCGTCCGCTATACCCGACGCCAACTTTCCTATGACGTTTGCGGTGCAAGGCGCAACGAGGAACAAATCGCATTTCTTTGCAAGCGAAATGTGTTCGACCTCCCATTCTCGGTCGGGGTCGAAATTATCGGTTATGACCTTGTTGCCCGAAAGCGTTTCGAAAGTTAGCGGCGTAACAAAATTAACGGCGTTGTGAGTCATCACCACATGGACCTCAGCGCCTTTCTTTTTCAGCCTGCTCACAATTTCGCACGCCTTATATGCCGCTATGCCTCCCGTGACGCAAACGGCTATTGTCTTTCCCTTAAAAATCAAATCAATCCTCGTATGCAAGTTTTACTTTGCCCGAATAAATTTCCTTTGACGCCATGGTGATCGAATTCTCTCCCGTTTGCGCCAAATAATCTGCTCTCTTGTCCTCCAAAAACCTCGCTCTTTGAGATACAAGGCATACAAGAGCGTATTTGCAACCTACTTTTTCTATCAATTTATCGATAGGCGGATCTATTAACATGACTTTTTTCTCCTTTAACTGTTTAGCAATGCTTTTATTTTATTTTCGTTTCTGCTCGTTCTGTCACGCTCGGCAACGATTATAGACACACATTCGTTTATCGCGTCGTTAAGATCGTCGTTGAAAACGATATAGTCGAACATTTCGAACTTTTCCAACTCTTTTTTCGACCGCGCAAGCCTTTTTACTATGCTTTCTTCCTCATCGGTGCCGCGTCCGCGCAGTCTTTCTTCCAAAACGGCAAACGACGGCGGCATAATGAATATCGTCACGCAAGACGGAAATTTGCTCTTTATTTGCTCTGCGCCTTTGACGTCAATTTCGAGCATAATGTTGCCGCCGCGCTTTATTACTTCCATAACATGCGACTTGGGCGTCCCGTAACGGTGATCGAAAACACCCGCATATTCCAAAAATTCATCGGCGGCTATCATTTCGTCGAACTGTTTTTCGGTCCTGAAATAATAGTCCACGCCCTCGGTTTCGGTTTTGCGCGGCTTGCGCGTCGTAACCGAAACGGAAGTCATTATTTCGGGCATTCTCTGCAATATCGAATTGTAAATAGTCCCTTTGCCGGCGCCCGACGGACCGGATATTACAATAAGCAAACCGTTGTCCATTTATTCCACATTCCTTATTTGTTCTTTTATTTTTTCGAGTTCGTTTTTCATGGCGACCACGCAATTCGTGATTTCGATATCGTTGGATTTACTTCCCATCGTATTGACCTCGCGATTCATTTCCTGCGCCAGAAAATCGAGTTTTCGCCCCGTTTCACGCTCAGATTCGAGAGTTTCTTTGAATTGGGCTATGTGCGAATGCAAACGCTTGATCTCCTCGTTTATGTCCGCTTTGTCCGCAAAAAATGCGACTTCGTTTACAAGGCGAGCGGTATCTATCTCGACTTCGCCCAAGTATTCCGAAATGCGTTTTTGGAGTTTTTCTCTGTATTCTTCGACGACCGACGGCACGCGGGAAACGACCTTGCATAGATATCTCTCCACGCTCGCAATAAGTTCTTTGAAATCGCGCTTGATGCTTTCGCCCTCTTTGACGCGCATAACTTCGAGTTCGGCAACGGCTTTTGACGTCGCTTCTTTAAGCAATTCGCCGAGAACTTCGGACGGAAAATCGTTGGCGACCGTTATCATATCGGGGATCCTCATCAAATCGGTCGTAGTCAACTCATTCAAAACGCCGAATCGCAAAGAAAGTTCTTTGGCTACGTCGCAATACAGTTTAGCCAATTCGTAGTCGGCGATAAGCGTTTTCGATCCGCCCGAATCTTTCAAATCATAGAAAAAATCGACGGTGCCGCGTTTTATTACAGCGCCGATCTCCTTACGAACGATCTCCTCGCCCGCCATAAAATATTTAGGCAACCGTGCGTTTATTTCCAGAAATCTGTTGTTGACGGCTTTGAGTTCTACCGTAAGCGTTAAATTCTCGCGCTGCGATACACCCTTGCCGTATCCGGTCATACTTTTCAAAAGCGTATACCTCTCCACGAAATATTATAACACAGCCGAAAAATAATTTCAAGCATTTATAAGGGTCAAAAACTCACTCTCGTCTATAATTTTAATTCCGTTTTTGGCTGCTTTTTCGAGTTTCGAACCGGCATTTTCGCCCGCTATTACAAGATCGGTGGAATTCGTCACCGAACTTTGCACCTCGCCGCCGTTCCTTTGTATAATTTCGGCAGCCTCGCTTCGCTTAAAATTCGCAAGCGTCCCCGTAAGCACCACTTTCAAGCCGGCGAATACGCCGTTTTCGTTCGTCGCTCTGTTCTTGGGGTCTATGCCTATACTTTTGAGGTGTTCTATCGTTTGAGCGTGGCGAGCGAAATATTCGGTTATATATCCCGCCGTAATCGGTCCCATGTCGGGATTTTCTAAAAGATCGGCTTCCGTCGCGTTTTTAAGCGCGTCTATCGAACCGTATTTGCGAGCGAGATCGCCCGCCATTTTCTTGCCGACTCCGCCTATGCCGAGCGCGTTTATGAAGTGCGCAAGATCTGCGTTTTTGCTCTTTTTTATTCCTTCCAAAAGATTGGAGATCTTTTTATCCTTGAATCCTTCTAAGCCGTCGAGGTCGCTTTCGGTAAGCGCGTACAACCCCTCGAAATCGTTCAAACCCGTTTTTTCATGCAGAAGCGCTATCGTCTTTTCGCTCAGTCCGTCTATGTCCATGCAATCCTTTTCGCAAAAATGAACGAGTTTTCCGCATATCTGCGGCTTGCAACCGTATTCGTTGGGACAAAATAAATTCGCCCCTTCATACACGAGTTCGGCTCCGCAAGCGGGACAGACAGACGGCGGAACTATCTCCTCGCCGCCCTCCTCGGCAACTCCGAGGACTTCGGGAATAACGTCGTTGCTCCTTCGAATAAACACTCGCGATCCTTTTTTTACGTTCTTGCGCAAAATGTCCCCGTAATTATTAAGCGTCGCTCTTTTTACCATTGCTCCGCAAAGTTCGACGGGATCGAGTAAAGCGATGGGAGTCAACTTGCCCGTTCTCCCGACCTGCCAAACAATATCGTTCAGCGTCGTCGTCGCTTCCTCTGCTTCGAACTTATACGCCATTGCCCAGCGCGGAAATTTGTCCGTATAACCAAGACGTTCACGCGCCGAAACGTCGTTCACCTTGATCACCATACCGTCTATGGCGAAGTCCAATTTGTCCCTATCTATGCTCTTTATTTCGTCAATTATTCTGTTTATGTCACACGTAATCAGTAATTTTTCGGTCTTAAAATGGTTTTCTTTAAGAATTTCTATCATTTGCTTTTGAGAAACAATGTCCTCGTCGCTGAAATTCACGTTGTAAAATATTATATCGAGATTCCTCGAAGCGGTAACTTTCGGATCGAGATTTCTTATTGCGCCCGCCGCGCCGTTACGCGCGTTTTTGAGCGGTTCTTTGGCTTTGAGATTATACGCTTTGAGCGCGCTCAATCTCATTATCCCCTCGCCCTGAACTTCCATTAGTCCCTTATGCGGGATCGAAAGCGGGACAGACCTTATTGTCTTGATTTGTTCGGTGACGTCTTCGCCCACAACGCCGTTGCCGCGCGTCGAAGCGACAGACAAATTTCCGTTTTCGTAAGTAAGGCAAAGCGTCAAACCGTCAAGTTTATATTCGAGAGTATATTCGGGCTTTTGTCCTAGCGCCTTTGTAAGTTTTTCGTCCCACTCTATGAGTTCTTCAAAAGTCTTGCATTTGTCGAGGCTGTATAATCTGTTTATGTGCTTATGCCGAGCAAATTCTTTTATCGGCTCGCCGCCCACTCTGTGCGTGGGCGAATCCGAAAATGAAAATCCGAGTTCGGCTTCCAATGCCACGAGTTTATCGTAGAGCGCGTCGTACTCTTTGTCCGCGACCGTCGGGTTGTCAAGCACATAGTATTCGTATGCGTATTTATTGAGAAGATCGGTTATGCGTTTCATTTCCTGCTTTTTGTCCATATTAAACCTCCTCGGATATAGGCGCGTAAGCCACCGCTATATTCATTTTGCCGTATCCCTCGAAATCTATAACGGCACTGAGCGAAATTCCGCTGCCCGATATGGAAATTATGGTGCCTACCCCGAATTTTTTATGCCTTATTTTTTCGCCCACATAAAATTTGTTGACGTCGTCTTGTTGCCTTACCGCCCTGTTGTCGTTTCGGCTGTACTCCGTCCTCGGTTTGAAACGGTAAGTTTCGGTATTGTAAGAATAATCGTCATTAGAACCGTATCCGCGCTCCTCGCTTTCGGCATAGCGGTTTCTCCTGCCGCGCGAATCGAGTCCGATCTCTATTAAAAAGCGACTCGGTATGCTGTCGCTCAACTTTCCGTAAAGAAATCGCGACCGCGTTCTCGTGATAAACAACCTCTCTTTGGCACGGGTAATGGCTACATAAAACAGCCTTCGTTCTTCTTCGAGTTCGGCTTTGCTTTGAGCATGACTTATCGGAAAGATCCCGTCTTCGAGCCCGACCACGAATACGACTTTGAATTCGAGTCCCTTTGCGCTGTGAACGGTGGCAAGGTGAACGCAATCTTCGGTAGGTTCGTCATCGAGGTCCGACCAGAGCGTTACCGATTGCATATAATCGTCGAGCGACGCCCCCGGATTCATGGTGGTGTACTCCTTTATCGACGACAATAATTCGTTGATATTCGCCTTGCGATTTTCGTTCTCCTCGTTTTGTTCGGCATAGAGAGTTTTGAGATCGAGAAGTCTTATTAGATACCTCATAAGATTGTCTATTTCAAGTTTGTCCTTTTGTTCTTCGAGAAGTCCGAGAACGGTAGCAAACGGCAAGACCTTCTTTTTTAACGTTTCGGGCAGATCCTCGCCACTAATATTCATAATGACTTCGTACAAACTTTTTCCGCTCGAATTCGCCATGCCCATTAGCGTATTCAGCGAACTCGCGCCTATTCCGCGACGCGGAAAGTTTATTACGCGCACGATGGCTTCGCTATCGTAATGATTGGCTGTAATACGGAAATAAGCAAGTAGGTCCTTGATTTCCTTTCGATCGTAAAACTTAAATCCGCCGTACACTTTGTATGCGATCCCGTACTGCAAAAAGCGCTGTTCGAACGGTCTTGTCAATGCGTTTGTGCGCATAAGTACCGCAAAATCGCTCAATCTGTATCTGTCCGAAAGCGCATTTATGGTTTGGCGCACGAAATCCGCTTCGTCGCCATCGCTACTTCCTATATAATAGTCCACATTCACGCCCGAATCATTCTCCGTCCACAACTTTTTTTCTATGCGCGAAGTGTTGTTGGCTATGAGATGATTGGCAAGGTCGAGAATTTTTTTTGTGGAACGGTAATTTTGTTCGAGTTTGTAAATTTTGCAATTGAAATCGCGAATAAAATTACGAATATTCTCGATATTCGCTCCACGCCACCCGTAAATGCACTGATCTTCATCGCCCACCACGCATACGTTCCTGTGTTTGTACGCAAGCAATTTGATAAGTTCGTACTGAATGGTATTCGTGTCCTGAAACTCGTCCACATGGATATATTCGAATTTTTCGGAGTAATATTCGCGCGCCTCGTCGCAAGTACGCAACAGTTCTTCGGTCTTAAATAGCAGATCGTCGAAATCCATTGCGTTATTATTTTTCAGCGCCTTGTTATACGCCGTATATATATCGCAGATAGTTTCGATATCGGGCACATATGTAAAATCTTTCAAATATTCTTCGGGAGAAAGTCCGAGATTTTTTGCATTGCCGATATGATAGATCGCATTTTTTTTGAGTTCGTCGTCAACTTGCATTTCGCCTATTACGTTGCTTATGAGTTTTTCTTTCTCGGCGTCGGCATATATCGAAAACGATTGAGTATACCCTATCCTGTCCGCAAATCTGCGCAAAATTCGAGCGCACATTGAGTGGAATGTCGATACCCACACATATCTGCCTTCGGGAGTCATGTCCTGCAATCTGCTCGCCATTTCGCCCGCCGCCTTATTTGTAAAAGTTATAGCCAAAATATTGTACGGCGAAACGTTCTTTTCGGTAATAAGATACGCTATGCGGTGAGTGAGCAATCGCGTTTTGCCGCTGCCCGCTCCGGCGGTCACCAAAATGCAACCCTCAGTATCCATAACGGGAGCAAGTTGTTCATTATTGAGAGAATTGAGGTCGTATTGCATTTTCAACTTTCCTTTCCTTATATTTTAGCATTGAAAACGACAAAAAAATAAATATTTGTCAGGCTTCGCCCTGTTTTACTTGTAAAACGTTTTCTGCTCATCTACTTCGCTCAAAAATCCCTTGCAAGCAAGTTTTTCGCTTGTAATTATAATACAAAATAGGATTTCAGTCAAGGAAAGCACGTGCTTTGCACCTGTCAAAAAGATAATTTTCAACCGCTCTTGCTCATATTTTCTTTGTAGAAACGCTCTTTCAGTTCCCTAAACTTTGCGGCAAGTTCGAGGACGTAACGCTGACGAGCCTCGTTGTCCATATTGTCATACTCAGTCTTGTCGATAAGTCGCGCGATGGGGTTTATCACGAACTCGTCGGCGCGTAAGATCTCACACACCTTTTCATAGAGTTGCTCATCCTTGGACGTAAATCTGTTTACCGTAACGTTAAATTCGCGATTATACTTTTCACGTTGGTAGTCGCTGACCATTTTTTGTCCCTCGTAGGTCGAGCCGACCTCGTTTATGAGTTTCTCGCGATCTTTCATCATCTGCTCCCAATAACCCATTTTCATGCGTTGCTTTGCGAGCAAAGCGCGCCGCTTCAATTCATTCATAGTTTTTTTAGCCATATTCTTGCCTCCTTTTCAGTCAAATTTTAGCATAAAACGAAGCAAATTGTATTATCGAGGTAAAAAAAGACATTTTGGCGCAAAACTTCCCCTATTTCGGCAAAAACAGACGGAATAAAAATCAAAACATAATAAAAAAATAATAGCCTATGCAATAACATAAGCCATTATTTTCTATAAAATTATTTGTCAGTTGTTGTTATTGTTTCTTTCCTTCATTCGTTTGAGAAATTCGGGATAGTCGTCCTCGACCTGAACGCGAGTGGTATTGAAATTCCTCGGTTGCGGCGTCGGCTGCGGCATAGGCTGCATCGGCGGTTGCTGTTGCATCGGCGGCATTTGTTGCTGCTGTTGTTGAACCTGCTGTTGCAATTGAGCGAAACGCTGATCGTAATCGTTGTTGTTATTTACATTGTTCCCGAATTGATTGGGATTTTGAGCAGGTTGCGTTCGCGGTCCTTCGCCGAAAATGCCTATATGATTTTCGCGCTGTCTGGCATTGGTATCTTTGACCACGCGCATCTCGTTGGCGGGAGTATCGAAGCCTGTCGCAATGATGGTAACGAGGATCTCGTCTTTGAGCGAATCTCTTACATCTGCGCCGAAAATTATGTTGGCGTTCTTGTTTACGACAGACCTAACGAGTTCGGCGGCTTCGTTCACTTCGGCGAGCGTCATGTCGGGACTACCCATGATATTGAGTATAACGCTGGTAGCGCCTTCGATAGAAGTTTCGAGAAGCGGACTGAACACGGCTTGCTTCACCGCCTCGGTGGTACGACCCTCGCCCGTGCCTCGACCTATGCCCATATGAGCGACGCCCTTGTTGCGCATAACAGTGCAAACGTCGGCGAAATCGAGGTTGATCATAGCGGGCGAAACGATAAGATCGCTTATGCCCTGAATACCTTGTCTTAATACGTCGTCGGCGTATTTGAACGACTCTATCATGGGAAGATTGGAAGCGACGCGCATAAGTTTTTCGTTGGGTATAACTACGAGAGTATCAACGACCTTGCGAAGGTTCGCAATACCTATCTCGGCGTGCTCCATACGCACTCTGCCTTCGAACGCAAACGGTTTGGTTACGACGGCAACAGTCAACTTACCCATTTCTTTTGCGATGCTCGCAACGACGGGAGCGGCGCCCGTACCCGTTCCGCCTCCCATACCTGCCGTAATAAACACGAGGTCGGCGTCTTTTATGGATTCGGTAATAGCCAACTTGCTTTCCTCGGCGGCGCGCTGACCTTTTTCGGGATCGGCACCTGCGCCCTGTCCGTGAGTAAGTTTGTCGCCTATCTGAATACGACAAGGGGCTTTCGACATTTTGAGTGCTTGCAAATCTGTATTTACCGCGATAAATTCCGCGCTTTTTATGTTTACTGCTATCATGCGGTTTACGGCATTATTACCGCCGCCGCCCACGCCGACGACCTTGATAACCGCCGGCAACTTCGAAAATTCGTTTTTATTATTAGTTTCCATTATGGCACCTCCAATTACTTTTTGAATAACTTTGAGAAAAAGCCTTTCTTCTGCGGCTCCTGAATACTGAGCGCAAGATTCAAAAGACCAAGACTGCTCGACCATCCCGGAACTTCCATTTGCGGGATGCGCGGAGCAACGACTTCGATTTGTCTGTTAAGTTTGTTTGACAAAATTTCCTTTGCGCCCCGCATATACGAAATGCCGCCGCCCGTCAAACTGTAAGGAATATCGTCGGGAATGACATAATTGCACATATCGAGGCATTTTTTTACGGTTTTGGCAATAATGCCTATACGATAAGATACGAGTTCGTTCACAAGCGCCGCTGGATACTTTCCGCTGACCTCGTACATATCATCCTGCCCCATAAGGAGCGTAAGCGCGACTTTGCGTTTCAACATTTCGGCTTCCGCAAACGAAATTTTGAAATATCCCGCTAAATCCGCGGTTATATTGCCGCCGCCAAGACTGAAAGAATGTAACGACAAAATTCCGTCGCCGCGCGCCACCGCCACGCTTGTCGTGATGTAGCCGACGTCGATAAGCACGACATATTGATCTCGTCTTATGTCGTCGAACAGGAACAATGTTTCCGCGAGCACGCTCGAAACGAATTCGAATTCTTCGATGCCGAGCGAATTCATTATTCCCGAAATAAATTCCACAAAACGCGTTTCCGCCAAAAGATACGAAATATGTCCGCTGAGTTTGCCCGAAACAAGACCTACGGGCTCGATGAGTCGGCGTTCATTGCTCAAAGCATAATATATCGGTTGAATATTGATGAGCGTCAAACCGGGATCGCGATAAAAAGTATTTCCCTGTTCGTGAAGTTCGGTTACATCGGCTTCGGTTATTTTATGCTTTTTGTTGTTGAACGTAATTTCGGTATCCTTGCAAACGCAAAGCGTAAAATCTCCGGGTACGCCTATGTACAATTTGGTGATCTTCGCTTTTGCGGTCGTTTCCGCAAGATTTATGGCGTGCGCTATCGCTTGTCCGAGCTGGTCGGGTCTAAAAAACTCCCCTTCACCGAAACCCGCATATTCGGTTTCGCCTTTTCCGCTTATTGAAAGAGTATTATTTATACCCCTTTGCCCTATCAAAATGGTGATCCTGCTTGATCCGAAATCAAGGATCGCCACATCTTCCTGAGTCATAAATTACCCTCCTCGTATTCATTGTCGATATATGGCGAATAATCTACGCGATCCGCATCGGTGGCTATGATAGTACCGCTACGTCTGTAATCCGGTTTTGCCATATACAACGAAAGAGCCTTCCACAATTTGATATCCGCGTTTTCGTAGCGCAAAAGTTTTATAAGCACGCCGCTGCGCATTTTGATATAAATTGTCGAATCGCTGAATGAAAAATCTATACATTCGATTATTACCGTCGAATCCGAACCGGCATATTGAAGGTTTTCGAGTCTTTGCGTCATACTTTGCAAAGCGGAAAATCCTTTTGCGGCGGCAAGAGTACCGTCAACGGCAGGTTCTTCGTCGAGGTCGAATTTCACGTTTATTACGCTTTCGCCCGCGCTCTCCTCCTGCTTGTCCACTATTCTTCCGTCAATGCCGAATTTGTAGTAAAAACCGTTGTATTTCGTTTCAAAATAATCGTACAACTTGATGAAGTTGATAGATACTCTATTGGGAAACAGCCTTTCGATGTTGATTACTTTTATACCGCCGACGTTTTTTTCGACTTCCTCGATCAAAGCGTCCTCGTTGAGCGCGAATATACTTTTGCCCATCAACTTGCTCTTGTTTTGCAAAACACGTTCTATAAGAACGTCGTCGTCGTAATTGTAACAATATGCGGTGACCGTCCTTATACTGAAAACAGCACTGCCAATGGCGATAAGCAGAGTTAACGAAAGAAGTACTCCAAATATTATCAGCAATCTTTTGTTACGCATACATTTATATTATAGCAAAGCACAAATAAAAAAGCAAGCGTTAAAATAACTTTTTTGCGTGCCATTGCAAAAAAAAGGAGGGATTTTCAGTCCCCCTTGATACGCGAAACGTTTGCGCCTATGTTATTCAGTTCCCGTTCGATATTTTGATATCCCCTGTCGATATGTTCGACGCCGTGTACGACCGTTATGCCGTCCGCCGCAAGCGCCGCCACCGTAAGCGCCGCTCCGCCGCGAAGATCTTGCGCATACACGTCGGCTCCGTGCAGTTTGCATCCGTCTATCAGCAAAGTATTGTCGCCGTCGGGAATTATCTTCGCCCCCATTCGTTCGAGTTGGTAGGCGTATCTGAACCTGTTTTCGAAAAGCGTTTCGGTCACCGAACTTCTGCCTTTCGCACAGGCAAGCACCGATACGAAAATCGGTTGCATATCGGTGGCAAATCCCGGATAAGGGA
>CANQAE010000009.1 GCA_947589465.1 uncultured Clostridia bacterium | reverse complement strand
GGTGAAGTTGGTCCTACGGGCGCTGTCGGTCCCACGGGTGCTGTCGGTCCTACCGGTCCCCAGGGTGAAGTTGGTCCCACCGGTCCCCAAGGCGAAATCGGTCCCACGGGTGAAGTTGGTCCCACCGGTCCTCAGGGTGAAGTTGGTCCTACGGGCGCTGTTGGTCCCACAGGTCCTACGGGCGCTGTCGGTCCCACAGGTCCCCAGGGCGAAGTTGGTCCTACGGGTGAAGTTGGTCCCACCGGTCCCCAAGGCGAAGTCGGTCCTACGGGCGCTGTCGGTCCCACGGGTGCTGTCGGTCCTACCGGTCCTGTTGGTCCTACCGGTCCTGTCGGTCCTACCGGTCCTGTCGGTCCTACGGGCGCGACGGGTGCAGCCGCAACCGAAGCGCTTGCATCGTTCTTGGCTCCCGAAGGCGCGGCGCAGATCGCATTTACGACAGACAATATTTATCCCGAAGGAAGTACGGACATAACCTACAACTCCCCCAACGTGATATTGAGTCCGGGGCTGTATATGGTAACCGTTTCGGGTAATTATACAAGCACAACGACCGCACCCACGCTCGGAGTAACCGTGAGCGGCGTACAAAACGACGCGCTTTCGGCTACGGGGACGGCTAGTTCGACGGGGACACTGACTCGTTCGGCGATAATCAACGTAGAATCTTCTTCGCCTATCGCGGTCACGACCAACGACGACGACACGGACGTTAATTTCACTAATGTTGCATTGAGCATTATGAAATTAAATTTGCCCGAAGCCGAGTAATGCGGCAAAACGACCGACTTTTGTCGGTCGTTTTTTACATAACGGTGAATTTAACATATAGCGGGCGATCCCAGAATAAAATTGATCCCGCTGTAAATCGTATACGCGACTTTGTTTTGATAATCTGCGCTAACTAGTTTGGCTTCTTCTGCGGGGTTGCTCATAAATCCACATTCGATGAGTATGGACGGATATGGCGAACATTGAATGATATAGTAATCACCCTTGGCGGCGTTGCGATTGCAATCAAGTTCGCGATTCATGATCTTTTGCATTACGGTCGCTTCCTCTGCGCCGTCGCCCGACGGAGCGTAAAACACTTGCGCCCCGCTGACGTACGAACCTGGATAAAAATTTTGATGAATACTTACCACGAGGTCGGGACAAGCGTCGAGGATTATTTCCTTGCGCTTTTTCATATCCGCAAGTTTTTTGTTTGACGAAACGAGTCCGTACAATCCCGCGTCGTTGCTTCGCGTCATAACGACTTTGTAACCGCCCTCCTCCAACAACGTTTTGAGTTTTTTGGAGATCGCGAGATTTACTTCGCTCTCTTTGACCCCCGTTGTGCCGCCAACGACGCCGCCGTCCTCTCCGCCATGCCCCGCGTCGATAACCACAACCTTTCCTCTGCCGAGCGTTGGAACGTATGGCACGGACAGCGCGGCAATAAGTCCCACGACAATGAGCGCAAAAATAAGCGAAATAAGCACAACTCTCTTTTTAACAGTGAAAAACACACGCACCTCTAACTGATTTATTTATTCACTTATGTGGATAACTTTGTGGAAAAGTCATTTAATCGTATACAGTAACGCGCTTCCGTCTACCCAACTATCCACAAAACTATCAAGCCTGTACTTACTTGCCTTTTCGAACGCGCCGACGAGATCGGCTTTCGTCGCCACGCCGAACTTGTTTGTTTCGAAATAGTCTTTAAGCCCGCCGAAAAACGCGTCGTCGCCTACGAGCGACCTAATATTATCGAAAAGCAATTGACCTTTTACATAAGTCATATACGTATATTCAAGATTTGTTGCGTAGTCATTTACGCATTTATCCATCGCGGTGATCTCCTTACCGTCGTTTTTGTATATCTCGCTGTACAGCATATAGGTAGTGAGAGCGTCGGCGATCCTTGCGTCTTTTTGCACACCATATGAGGGGTTCTTTTCATAAAACACGGTTGTCGAATATTCGGCGAGTCCCTCGTCGAGCCATGCCTCGTTGACCTGATCGTTGCCGACGACGCCATACCACCATTGGTGAGCCGTTTCGTGTACGATGACCTCTTTTATCATTTCGTCGTTAAGAGCATCGCTTATGTAAACAAGACCGGGATATTCCATTCCGCCGTTCAAAAACGCTGTTTTCACTACCGCCAGCGACGGATACGGATATTTGCCGAACAGTTTGCCGAAAGTAGCGAGCGCGTCTGCCGCCACAGAAGAATAATCGTCGTCGCTTTCGGCATACCAGGTCACCTTTATTCCGTCAACCTCCGCGCTTGCCGTGTTGAAATCACCCACGGCTATTGCGAAATCCCTAACGCATCTTGCCGAAACATCGAGCAATCCGTCCTTACCCTCGCCGCCCGTGGAAGCCGCAACAAGCGTAGACGGGTAGCGTAAAGTCACATGATAGTTGGCTACCGCGCTATCGAACGGATCACCATTGCTATAATAAGGATGCTTTACCCATTCCCCGTTTTTGAACGAGCAAACAACGGGATACCAATTGCCGAGGTTGAACTTCCCGTCGTAATAGCCAAGACGGTGGCGCAACTCAGCGATGCCCAATTCGAATTCGATATTTACCGTCGTTCGCTCGGTGGGCATAAGTTTGCGCACCGCGACTGTCAAAATATCGTTTTCGTCGGTCGAAAATTCGAGTTCTTTACCGCTTCCGTCAGTAACCTTGCTTACGGTCATATGCCCGTAACTGAGTCCGTCGGGATATGCCGACGAAATATCACCCGCGGATATAGGCGAAACCGCCGCACCTTCGCGATATGCATTGCCGTACAAATGAAAGCAAATTTTGTCGAGTTCGCTCTGTGTTTCGTTGACGAAATCCACCTTCATTTTGGCGTTCAAAAGTCTGTTTTCGGCATCCAGTGTGGCGTCTATCTCGTATTCCGTAAGTCCATCGCCGAGTTGCGACGGAGAACAGGCGACGAGTGGCAAGACGATTAACGCCGCCGTCAAAATTGCAATAAAAAGTTTTTTCATAAACAACTCCTTTTTTATCGCTTATCTATATGCACGCAAAGAGGTGTTTATGAACAATTATATAAGCAAAGAAAAATGCCCCGACCGATAAAGTCGGGGCAATAATACGGTTAGGCAAATAATAAGAAATTTATCTCATTATTTTATCTTCGTACACCATTACTTTGGTAACTTCGGCGCCTTTAACAAGCGCTTTTCCGCCGTGGGTGCGTGTTTCGACCGTGAAGTTGTCGGTAGGCACGCACATAAGATAATCGCCGTCAAGTTCGAGTACGGGCTTGATTTGGTCGGTAACCACACGCGCGAACATAAGTTTTTTGTCATTGGACTTGAAATCTATGATCTTTATGCCCTTGGAATATCTGCCTATAATGTCGAAGTCTGCGACCTTTACGCGCTTTGCGAAACCGCGCGTCGTAATCAAGGCGATCTCGCCCTTTCCGTCGGTCTGCGTTGCGCAAATGACCGCATCGTCGTCGCTTATCTTGACGCCCTTTACGCCCGTGGAAATTCTGCCTTGAACGGGTACGTCGTCCGCCCCGCATCTCAAACACATACCGAGTTCTGTGACAAAGACGAGCGATCTGTCGGGCGTTACCGTTTCCATAGCGACGACCTCGTCGCCCTCCTTCAATTTGATTGCCTGATATACGCTTTTGAGCAACGTATATTCGCTCCACTGAGAGCGTTTAACCATACCCTGCTTCGTGAAAAAGTATACATCGCCCTGCGGCGCGTCGCCGGGCATGGCGTAAACGACCTTTTCGCCGGGAGCGAATTCTTTTATGATATCTTTGAGCGGAAGCCCGTTCCCTTTCCATTTGCCGTCGGGAATATCCTCGACGCCGACCTTGTAACAGTAGCCGAAATTGGTGAACAAACTGAGTTTTTTATCTGCCTTAACGTTGACGATCTGATTATAAATTTCGCCAACGGTGCTCGTTTCGCCGAATTCCCTGTTCGCCATGCTGAAATTCTTGTTGAGCATCTTTTTTATCATATTATTTGCGCTGACCGCAACGACATATTCGTCCGCGAGTTTATTGTCGCCCGCCTTGTCCACCTTATATTTCTTGATATCGTCGATAATGACGGTCTTGCGCGGCATTTTGTACTTGCGCTTGATCTCGTTCATCTCGTTTTTGATAGTTTCCATTTGAAGTTTTTTACTCTGCAAAATGGCGTTGAGCCTTTCGATAAGTCTATGGAGTTCTTCGAGTTCCTGTTCGAGTTTGTACACTTCGAGAGCGGTGAGTCTGCCGAGGCGCAACTCGATTATGGCTTGGACCTGCTTTTCGCTGAGTCCGAAAGCCTGTTTCAATCTGTCCTTTGCTTCTGTCGTGTTTTTGCTCGTCTTGATAATATGCACTACTTCGTCAATGGCTTTGACCGCGATAACAAGTCCTTCGAGGATATGAGCGCGTTCCTTGGCTTGGTCGAGTTCAAACCTCGTTCGTCTTATTATTACCGTGCGTTGATAATTCACGTAATACGCGATAATGTCGAGTAATCCCATTTGTTGCGGCTTGCCGTCTGCGATAGCCACCATGTTTATGCCATACGAAATGTGAAGGTTCGTCGTCTTGAACAATATATCGAGGATCTTGTCTACGTCGCCGTCCTTCTTGACTTTGATAACGGCGCGCATACCGTTGCGATCCGACTCGTCCGTAATGTCGCTTATGTACGACAGAACGTCCTTTTTTTCTTCCCTTACTTTGAGAATACTCTCCAAAAGCGCCGCCTTGTTGACTTGAAACGGCAACTCGTCTATGACGATAAGTCGCTTTTCGCCCTCATTTTCTATGTGGATCTTCGCCCTTATGCCTATCTTGCCTTTGCCCGTTTCATAGGCATTGACGAGGTCGCCTTGAATTATGACGCCGCCCGAAGGAAAATCGGGACCTTTGATTATCTTCATCATATCCGAAAGTTTTATGCGCGGATTATCTATATATGCAATAACGCCGTCTATCGCCTCGCAAAGGTTGTGCGGCGGAATGTTGGTCGCAAGTCCGACCGCTATGCCCGTCGCTCCGTTGACGAGCAAATTCGGAAATCTTCCCGGCAAATAATCGGGCTCTGTCAAACTGTCGTCGAAGTTGGGGCTCCAATGCACGGTATCTTTTTCGAGGTCGCGCATAAGTTCGAGCGCGAGCGGCGCAAGTCTTGCTTCGGTGTAACGCATGGCGGCGGGACCGTCGCCGTCGATAGAGCCGAAGTTCCCGTGTCCGTCTATCAAAACCGACCCCATATTGAAATTTTGCGCCATTCTTACCATTGCGAAATACACCGACGTGTCGCCGTGCGGATGATATTTACCGAGGCAATCGCCGACGATACGAGCGCACTTCTTGTGCGGCTTGTCGGGAGTAACTCCAAGTTCGCTCATGGAATAAAGCACCCTGCGTTGAACGGGTTTCAATCCGTCCTCTACACGAGGCAAAGCGCGATCCATTATGACGTATTCCGAATACGGCACCATCGAATCGGTCATCACTTCTTCCATCGTCTTATACAATATTTTTGCGCTTTCCATATTCCCTCCTATTCGACCTTAAAGTTATCTTCGCGGTTAAAATTGGCGTTTTCTATAATAAACGCTTTGCGTTGTTCGATCGCGTCGCCCATAAGCACCGAAACGAGCCTTTCCGCCTCGGCGGCGTCCTCTATGGAAACTTGAATGAGCGTGCGACGTTTGGGATCCATCGTCGTTTCCCAAAGTTGTTCTGAGTTCATTTCGCCCAAACCTTTGTAACGTTGGATATCGAACCCGCGTCCAACCTTCGCCTTTGCCTTGTCAAGTTCGTCATCGTTATACGCGTACTCCACAATGTCGCGCTTGTATACTTTGTACAGAGGCGGCATACCGATAAAGACGTGTCCACCAGTAATGAGTTCCTTCATATACCTGAAAAAGAATGTGAGAAGTATTGCCCTTATGTGTCCGCCGTCTTGATCGGCATCGGACAAAATTATTACCTTATGGAAGTTGAGGTCGTCCTCGTTATAGTCGTCGCCTATCCCGCAGCCGAGCGCCGAAATTATGGTACGTATCTCCACGTTTTCGAGTACTTGGTCTATACGTTTCTTTTCGGCGTTGAGCGGCTTGCCTCGGAGCGGCAGTATCGCTTGATAATGTCTGTTGCGCGCCTGCTTGCACGTTCCGCCCGCGCTGTCGCCCTCGACTATATACAATTCGTTTTCCTCCGCCCTTCGTCCCGTGCAATTGCTGAGTTTGCCGACAAGGTTAAAGTTTTCTATCGAATTTTTCTGTCTTGTTATTTCTTTGGCTTTACGCGCTTCTTCCCTAACTTTCGCCGCAAGTACCGCCTTTTTAAGGATAGCGTCGGCTATCCCTTTGCTTGACGGCTTTTCGAAAAACTTGGTAAGTTCGCTAACTACCATATGCTCCACAGACACTCTTGCGTCGGGGTTGCCGAGTTTGGTCTTTGTCTGTCCTTCGAACTGAACGTTTTGCATTTTAACGCTCAAAACCGCCGTGATGCCTTCCATAAAGTCGTCGCCTTTGAGATTTTCGTCCTTGTCTTTGAGAACGTTCATTCTGCGAGCCACGTCGTTCATTACCCTTGTAAGCCCGCTCCTGAATCCCGTTTCGTGCGTTCCGCCCTCCGTCGTCGGAATGTTGTTGACATACGAAAATACGTTGTCGGTATACCCGTCGGTATATTGGAAAGCGAGTTCCATATCTATGTTATTTTCACTCCCTATGATATAAACGGGGGGCTTGAAACACGGAATTTTTGTGTCATCGAGATCGGAAACGAAGTCTACAAGTCCGCCGTCGAAACAATAATCGACGCTTTGTACTTGCTCGCCGCGTTCGTCTTCGAGGTTTATCCTCGCACCCTTGTTCAAAAACGCGAGTTCCTTGATCCTGCGCTTTATCGTATCGAAACTGAATATGACAGATTCGAAGATGCGTTTGTCGGGCTTAAAACGCACGAACGTCCCGTGCTTTTTAGTTTTGACGCCCGTGTCGAAAAGCGAATATTTGGGTACGCCGCCCTTAACTTTATCGCCCACCGCCTTGCTTTCGAATTCCATTCTGTACGTGGTGCCGTTTTTGTAGACTTCGACGGTAAGCCATTCGCTGAGCGCGTTAGTTACCGAAGCACCCACTCCGTGCAAACCGCCCGAATGAGAATAATTTTCGTTATCGAACTTGCCGCCCGCATGCAACTGCGTAAATACGACTTCGACAGCGCTTACGCCGAGTTGCGGATGAATATCGACGGGGATCCCTCGCCCGTTGTCCTCGACGGACGCAGAACCGTCCGCGTAAAGTTTAATGTTTATCGTGTCGCCGTAACCGTTGGTTATCTCGTCCATCGAGTTGTCCACGATCTCCCATAAAATGTGATGAAGTCCTTTGATGCCCGTAGTACCTATATACATACCCGGCCTCAGCCTTACGGCGTCGAGCCCTTCGAGTACCTTGATGTCTTTTGCGTCATAACTGCCGCTCATAACTACCTCCTTTGTAAAGACGTTTATTTTCCGTAATTTTGCCAATAAAGTTTATAGTCGGGATTGGCGCGGATCTCCTGCAACGCTCCGTCGTTGACAGTCAAAAATCTTGTGATATCGGCAGGCAACTCCCCCCTTCCCGCGGCAGCGAAAGAATAAAAGGTCGATTTCTGTTGTTGGGAAAGTTCCTTCTTGCCGCACAAAATCCCTATCATTTTGATCTGCACTTCCGGCGTCGGCGGACGACAGGCGTCCGTTTCTACGTCGTTGAGATATGCTTTCGACACGCCCAAAAGGGTGCGGAATTCATCGAATCCCAATCCGCATTCCTTCCTGAGCATATGCAAATATCCTCCGAAACTGTTTTGGTTGTATTCTCTCTTGCCCATTCGAACTCCCGAAATTAAGTAAGTAAACTGACTTGCTTACAATTATAGCATAAAAAAATTTCAGCGTCAAACAATTTGTTCGGTTATGCAAAAAAATCTTGTGTAAAAATTTTAAGTGTGATATAATGTAGGTATGGAAGCGACAGACACGAAAAACGGCGTAAAAGATCTCACAGTCGGCAATCCCTACAAAGTCATACTTGCGTTTGCCTTGCCCGTCTTTTTGAGCCAACTGTTCCAGCAATTGTACAATGCTGCCGACACTTTGATAGTGGGACAATTCCTCGGCACGGAATCTTTGGGAGCGGTAAGTTCGTCCGGTAACCTCATCTTCCTGCTCGTCAGTTTCTTCAACGGCACGGCAATGGGCGCGGGCGTTGTCATATCCCGCTATTTCGGCGCGAAAAACGAACAAAAAGTCAAAGATGCGATACATACGAATATTGCGTTCGGGCTGGTGAGCGGCGTATTCTTGACCGTCGTAGGAGTGATATTCACCCCGTACTTTTTGCAATGGATGAACACCGACGCACGACTTATGCCGCAAGCCGTCGAGTATTTCAGATATTACTTCATCGGCGTGACGGCGACCGTCATGTACAACATCTGCCGAAGCATTATGAACGCTCTCGGCGACAGCAAACGCCCGCTCTACTATCTCATATTTTCCTCGGTACTCAATATCGCGCTCGACCTCTTGTTCGTCGGGCTGTTCGGTTGGGGCGTTTGGTCTGCGGCTGTGGCGACGGTCATTTCGCAAGCCGCGAGCGTCGTATTATGTTTTGTATATCTTCTCAAAAAGGGACACATTTACACCGTCGAGGTAAAAAAAATCCGCTTTCATAAAGATTTACTCAAAGAGATCTTGCGTTTCGGCTTGCCCGCAGGCGTCCAAAATTCGGTCATAGGCTTTGCAAACGTAATAGTACAATCGCAAATAAACACATTCGAAATGTACGCAACGACGGCATACGGCGTGTACAGCAAGATCGAAGGGTTCGCCTTTTTGCCCATAACGAGTTTCACCATGGCGCTCACTACGTTCATAAGCCAGAATCTCGGCGCGCAAAAGCACGAAAGAGTAAAAAAAGGAGCGCGGTTCGGCATACTTATGGGGGTGGCGACGGCGGAAGCAATAGCGATAATACTCTACTTTACCGCGCCGTATCTCATAATGGCGTTCGACACGAACCCGCAAGTGGTCGAACTCGGCACGTTACAAATAAGAACGGTGTCGCTGTTTTATTTTCTGCTCGCCTATTCACATTCGATAGCCGCCGTATGTCGCGGCGCGGGACATAGCCTCGTGCCCATGATAATCATGCTCAGCGTATGGTGTTTGTTGCGCATACTGTACATAACCATAATAATGCACTTTATTCATCAAATAATATACATATATTGGGCTTATCCGATAACTTGGGGCATAAGTTCGATCATATATTTTTTCTACTATATGTTCTCGAATTGGATACACGGATTCGACGAAAAAAAGGACTCGCTTTCATGACAAAGCGAGTTTTTTATTGACCTCCCCGCATAATAGCCGTCGTGCGAAATAAAATAATATCGACGGATAAAGGAGGTCTTTATGAAAAAAGTCGTTTTGACGGGCGGTGGAACGGCGGGACACATTATGCCGAATATCGCTCTCTTGCCATATCTTGCCGATTGCGAAATACATTATATAGGCGGACGGGGCATGGAAAAGGAACTGATTAAATCTTTTCATAACGTGACATATCACGAGATCCCGTGCGTAAAATATGCACGCGGTTTTTTCTTCAAAAACCTATTAATTCCGTTCAAACTGTTGCGTTCGACCCTTATAGCACGCAAGGTGTTGAAATCGATAAATCCCGACGTTATTTTCAGCAAGGGCGGTTACGTAAGCCTGCCCGTTGCGCTCGCGGCGGGCAAAACTCCCGTCATTACGCACGAAAGCGATATGAGCCTCGGTCTTACCAACAAGTTGATAGGCAAAAGATGCAAGTACGTCTGCACCTCTTTCGATGTCACCGCGCAAAAGATAAAAAACGGAATTTATACGGGAGCGCTCATCAGACGCGACCTGCTTCTCGGCAAAAGACGCTCGTCCTTTCCCACCCTTCTTGTCATGGGCGGCAGCCTCGGAAGCACAGCGATAAACAACTGCATTTCCGCCTGCCTAAATAAACTCACGACCGAGTTTAACGTGATCCATATAGTGGGTAAAGGCAATGCTTCGCACCCGCACACGGCAAATTACGAACAAATAGAATTCACATCTTCGATGGCAGACGTATACGCCGACGCCGACTATATTATCTCGCGCGGCGGAGCCAATTCGCTATTCGAAATAGCCGCCTTGCGCAAAAAGGCACTGATCATACCGCTACCGAAAGGAGCGTCGCGCGGCGACCAGATCGAAAACGCCGAATATTTCCGAAGTCGCGGACTCGTCAAAGTGCTCGACCAGAATTTGCTTACGCCCGAAAGACTTCTTTCCGAACTGAAAGAACTTAAAAACTTTCAGCCTCAAAAATTTTCGGTGGACGGCACAAAAAAAGTCGCCCGCCTCATTCTCGAAACCTAAAAAACCGCTTCCCTCGTTTCCGTCGATTATAAAAGTCAAAATGCGACCGTTTAACCGATGTTACGTGCATATTTGTGCGCTATAATTGTAAAAAATTCAGCGAGGTCGAATTTTATGCACGAACAATCAACACAACTCCGTATAATCACTGCGCTACTCGTCATCGTGATAGCGCTCGGTGTCGGTCTGTTTTTTTATATGCCGACAGCCACATATCAAGCGAACACAATTCCGCAAACTCCTCCCGCCCACCTCAAAGAACGCGAGGCTGAAATAACTTCGGATCCCGCCCTCGTCTACTCGCAGACCTTCGGCGGGAGCGGCGACGAAACGGCGGAATGTGTTTTTGCCACCGACAACGCGCTTTACATTTTCGGCAACACAACGTCGACCGACTACGACTTCGATTCGAGCGGCGCATACCTTGCCATACTCGACAGTTACGGCAAAACGGTAGCCTTTTGCACATACGAAGGCGTTTTCGTAAAGGCTACGCTGTATGACGGCGGCTTCGTTATGGCGATAGACAAAGGATGTCCGCTCGCCGTCGCAATAGACTACAACGGAAGTGTTCTCGCATCCGTACAGATCCCCGCGGTCGAAGGCGAAAAGCCGATCGATATCAAATATCGCACGGGCGGATATATCTATGTCACCGAAGTCAAAAAAGACATAAGCGAATTTACGCGGCTCAGGCTTACTTTGCTCGACGAAAAACTCGACTGCACCGTTCAAGCGATCACCGACGAAAAATACAGCCTCGAATATATAGATACGCTCGATTACGGCACAAGTTGCGGACTTATGGCAAATGGGCTTTCTTCGCTCGGCAATTTGCTTTTTTCGGGCACCTGGGGTCAAAAACTGACGCAAGTCGAACTCGGCTATTCTTATCGCGTGCTCGGTTATTGGATAGTAAACTGCTTTTACTACCTCGCCGAAACGCCCGACGGACTCTCGCTCATAAAGGACGGCGGATTTTCGCTCAAACTTACCGATTCCGTAAATAAGGCAAGTATTTTCGGCACAGGCAAAGACGATTTTATGTATATCACAGCCGACGGATCGTTCTTCTGCGTCTACAACGACAAAATCGTTTACAGCGATGAATTCGGGCAAACGTCGTATTGTATCGACGACCGCGTACACACCGCTTCACTCGTAAATGGTACGGTATGGGTGCGTTCTTTCGAAGGTAGCAAGACAGTAAAAGAACTCTCCTTTGTCCGCGATATAGTAGACCAAAGGATAATCACTTGCCCGTTCGGAATGTTCGTTATCGGAAATACTTCGGGCAAATTCGGCGGAAAAGACGTCACCGTCCTAAAAATAAATTACGATCTGTATTATTGAATTAAAAAATCACTTGATAAATTTCTCAACGTTTTTGCTAAAATCGTTTATTTTCCATCTTTATAGTTCTATTGGTAGTTTGTTTCATTTTCGCTCTCTTTGTTTTCGCTTCTCTCTATCAATTTCTTGTACTTACGCGCTTTTACGTAACACAAAATCACAAACGTGACAAGAGCCAAAAAAGCGATAAGCACGATACACGCAAATGTCTTGCCGTAAAGAAAAGGCGCCGTCACTTCGAGATCGGTAAATTTTTTCAGAATACTCAACACAGATGCGCCTATTCCGAAAGCACCCATGACTATTGTCGTAATGATACAGACCTTTGCCCACTTTGTAAATTTCTCAACGTTTTTGCTAAAATCATTGTTTCCCGTATTTATTGTCTTATCGGTCGTTTGTTTCATCTTCGTTTTCCATTTTTCTAAAAAGTTCATTCGATCAATAGTCCACTTTTTTGCCGCGCATAATATCCTCGCCTTTGAGCATTTCTTCGCTCACACTAATGTCCTGTTTTCGGTTGACGGCGCTACCGTTGATAACAAGTTCGAAAGTGCAACCGAGCGCAGCGGCTGATTTTTCGCACAAAATCAATCTCGACATATATATCTGCATATATTCCATTGGCGAACTGATCTCGTTCATATAAATAAACAGCCTTATTACCTTTCGTTCCTTGTCAACGGTAATGAAGTTTTTCTTTATGGACAAATTGACCCTATCATGTATGTCGTTAAGGTCGTATTTGTCGCGTCGTACCCTACTTCGGTGCGCGTCGCTTTTGTCGGCTATTATGAGCGCCGCGCAAACGGGATTGACGGGCACGCCTATTTCCTCCTCGTGATTGCCTATCGCTCCCACTATGAGCGCGATTTCTTCGGGCGGCATATTCATCTTCGAAAAAATCTGATAAGTCATTATCGCCCCCGTTATACCGTGTTGACAGCGGTTTACGGCATTGCCTATATCGTGTACCCATCCCGCGATCGCGCCGAGTTCAACGGTGCGGTCGTCGTAACCGAGTTCGTGCAAGATCTCGCTTGTAGCACGGCTGACGAAAGACACGTGCCTTATTCCGTGTTCGGTGTAGCCCATAACTTCGAGATTATGATTAGCCATATCGATAAGTGTGCGAATACCTTCGTTTTCTTTGACGCTTGCAAGCGTAACAAGTTCAGTCCCCACTTTTGTGCTCCTTCAAAATATTATATTCGGGGTCGGCGGAAAAATCTCTTTCCTCGCTTACGATCCCGCCCAGAGATTCGATAGCGTTGCGTATCTCGATATAATCGGCATAAGAAGCCGTTTCCAACGCCCTGTATAGCATAGACACCGCCATTTCGTCGCCGTAACGCGCCAAATATCCGGCGTAAAGCGGAATATTGTCGCCGCTTGCAAACAACTCCGAAAGCAGTTTGAAAGTCCGCTCGTCACGTCCGCCTTCGGCAAGAATTTCACCGACGACCGTTTTCAGTCGCATATCGTCGCCGCTCGCTATCTCGTACAACCTTTCCTTTACCGAATCGGGATTTTCTTTGAGAGCCGAAACCATGAGTTCGAAAAGTTCCTCGTCCTTGACTGTCGGCAAAAGTTCGGCAAAGATATCGAGAGGCGCTTTGTCGAGGTTATATAGTAGTTCCGCCGCACAGTAAACAAGCGTTTCGTTGTCCTCATATAGCAGTGGCAAAAGTAGTGATATGGGTGCTCGTTTCTCGATATTTTCCATGACGGTAAGTGACGGAGAACCGTTTTCGCACTCCTCTCTCAGTTCCTTTACGAGTTGCATATTATTCATGCCGTCCAAAACTTCCCGCGGGGACTTGCCGAGTTCATCGCAAAAAGTCCCCAGCCACTCCTCGTAAACTTCGCCGAGTTCGTCCTCGTGAACATGCCCCTTTTTGAGTACAAAGGCAGAAAAAAGTTTGTCAAAATCGTACATTGAATTCTCCTTGTAAGTCAAGTAGTTCGAACGCCGCCCTTATATCTTCTTCGGCGCAATCGAAATATTCACACACCCTTTTGATTTGCACGTCGGCTGTCAAAAGATATATTATCGCCGCCAGAACCCCGATCTGCAAACTTTCCTTTGAGTTCGACGAACAACTTTCGTACTTTGCCGAAACCTTGCGGAATACGGACGACAGCCGCCTCGAAAAATGCATATCGCTTACTGCCAAGGCGATGAACACATAGTAGTATGCGTATTTCAGATTGTCCGCCACATTCGGGTGTTTGACGGGCAATGACCTGAACAAGTTCGCCACAACGAATTTTATGCGCTTGACGTTGTCGTCGCAGACCCTGCGCAAGAGGATCTGCTTTTTTATTATTACGGGTGCGAACGGGTCAATGAGAATGTCGTCCATCAAGTTATCGAATTGAGGTATACCCGTAATAAACGCGCATAATGCCGACTGCAAATAGATGTCTTCTTCGCCTTGCAGTAGCCACTTGACTTTTTTTATGTTGTCAGGTTCGACCACGGCTTTGTAATCGTGCAAAAACAATTCTTTAATTTCGCTCACCCATTCGCGTTTCAACCTGAATATTTCTTCTGGCATTTTTATGGGTTTGCCCGACAGAATTTCGGATGTTATTTCCTTGACTTCGACGTCGTCGGGATATACCGAACAGACCTTGTTTGCGATACCGAACGCCGCCTGTTCGTCACCCAGCCTCGCCTTTACCGCGGCGAGGCACATGAGCATAAGTTTGTCGTAAGGCGTATATTCGAGTTTGCGCAACAAATATTTCTGTGCGAGGGCGTAGCGGTCGAAATTACAGTAGCATAAAGCCACCTTCGCTGTTTCCTCCTCGTCAAACGTATCGAGCGCGTCGAGTTTTTCGAGCCACTCCTCCGCTTCTTTATGCATATCAAGCGCGTCATAAGCCACGATCTTCATCATATGCGCGCCGAGGTGACGCGGGTCGATCCCAAGCGCTTCGTCGGCAAGCGCCAAAGCGTTCTCGGCATTGGACGCTTCCATTTCAATAGAAGCGCGCGCAAGCAACGCGTCGCAGTACTGATACGAATCCTTGTCTATGCTCATAAACAATTCTTTCGCTTCTTCGACGTTGCCGTTTTCGAACAAGCCTACGGCGAAATCCAAAATTTCGCTCTTGTCTTTCTTGTCGTGCAATTCTATGGGCGGATAATCGTAATCGCAGTCGTCCTCGTCGGCAATATGAAATTCTTCTATGACGTCCTCATCACCGAGAAGCGCGCAGTGCAAATAGTAGTATGACGCTTCTTCGTCAAGATCCTTGTAGCAATAAATGAGTCCGTTGAGTGCTTCTTCGTTGTGTTGGTTTGCGGCATAAGCGCGCATATAATATCTTACCGCCTCTTGAAGCAGTCCCATTTGCGCATACGAGTCGCCTATATAAACGTTGATGCGCTTGTCCCTGCTTTTATTTCGTTGCAAAAAATAGTAGTGCAAAGCCGCCGCGTGATCGCCCTTGTCCGCCATCTTCCGAGCGGCATCCATATAGTCGAAATTGAATTTTGCCATAGCCCTACACCTTTTTTGCGACGAAATATATTCTGTCGCCCTTGTCGATAGTCTTGCTCTCGAATCCGCAAAGCGAAAGCGCGTCCTCTATATCCCTCTTGCCGTGAATGTATTGGGTCTGCTCGTCGATCTCCTTGCGGAAAAGTCCGTTCCCGCACGGAATGAAAAAAGTGAGCAGCATATTTACTCTGTCGCGTTCAAGCGAATTTTCCCATACATAAGTGACGTTGTCCTTCGTTTCGGTAAAAACATTGTCGCCGAGTACGTTCCTCAGTTTTTCCTCGCTGCTTATGTCGAATACGAGCAAGCCGCCACCAGCGAGGTTTTTTTGCGCCGCCGAAAAGAATTTTTCGGGCTTGCGTATATAATTCACCACGTCGCACATGGCTGTTATGAAATCGGCTTTGAAGCCGAGAGAGAGTTTTTCCGCATCCTGCAAGACCGTCGGTATGCGTAGACCAGACCGCATAAACTTTTCCGCGGCGACCGTCAACATCTCGGCAGAAGAATCGACCGCAATTACGTCGTGTTCGGCGGCAAGGGCGGCTGCTACGCTTCCGCTTCCGCAACCTACGTCTGCCCCTCGATACTTGCCTTTTACGGCGTTTACGGCAAAGTCGACCCACTCATCGTCGCTCATAAACAGATCGTAATAGCGGGCAATGATTTCGTACATTCAGCCGTTCCGCCTCGCTCTTTTGCTTTTTTTGCCCTTGTTCTGCCCTTTTTCTATGCAAGCCGTAAATGCCACGCCGTAAACATAATGGCAATATATCGTCCATACGCACACGATGTACGATATGCCGAGCATGGCGCATACCATGATAACTAATATCTGCAAGAAATACGACGTGCCCATAACAAGTAACAAGCCGACGGGAACGAGCGAAAATATAAGTATAAAAAAGTTTTGCAAAGCAAACGAGATCGTAAACCAAAATGCATTTTTTATCATCTTTATGAGGGGCATATCGTATAATGCCGCCTGCGACATAACGTAAAACGACATTACAAGCACAAAGGCGAACACGAGAGAGTTAAGGAAAATCGTCACTATTTTGAGCGCGAGATGAAGATTCGGATTCCCGTAAAAGTTCACGGACAGCATAAACAAAAACAGCATTATGCCGTTGACGAGTCCTATCCACATATAGGTGACGAAATTATTTTTAATCCCCTTAAAAAACGTGCGCATTACTTTGACGTCTTTGCCGAGCGACTCGTATTTGATGACGTTGAACGCGCCCGCAAGTCCTATGAACGCGATCACCATGCACGGGACGAGCAGCAGCGCGCGGAACATATTGTTGCGGAAAATCGCTTCCGCGTAAGTTGCCTCCGCGTTGTTCACGACGGGATATCCCACTCCGTAATTTGAAGAAAACGGAGTGAGTATCGAATACTGCGTTTCGAGATAGAGGGTGTAAAAAATTGCGGCAACGGCGGGAATACAAAAGAGAAGCATTACCCAATTCGCCTTTGTCATAGCCCCCATCTTGCCGAAGAAAACGCCGCTGAACAGCCTGAAGCGTCCTCCCTCCTGATAGTTCTTCATAAGATACTCGTGGTTGGTTTCGTCCACTGTCAATTTGTCGGTTAAATTTTTAATCATAGCCTATCCAAAAAATTATTTGCGCTTATCGCGCATACTCGTTTAGGATAGTATACAACATTTTGAATATAAATTCAATTATTTTGAGGTGGTAATTGCAAAAATAAGTCTTATTTTCGGCATTCGCCCATAAACATAATAGTACCACTCTCAATTTGGAGGAACTATGAAAAAACAATTCACCGTAGCCGTGGTAGGCGCAACGGGACTCGTGGGCAAAACAATGCTGAAAGTACTGTTCGAAAGAAGATTTCCGCTCCTCGATCTCGTGCTGTTCGCCACCGAAAACGGCGTGACCGAAACGCCGTTCGGCACAAAAGAAGTTCACGAACTCAATCAAGCCAATATCTACCGTTATCCGTGCGATATCGCTCTTTTTGCGACGAGCGGCGAAGTGAGTATAAAATTCGCCCAGATCTTCTCCACCATCGGCGCGATCGTCATCGACAATTCGTCCGCTTGGCGGCTCGACGACAACGTGCCTCTCGTCATTCCCGAAGTAAACCCGTCTGCGGCATTTATGCACAGCGGGATTATTGCAAACCCCAACTGCACGACAGTACAAATACTCACGGCAATAGCACCCATATACCGTCGTTTCGGCATAAGCAGAATGGTCGTGAGTACATATCAATCGGTCAGTGGCGCGGGCGCGAGTGCGCTGGGTGACCTCGAAAACGGAACTACGAGCGTCTTTGACGTACCGATAAAAAACAATGTTCTGCCCAAAATCGACGTCTATCAAAGCAACGGCTACACCGGCGAGGAAATGAAGATCGTCAACGAAACGCACAAGATCCTTTCGCCCGCAATAAAAGTAAACGCCACCTGCGTTCGCGTTCCCGTATCCAACTGTCACGGAGCAACGGTGAATTTCGAACTTATCAAGGAAGCGGGACTAAACGAAATAGGCGAATGTCTTGCGGAATCGCCCTCCGTCAAACTCAGCGATATCCCCACTCCATACGACGTTACGGGACATGACGAAGTTTACGTGGGGAGATTAAGACGCGACGAAAGCAACCCAAACACTTTCTGCATATGGACGGTAGCGGACAATCTGCGCAAAGGAGCCGCCACTAACGCCGTTCAAATAGCCGAATTGTTCGCATAAGGAGGCAAAAAATGGATATTTTCAACGGAACCGCCGTTGCTCTCGTCACCCCTTGTAGCGGCGACGGCATAATCTATTCGTCTGTGCAAAAACTCATAAAACGCGTGACCGAGGGCGGCGCAGACGCTCTCGTGGCGCTCGGCAGCACGGGCGAAGCGAGTACGCTCGACGATAAACTCAAATTCGACTTCTTGCGCTACGTCCGTTCGCTTTCCTCTCTCCCGCTCATCGTCGGCGCGGGCGGAAACGACACCGCAAACGTGGTGCGCGTGTGCGATAAGGCGCAAGAGTACGGAATAAACGCCTTGCTCATAGTCACGCCCTTCTACAACAAGTGTACGCAACAGGGGGCGTACGAGCATTATCGCTTCATTGCGGAGCGAGTTTCTTCGCCCATTATAGTATATAACGTCCCCGCGCGGACGGGATTCGACCTGCTTCCCGACACAATGCGCGAAATAGCAAAACTGCCGAACATAGCGGCGATAAAGGAAGCAAGCGGCAATATGTCGCATATCGCCGAATGTCTGTCTTTCGGCATAACCGTTTACAGCGGCGACGACGCGTTGACCGCTCCCGCAATGTGCCTCGGCGCAAAGGGCGTTATATCGGTGGCGGCGAACGTCGCTCCGTCGCTCGTGAGCAGAATGACGACCATGGCGCTATGCGGCAATCTTGCCAAAGCCGGCGCGCTTCAACTCAAACTTCTTCCGCTCATAAAAGCGCTTTTTTGCGAGGTAAATCCCATTCCCGTTCGGGCGGCACTCGAAATGCTCGACATTCCCGTAGGAAAGCCGCGCCTGCCAATGACCGAACTTACCGAACAAAACAAAATCAAATTAAGGGTAGCCTTGGAGGAACTCAAATTACTGTGATAAGAGTATTTATTTTCGGAATAAGCGGCAAGATGGGTCAAATTCTCGCCCGTTCTCTCCCCGACGATTTCGTGATTTCGGGTTGCGCCGATTCGACGCGCATCGACGACGCGCCGTCCGATGTTATTATTGATTTTTCGTCTGCCTCGGCAACCGAAAAGGTCGTCGCGCTCGCAGACAAACTCAATTGTCCGCTCGTCATTGCCACCACAGGTCAATCGCCCAAAGAACAGGCGATGATCGTCGAATGTTCGAAGCATCACGCGGTGCTTCAATCTGGCAATATGAGCGTAGGCATAAATCTCATGCTCAAACTGTGCGAATTTCTCAAAGGCGTGGCAAAATGCGAAATAATCGAAACGCATCACGCAAAAAAGAAAGATTCGCCGTCCGGAACGGCGCTTATGCTGAAAAACGCTTCGGGCGCGGAGGAGATCCATTCGTTGCGGCTCGGCGGCGTCGTGGGCGAACACACTGTTATATTCGGGCTGGAAAACGAAACGATAACGCTTACGCACTGCGCCCTCGACCGAAAGTTATTTGCGGAAGGCGCGATAAAGGCGGCAAGATGGCTTATAAATCAGCCGTACGGATTATATTCGTATGACGACTTTCTCACGTCAAACAAGCACCCATCCCTGTTCCATTCGCAGAGATAAAATAAATTTACGGAGACAATGCTATGGAAAAAGAAACCACAAAAAAACCTCATTCGTTCGAGGTCAGCGAGCGCGCCGAATGTAAAATGTGCGGCGTCGAAAAAGTAATTTCGTCCAACGAAACGTTTATTAGCGCCGTTTCGTCCAAAGGCGGTCTGGAAATAACAGGCAAAAAACTCAAAATAAGCAAATTCGATATCGACGACGGAATTCTTTGCTTCGAGGGCGAGATAGATTGCATAAAATACTCAGCCCCGAAAATTCCGTTCATCAAGAGGCTGTTCAAATGATAGGCGAACTTTTGCTCTGTCTGTTCTGCTTCGGCATAGGCGGCTTGGGCAGATTCGGCTATGTGGGCGTATGCGCCGTCGAACGCCGCGTAAAATTCAAAGCGGTCACCTTTTTGCTCGACGTGATATGGGGCATAATACTCGTGGGCAGCCTCATGCTCGTGATACTTATATTCAACAACGGAATAACAATGCCGTATATGTTGATAGCCGCCCTGCTCGGATTCGCCGTGACGGCAATTTTCATTTGACCGTCAGCGCAAACCCTTGAATCCCTCGCGGCGGAGCGCGTCGTAGAGTACGATCGCGACCGAATTGGCGAGATTGAGCGAGCGCAAATTTTCACCCATGGGTATCCTTATCGCGTTGTCGGGATTGTCGAAAATCAAATTTTCGGGCAATCCTTTCGTTTCCTTGCCGAACAGCAAATAACACCCGTCGGGAAAGCAAACGTCGGTATATATGCGCTTTGCTTTCGTGGACAGGTAGAAGAACGTCCCGCCCCTGTTCTTTTCGAAAAAGTCGGCGAGATCGTCGTAATAAAAAATTTCGACCTTGTCCCAATAGTCGAGTCCCGCCCTTTTCAAAGTCCTGTCGCTTATTTCGAAGCCGAATGGCTTTACAAGATGAAGGCGTGCGCCTGTACAAGCGCACGTCCTTGCTATATTGCCCGTATTTTGCGGGATTTCGGGTTCGACCAAAACAACGTTTATCATATTATAATATTGACCAATCTACCCTTTATGCAAATAACTTTCTTTACCGAACATCCTTCGAGAAGCGGAGATACTTTGCCGTCCGCGAGCACGAATTTCGTCAATTCGTCGCCGTCGAGCGAAGTCGGAACGATTATTTTCGTTCGCATCTTGCTGTTTATCTGCACGGCGATCTCGACCTCGTCTTTCACGAGTTTGGATTCATCTACGACGGGGTATGGGTACGAGAAAACACTCGGTTTGAATCCCATGCGCTCGTGAAGTTCTTCTGCAAAATGCGGCACGAGCGGAGCCATTATCCTTATGAGCGTTTCGCAAGTATCAAAGTAAGCGTCGCCGCTTTCGGCGCATCTATACATGACGTTTACGAGTTCCATTATGCGCGCGACCGCCGTATTGAACGAGAAGGTTTCCATATCTTCGCGCACTTTCTTTATGCAATAATTGAGAGCATATGCGAGTTCTTTCGCCTGAGCCGCGTTACTATCCTTCCCCTTGTTTGCGATCGCAGTGTCCACGGCGCGTTCCACTCTGTCGAGGAATTTGCTTATCGCCTTGATTCCGTCGTCGTTCCACGGTCCGCCTTCCGCAAACGAAAAGCCGAACATAAGGTACAATCTCAGCGCGTCGCTTCCGTACGTGTCTATGATATTGTCGGCGTTTACGGCGTTCCCCTTCGACTTGGACATTTTTTCGCCGTCGCTGCCGAGAATAAGCCCCTGATGAACGAGCGAAGTAAACGGCTCGTCGAAATTAAGATATCCCATATCTCGAAGCGCCTTGGTTATGAAACGCGAATACAAAAGGTGCATACAAGCGTGTTCCGCGCCGCCGACGTACTTGTCTACGGGGAGCATCTTGTTTATTATCGCGGGATCGAACGGACGTTCGGCGTTTTTGCTGTCGGGATATCTAAGATAGTACCAACTGCTACACACGAACGTGTCGAGCGTATCGGGATCTCTCAATGCAGGTCTGCCGCATTTCGGGCAAACCGTATTCATAAATTCGTCGCACTTTTTGAGCGGGCTCTGTCCGTCGGGCGTAAAGTTCACGTCGTAAGGAAGCCTTACGGGAAGGTCCTTTTCGGGTACGGGCACGGCACCACAATGCTCGCAGTGAATAATGGGTATGGGAGCACCCCAATAGCGTTGTCGCGAAACCGACCAATCGCGCAACCTGTAATTTACTTTTACGCCGCCGAGTCCGCGTTCGGACAAAAAACCGAGAACGGCTTTTTTGCCTTCCGCGGTGGTAAGCCCGTCGAACGAACCGCTGTTTACCATTATACCGTGTTCGGTAAACGGAAGTTCTCCTTCGCAGTCCTTGCCGCGTATGACTCTTGTTATGGGCAAACCGAACTTCTTCGCGAACTCGTAGTCGCGCGTGTCGTGCGCGGGGACGCCCATGACCGCTCCCGTGCCGTATGTCGCAAGGCAATAGTCGGCTATCCAGACGGGAATATCTTTGCCCGTTATGGGATGGGTGCAATAAGCGCCGGTAAAGACGCCCGTCTTTTCTTTCACGGTACTCAGTCTGTCGATATCGCTCGCCTTGCTTGCCGCGAGTTTATACGCCGCAACGTCTTGCTTGCGATCTTCCGTCGTAATGGAATCCACAAGAGGATGTTCGGGAGCGAGTACTACGTAACTCACGCCCATAAGCGTATCGGCGCGCGTCGTGAATACCGTAATTTTGTCGTCGCCTATGGGGAAAACGACTTCTCCGCCCTCGCTTCTGCCTATCCAATTGCGTTGCATGGTCTTTGTTTTTTCGGGCCAATCGAGTTTGTCGAGTCCTTTGATGAGTTCCTCGGCGTAATCGGTGATCTTTAAAAACCACTGCGTCATATTTTTGCGCACTATTTCGGTATCACAACGTTCGCACTTGCCGTCAACTACTTGTTCGTTGGCAATAACGGTATTGCACGACGGACACCAATTGACGGGCGACTGCTTTTGGTACGCAAGCCCGTGCTTGTAAAGTTGCAAAAACAGCCATTGCGTCCACTTGTAATATTCGGGCGAGCAAGTGTAAAGTTCGCTGTCCCAATCGAACATCGCGCCCATGTTTTTGAGTTGAACTTCCATGGTGGCTATGTTTTGTTTTGTGCTGTCTTCGGGATGGATCCCTGTCTTTATGGCATAGTTCTCGGCAGGCAGCCCGAACGCGTCGAAGCCCATGGGCTGAAAGACGTTGTAGCCCTGCATCTTCTTGAACCTCGCAAAACTGTCGCTGAGCGCATAGTTGTACCAATGCCCCAAATGCAAATTAGCGCCCGAAGGATACGAAAACATTTCGAGCACATAATATTTTTTATCGAAATTACCCTTGTCGAAGGAACTCAATTTCGTCTTTTCCCAAAAATCTCTCCATTTCTTTTCGACAGATTTGAAATCCATATATAAACCTCACTCGATTATTCGATTATACCAAATGTCGGCAACATAGTCAAGCGAAAATAAACGCACGGCGGCGATCGGCGGAAGTTTTGCGCAAAGAATTTTCCGCCTATTTCCCCAAATGCAGAATGAGAACGTTTATGTCCGCGGGATTGACCCCGCTTATCCTCGAAGCCTGTCCTATCGTAAGCGGCTTGATCTTGTTCAATTTTTCGGCGGCTTCTGTCCTCAGACCCTTTATCGAAAAGTAATCGTCTATGCCGATAGTCATGTTTTCGAGTCGTGCCTGTTCCTTGCGCGCCTTTTCCTGCCTTGCGATATAACCCTCGTATCTGCACCTTATGAATACGTCCCTCACCGCGGGAATACACAGTCCGTCGAACGCGTCGTCGAGCATATTGAATTCGGTCGGCGAAAGCGACGTTCGCTTTATGAACTGCTCCACAGTTACGGGTGCGTTCTCGCCGAGAAATTCGAGCGCTTTGCTTCCGACCTTGCGCGTAAGCGACTTTTCGGCGACGGCTATATCGGCAGTCTTTCGCTCGAAAAGTCGTTTTCGCTCCTCGCTCGCAAGCCCTATCTCTATTGCAATGGGCGTAAGCCGCAAGTCGGCGTTATCCTGCCTTAAACACAACCTGTATTCGCTTCTGCTCGTCATCATTCGGTACGGCTCGTCCGTCCCCTTCGTCACGAGATCGTCTATGAGTACGCCTATATACGAATTTTCGCGCCCGAAAATGATCTGCTCTTTTCCGCCGAGGAGCATTGCCGCGTTTATGCCCACCACTATGCCCTGAGCCGCCGCCTCCTCGTATCCGCTCGTGCCGTTTATCTGTCCCGCAAAGAACAGCCCTGGGATTCGCTTCGACATAAGCGTGGGATATAGTTCGGTTGGGTCTATGCAGTCATACTCTATCGCATACGCGTCGCGCATTATCTGAACTTTACCGAATCCGTCCAAACTGCGATAAACTTCGAGTTGAACATCGGCAGGTAGCGAAGTCGATATGCCCTGAACGTACATTTCCTGCGTTCCCTCTCCTTCGGGTTCGAGGAAGAACTGATGCCTATCCTTGTCTGCAAACCTGACTATCTTATCCTCTATCGACGGGCAATATCTCGCGCCCGCACCCGTAACGAGTCCGAGCGAACGCGCCGTCAAGCCGAGATTCTCTCGTATTATCTCATGAGTATGCGCGTTTGTGTAACCCAGGTAGCAATTAATTTTATTTTTCACTCCCTCCGACAGCGTGCAAAAAGTGTAAAGATCGTCCTCGCCTTCCTGAACTTCGAGTTTGTCGAGTTCGACGCTGTCGCGTTTGATACGCGCCGGCGTTCCCGTCTTGAATCTGCGCAAAACGAACCCAAGTTCGCTCAAACTATCGGATAGATATTGCGAGCGCATAAACGAGGACGGACCTTTCGGCTCTGACACCGTGCCGGTAATTACTTGCGAATTAAGGTAAACGCCCGAACACACCACCACCGTCTTTGCGTAAAAGACCTGTTGCATCGTTTCTACGCCGACGACCACGCCGTCCTCAACAAGAATCTTCTTGACCTCGGCTTGTTTCAAAAATACATTCGGCGTATCTTCGAGCGTCTTTTTCATATAGTTATGGTAGCCGTATTTGTCCACTTGCGCTCGCAACGACTGAACGGCGGGCCCTTTGGAGCGGTTGAGCATACGGAGTTGCAATGTGTTCGCGTCCGCCGCCCGTCCTATTTCGCCGCCGAGCGCGTCCACTTCGCACACGAGGTGCCCCTTTGCCGTCCCGCCTATGCTCGGATTGCACGCGAGATAGCCAATATTATCGAGGCTTATCGACAAAACGAGCGTCCTAAATCCCAGCCGCGCCAAAGCAAGCGCCGCTTCTATACCCGCATGTCCCGCGCCGATTATAACAGAATCGAAATGATGATCGTCCATTGCCTTCTACCTAACGTAAACATAAACCCATTCCTTGGTTATTTCGCCATCCCTATCGCCGTAATCGCGCATCGTTCCGCACCTCATAAGCGTTTCTTCGGAAGGAAACAGCATATCGAAATACATCTCTTTCCAATCCTCGTCCACGTCGGAAAAATCTATAATGTCCTCCTCGTCGAGATTTTCGGGATGCCACAATTGATTTTCTTTAAGTTCGTACAACTCGTCGTAAGCGAGTTTGACGGGACTGACCGCGCCGGCATAGTCACTGTTCAAAAGCGCGATATCTTTGCGGCAAAGGAACGCCAAAAAGTAATTCGCCGCTGTCGGGTTTTTTGCGTACTTCGAAATGACAAAGTTATCGAGATAGATATTTCCGCCCTCTTTGGGTATAACGTACCAAAGATCTCTGTTGCCCTCGTGTTCGTAACCGTCATCGTCCTCATATTCGTTCATGATATAGCCCGCGTCGCACGACCACATGAGCGCCACCTCCACATTCGAAGTTTCTGTCGCCATATTGAATTTGAGGTCCTCTCCGCCCCAGAGCGCCGAATATTCGGTCATTTCTTTAAGAACGGAAGTCGCGCCTTTGAGGGTTTCGTCGTCGAAGTCGTCGAAAATGCTTTGCAACTTCTCGTGGAAAGCATCGGAGTCGCCCGTAAGCGCGTTGAGCGCGTCGCGATTGTACCATATCGCCGCCGAAGTCATAGCCTCGCGCAACGAACTTTTGTTGGCGCTTTTCGACTTGTATTCGTCGGTAAAAATAGCCGACCAACTGTCTATATGTTTGCCTGTCATTTCGTAGTTATACATAAGCCCGAAAGTGCCGTACATATATGGCACCGAATATTCGAGATTGGGGTCCGAAATACGCGCAAGTTCGACGTAATTGTCGTTTATGAGGTCCTCGAATTTTTCCACGTCGTCATAGAGATCGGGCTCATCTTCGGGCGCGCTGCTTTTGACCGCTTTCACAATAAGGTCCTTGTCGATTTTGACAAGCAGGTCCTTCGAAATGAGTCGCTCCACGGCGTAATCGGACGGACACAGCAGGTCGAAATCGGCATGATCGTGTTCGACGGCGGTCATAATGTCCTCGACCGTATCGAAAGTAGTCGGAGTAACCACTCTGATTTCTTTGCCCGTCTGCTCGGTATACCACGATTCGAATTCCTCGAAGATCTCCTCGTCCATATATTCGCCGGGGACATACATTTTCAATTCTTCGATGTCGTCGCCTGTGCAGCCCGTAAGCGCGCCCATCGAAAATATAAGCAATAAAGATAAAAACAACGAAACTATTTTTTTCATTTTACACTCCCGTTTGCGGCGCTTTGCTTTGCCGCTTTCTTTTCTTTGTTGCGTTTTAAGATATTGAATATGATCAAAATAACGAGCACGACAACGAACAATATCGTGCTGAGCGCTCTTATTTCGGGCGCAAGTTCTCTTTTGAGGTTAGCGTAAACGAATGTGGATATCGTATTCACTCCGTACGTGCCTTTGTTGAGGTTTGTCACCACGAAATCGTCAAGGCTGAGCGTAAACGCAAGCGCAAAACCGGACACCATCCCCCCTATAAGTTGGGGTATGACGACCGTGACGAGGCTTCGCATCGGACCTGCGCCGAGGTCGAGTCCCGCCTCGTAAAGGTTGGGATTAAGTTGATTGAGTCGCGGACTCACGGTAAGAATAACGTACGGGGTGGTTATGACCGTATGCGCTATGATTAGCCAACCAAGTCCCTTTTGCACGGGCAATTGCAATACGTCACGCAGGAATATCGACAGAAGGAAAAATCCGACCGCGGTGACTATTTCGGCATTGACGACGGTGATCTGCGAAACAAAGTTGAAGGTCTTTTTGCCCTTGCGCATATAGTAAAGTCCGACCGAAGTCAATGTGCCTATTATCGTCGCGAGCAATGCCGAAACAAGTCCTATTATCAGCGTATTCGCCGTCGCCTGCATCAAGCCTTCGTTTTCGAACAGCCTACCGAAAAGCGAAAAAGTAAATTCGCCGAATCCTTCTTGTCCGCCGATATTTCGCGACGAAGAAAACGAATAGACGATAATGAGGATTATGGGCATATAAATGAGCGCGAGAATAACGATAAGAAAAGCCCATTTGAATATCAAAGCAACTTTGTTCTTATTCATTTTGTCGTCCCTCCTTTCGTCGTCTGTTTTTGTTTGGGAGCGCGTCTTGACAGCAATTCGCTTAATATCATGGTAAGGAACACAATGATGAGCAATACAAACGACAACGCCGAACCTACACCCCAGGTGCTGGAATTGGAGAAAAACGCGTTAATTCTGCCGCCGAGAACGTTTGTCTTTGCGTCGCCCAGCATACCCGTTATAGCATAAGCGGAGAAGACGGGCATAAACACCATAGTAATGCCGCTCATAATTCCGCCGAACGACAGCGGCAACGTCACTTTAAAGAACGTTACGAAGCCGTTCGCGCCGAGGTCGAACGAAGCCTCCTTGTAACTCTTGTCCATATTCGTAAGCACGGTATATATCGGGAGCAACATAAACGGCAGGAAATCGTACACCATACCTATCATAGTGGCAAAAAATCCGTTGTTTATGCCGAATATATACAACAGCGATCTCATTGCGATGACCCTTAAAACGAAGTTCATCCACATAGGTATAATAAACAGCAACGCGAGTACGACGTACCTATTGAACGGCGCCGACGAAAGTATAAGCGCCGTGGGATACGCTATAAGCAAACATATCACCGTGGTAAGCAGGGATATGCCTATCGTTTTCAGCAGTAATGTAAGGTTTGAAATTTCGCCGAACACAGCCGCGAAATTCTCGAAAGTAAAGTTTCCGTCCTCGCCTATAAAGGCATATACGAATACGAGTATAAGCGGGAAAACGACGAAGATCACGCTTATCACTCCCCAGGGAATCGCAAAAAAGGACGGGCGAAATTTATTCTTTGTCATCTTTCTCGCTTTCCTCCTCAATAACTTCGAGCGTCACTTTGCTTTTGTCTATAATAACGCCCACTCTGTCGCCTATATCCCACTCGTCGGTGGTATCTATATAGAAGTCCTCGTCGGTGTCGGTGTAGATCTGCACCTGATAGTAACTGCCCTTGTAAAGCACATGGGTGACGTTTGCGCCTATCACGCCGTCGTCCTCGTCGTCGGTAAGTTCAACGCCGTCGAACGGAACGAGAACTTTGACGGCAGTCCCCTTTTCGAGATTTGTATCGACTTCGAAAGATCCGCCGCAAATATAGACGCTGTTTTCGCCGTCGATCTCGCCCTCGAATTCGTTGACTGTACGAAGTTTTTTCATGATATGAATACCGTCGGGTTCGATGAGCATTTTTACGTTTTGCCCCGGTTTAGCCTCGACAGTGGACTGAACGGTGAACTCATAGTCATTTGCCATTATTTCCATTTCGTACCACGTTCCCTTGAACACGGTACTAATTACCGTGCCGAGCAACTGACCTTCCGCCGCAGTTTCGGGCAACAACTTTATGTCTTCGGGGCGAATTACAAGATCGACCTTTTCGTTCTTTGCGAATCCCTTATCCTCGCAGACGAACTCCGCGCCCAAGAAACTTACGTCGAAATCTTTGAGCATAGTACCCGAAATGACGTTGCTTTCGCCGATAAAGTCCGCAACGAACGCATTCGCGGGTTCATCGTACACCTGTTTCGGCGTGCCTATCTGCTGAATTACGCCATCGTTGAGTACGACGACAACGTCGCTCATGGTGAGCGCTTCTTCCTGGTCGTGCGTGACATAAATAAACGTAATGCCGAGTTCGCGGTGCATCTTCATAAGTTCGATCTGCATTTCTTTGCGCATTTTGAGATCGAGCGCGCCGAGCGGTTCGTCGAGAAGAAGCACCTTGGGTTCGCAAACGAGCGCGCGTGCAATTGCCACTCTCTGCTGTTGTCCGCCCGAAAGCGAATTAACGTCGCGGTGACCGTAATCTTCGAGCCCTACGAGTTTGAGCGCTCTGTTTACCTTTTCGGCGATCTCCTCCTTGGTGAACTTGCGCATCGTTTTTTGCTTTTCGCCTCTTGCGTTGACCTTGTCGTCCTCTATCCTTTTGAGTTTAAGCCCGAACGCCACGTTTTTGAACACGTTAAGGTGCGGAAAAAGCGCGTATTTCTGGAATACGGTATTTACGGGGCGCTTGTAAGGCGGCATATCGGTCACGTTCTGCCCCTCAATAAAGATAGTTCCGTCCGTCGGGGTGGTAAAGCCTGCGATCATACGCAAAAGCGTGGTCTTGCCGCATCCGCTCGGTCCCAGCAAAGTGACGAACTGTCCACGTCTAATAGACAAATTAATATCGTCTATGACCGTCGTTTCGCCGAAAGTCTTGGTAACGTTTTTTACTTCGATGATCTTGTCGAAAGTTCGTTGCTCTCTCATTTTTATCCTCCGTCAAAAATTGGGCGGGCATGACAACCAAATCACGATCGCCTTTTCATCGCCCGTATTGGTAATATAGTGCGTGCGTCCCGCTTTGAAATAAAAACTGTCGCCTGCGCGCGCCTCTATATCCCTCTTGTCCACATTAAGGCTTATCTTGCCCTGCAAGACATAGCCGAATTCTTCGCCCTCGTGCGGCAGATCGCGTTCGCTCGACTTTCCGGGTTCGAGTTCGAAGCGGATGGGTTCCATCATATTTTTCTGCGCCGTGGGTACAAGCCAAATCACTTTGGCGTTTTCGCTGGTTTTCTCGAAAAAGTCTTCGGGGGTGAACACCACCTGTTCGTCGTCGTCATCCGCAAAAAATTCTTTCAAATTGGTACCGAGCGAAGTAAGTATGTCGGTAAGAGTTGCGATCGACGGACTCGTAAGATCGTTTTCGAGTTGACTGATATAACCTTTCGTAAGTTCGCAACGCGACGCGAGTTCTTCCTGCGTAAGATTTTTTTTCAGTCTTAACTCTTTGATTTTTACACCTAAATCCATAAAATTCTCCTTTTAAGAGATACTAAACCGAAAGTTTAGCAAGTTTCGCAAAAATAAACTCGAAGTTTATTTTTATTAAACTTTACACAATATAGCATTATTAAACAAAATAGTCAAATATTTTTATATACTTTTATAAAATTGTTGACTATTTTTTTTTGATGTGCTAATATATATACGTGAGTGGAGGTTACGAGAGATGAAATCCAACCAAAAAGTCATTAAGATAATCACTGTTTCTGCGGTGATATTCATATTTTTGCTTTTGGCGTCGCTTATCATTAACCTTGTAAAACTTTCGAACGCCGCGGCTACGGAAGCGCGCCTAAACGAGGAACTCGCCGCCGTCAAAGAAAAGATAGAGCAGCAGGCAGCCGACATAGACGAACTCGAAAGCACAGAGTACCTCGATTGGTACGCCCGCGAGCACCTCAATATGAAGGGACGCGACGAAGAAGCGTTCACTCCCGAAAAGAAAGACTGAAAAATCGCCCGTCAAAAACGGGCTTTTTTGATAACCATGGTAAACATTATCGACATAGGAAGCAATTCGGTACGTCTGTTCGACGGCACAAACAAGACGATAGTCACCACCCGCCTCGCGCACAATATGCGGGGCGATATTCTGGACGCACATTCGATGGAAGTCACTGCCGCCGCCGTCGCCGATCTTTGGTCGCGCACAAAAGGCAAATGCTACGCTTTCGCGACGGAAGCAGTACGAAAAGCGTCAAACAAAGAAGAATTTTTGAAGTTGGTTTTCTCGCGCACAGGCTTAAACGTGGACGTAATAGACGGCGACGCCGAAGCCGAAATCAGTTATCTCGGCGCCACTCGCGGTTTGCCCAAAGCGGCAACCGTCATAGACCTCGGCGGAGCGAGTTGCGAACTCATTTTCGGCGACGAAAAAGGCATTACGTACAAGCGCTCCTTCCCCTTCGGTTGCGTTATGCTCACCGACAAATTCGGGGACGATCTCAACGGAATTACAAGGTTTGTACTCGATTTATTGCACCCATTACCGGGTATTCGCCCCGATTTGCGAATAGCGGTGGGCGGAACGGCGACGTCGCTCGCGGCTATGGCAGGGCGGCTCGAAGTATACGACCCGCGCAAAACGGACGGGTATTTTTTGAGCGCGAAAACGATAGTCGAACTTATAGGCGCGCTCGGCAAAACGACCTTTCCTACCCTCGACGCCAACCGCAAAAAAACGATAGCGCAAGGCGCGACGGCATTGTGCGCGGTCATGCGCGCGCTAAACGCGGACGGAGTCATAATAAGCGAATCGGATAATCTCGAAGGTTACGCAATAAAGCATAACCTTATCTGAACTCTCCCCCCTTTGCGGTTTTTGACAGCATAAACAATATAAATTATTCGGCTCGAACGGCTCGCCGCTTTGGCACCGCTTTCCCCCCCCCTTTGCAGTTTTTGACAGTATAAATTGTATCAAACGACTTATACTAACTGTGCAAAAATACATAAGGAGGTCAACGAAAATGGCTAACACCAAGACAAGCAGCAAAAAGACTACTTCCAAAAAGTCGTCCGGTAAGGCTTGCACTTCCAAGGCAAAGAGCGGATCTAATGCAAAGAGCGCTTCGAATGCCAAGAACTGCAAATAATCGGCAAGCACAAAAAATCAGCGACTTCCAACTCGAAACAAAATTTCTTGGAGTTGCACTTTAATGACGATTACAAAAACTCTCGAATGGATCCCATCCGAGAGTTTTTGTATAAGTTATTTTCGCTAAAAATATCTACGTTAGATAAAGTTCATTATTTGCGGAACGAACACGAGCAAAATAAGCGCTATCGGGTAAGTTGCCGCATATGCCGACGCAACGTCCTCTGTTTCGGCAACCGAAATAAGCGAGCCGAGCGCAGGCGTCGAAGTCATGCCGCCCGTTATCGAGCCGAGGTTGTTGAGAAGGCACAGTTTGAATACGAACTTGGCAAATATGAAACCCACTACCATAGGTATTATCGTCATAAGCACGCCGTAAAGGAACACGATAGGAGTCTTGCTCACAAGGTCGAGGAACGCAAGTCCGCCTTCGAAACCGGACCCCATAAGGAACATTACGAGTCCGAGTTCGCGGAACACTTTGAGGGTATGATCGGGAACTTTAAGCGACACCCTGCCTACCTTGCCGAAGTGACCGAACAACAATCCTACGAGTAAGCATCCGCCCGTCGAGGTAAGATTGAACACGATGCTCTTGCTGAACTTGAAACTTATCGCGCCCACCAAAAGACCGAGCATAACGGTCACCGAAAAGACGCATATGCCGAACTTGTCGAGTTCGAACAATTTCTTCGAAGATCCTTCGAGATTGGCAGCCACTTCGTCTATATCCCCACCCTTGGGTGCGCCTTGCGCGAGCAAAAGTTCACGTTCTTTGTTCATGTCCGCGCGGAAGATCTTTGGCACGAGTTGCACAAACAGCACTACGCCGAGCACGCCGAACGGATATGCCGCTCCGTTGGCAGCCGCGACGTCGGCGGAATGTTCGGCAAACACGCCTTGCGCCGCCGAGAAGCCGGGTGTGGAAGTGAGCGACCCCATAAGGAGTCCCGTCGCCGTATAATTTTCGAGGTTGGGGTCTGCAACGGTGACCAAAATGCACACAAGCGTACCCGTAACTATGATAACCACGCCGAGAACTATGTAAGCGACCGCCTTGCTCTTGAAATTGCGGAAGAACTTCGGTCCCGCAATAAGTCCCACGGCAGTCACGAACAGCGCAAGTCCTATCGACTTTATGATCGAGAGTTGTGGGGCTACTTTGGGCGCTCCGTTTGCGCCGACCGAATACCAACTCATGGAAAGTGTTCCGCCGTCAGCCGCAAAAGTATTTTGAAGCGACTCGTTTATGGGACCTTGTACAAACGTCGCGACTATGCCCACTACGATAGCCATAATAAACACGCCCGACGAACCGAGGGACACGCCTTTTATTTTGATCCTGCCGAGAAGGTATCCGAGCGCAAGAATAAGGAAGACCGCAAACAGCGGATCGACCATAGCCTTGCACAGTTGATACCACATCTCCTGAAAGAATCCGAGGTTTCCCGTCCCAAAAAGATTGATGGAACTTAACATAAGAATCCTACTTAATCAGGCATTTATCGTAAATGCCCGCCTCCTTGATCGCTTCGATAAGCGTTTCGCCTATCCTGTCGGGCGTGGGTGCAACTTTGACTCCGCAACTTTCGAGCATCGCGACCTTGCCTGCCGCCGTACCCTTTCCGCCCGAAATGATCGCGCCTGCGTGTCCCATACGTTTACCTGCGGGAGCCGTCCTGCCTGTAATGAAAGCAGCCACCGGCTTGTTTTTCATATTTTTCTGTATCCATTCCGCGGCGTCTTCTTCGCCACTGCCCCCTATTTCGCCGATCATTACGACGGCATAAGTTTCGGGATCGTTCTTGAACATTTCGAGTACGTCAATGAATCCAGTACCCTTGATGGGGTCGCCGCCTATGCCTACGGCAGTCGATTGACCGAGTCCGTTCTTGGTAAGTTGGTCCACCGCTTCGTAAGTGAGTGTTCCCGAACGCGAAACCACGCCTATATGTCCTTTTTTGTGGATGCGGGCGGGCAAAATTCCCACCTTGCATTCTCCCGGCGAAATAAGTCCGGGACAGTTGGGACCGATAAGCCTCGTCTTTTTGCCGACCATATAGTTCTTTACGCGCATCATATCGAGTACGGGTATACCCTCGGTAATGCAAACGACGAGATCGAGTTCTGCGTCTACCGCTTCCAAAATTCCGTCGGCGGCGAACGGCGCGGGAACGTATATAACAGACGTATTGGCGCCCGTAGCCTCTTTCGCCTCTTTGACGGTATTGAACACAGGTACGCCGAGAACTTCCATTCCGCCCTTGCCGGGGGTAACGCCCGCAACGACCTTGGTGCCGTATTCTATCATCTGCGCGGTATGAAATTGTCCCTGTCCGCCCGTAATGCCCTGCACTATAAGTTTGGTATCTTTGTTTATCAGTATACTCATAACTGCCTCCTAATGTACGAACTCAACGGCTTTCTTTGCCGCCGACCTCAAATCGTCGCACGCATAAATTTTGAGTCCCGACTCTTTGAGAATACTCTTGCCCTTCTCGACGTTAGTTCCGTCGAGGCGCACTACGAGGGGTACCGACAAGCCGACTTCCTTTGCGGCGATAACTATACCCTCGGCGATAACGTCACACTTGACTATTCCGCCGAAGATATTGACAAGTATTGCCTTTACGTTCTTATCCGACAAAAGTTTGAACGCTGCCGTAACTCGCTCGGTCGTAGCCGTTCCGCCGACGTCGAGGAAGTTTGCGGGTTCGCCGCCGAAAGCGTGTATAATGTCCATAGTCGCCATCGCAAGTCCGGCGCCGTTGACCATGCATCCTATCGTGCCGTCGAGTGAAACGTAATTAAGGTCGTGTTTCGCCGCCTCGCACTCCTTGGGATTTTCCTCGTCGGGATCACGCAAAGCGACTATGTCAGGGTGACGGAACAGAGCGTTGTCGTCGAAATTGACCTTTCCGTCTATCGCGAGGAGTTTGCCTTCGTCGGTAAGTACGAGCGGATTAATTTCGACGAGCGAGCAATCCTTTTCGACAAACAATTTGTACATATTTTTGAGCATGACCGTAAATTCTTTTACGTTTGCTCCCTCTATGCCTATCTTTGCCGCTACGTATCTCGCCTGATAATCGCGTAAACCGTTGATAGGACTTACAGGTTGCTTAATTATGAGTTCGGGCTTTGTTGCGGCGATTTCCTCTATTTCGGTGCCGCCCGCGCCCGAAGCGATGATGACTATCGACGCGGTTTCGTTGTCTATGGCGAGCGAAAGATAAAATTCTTTCTTGATATTGACTGCGCCCGTCACCAAAACTTTGCGCACCAACTTGCCTTCGGCGCCCGTCTGCTTGTTGATAAGGCGCATTCCTATGATCTTGTCGGCAGCGGCTTCGACCTCTGCCAACGTGCGCGCGAGTTTAACGCCGCCCGCCTTGCCTCTGCCGCCGCAGTGAGCCTGAGCCTTGACTACATACGCCTCGACTCCGAGTTTTTTCGCACATTCGACGGCTTCTTCCTTGGTATATGCGACGTAGCCTTCCTGAGTCGCTACGCCGTACGAAGCAAATAATTCCTTTGCTTGATATTCGTGTATCTTCATAAAAACTCCTTAAATCGACTTTGCGAGTTTTTCGCCCGCATAGAGCGCCTTTCGATTGATTTCTTCGGTGCCCTTGGGAATGTGCCTGAAAACCGCTTCTTCGAGGTCGTGCGTATTGACGAGTTTAAGCGCCTCGTTTATAGCGGCGACAGCGACGATATTCGCGGTGAAAGCCTTGCCCACTTCGTTTTTCGCGGTTGCGAGTATGGGCAACGAATAAATCTTTTTCGCCTTGACGCCGCGCGGGATTTCGAGCGAGGAATCTGCCATGAGTATGCAGTTTTCGTCTATCGTCGCCGCATATTTGTCGAGCGAAACCTGCGTGAGCGCAAGAAGGAAGGTGGGATTGGTCACCTTCGTGAACCCTATCTTTTCGTCCGAAACTATGACTTCCGCCTTGCACATTCCGCCGCGCGCTTCGGGTCCGTACGATTGCGATTGTGCGGTGTTTTTGCCTGCTATTATAGCCGCCTCGGCAAGAATTATGGTCGCCAGAATGACGCCCTGTCCGCCGGAGCCTGCAAGTCTTATTTCCATTTTGCTCATTGTTTTTTCTCCTTCAAACTGTCGATGATCCTTTGATACTCATCGGAAAATTCGGGGAAATCGTTTTCCACGAGTTTGCCGAGAATGAATTTGCCCTCGCGTTGTTCGCGCGGCAAAGTCTTTGCTTGCTCGACGGTTATGGTGTTGTCGCGCTGGAACTTCATCATATCCACCGCGCTACCTTTCTTGTTCTTGCGGCCGTAATATGTAGCGCAAATGCCGGCGCAGTCGATAAGCGAGAATCCCTTGTGCTTGATTCCGTTTTCAATAAGTTTGATCGTCTGCGGCGCATGATATGCCGTACCCTTCGCAACGTACGACGCGCCCGCCGCGGCAGCCAAAACGGCTATGTCGAAAGGTCTGTCTATGTTGCCGTAAGGAGCGGTCGTGCCGAATTCGCCCGTGGGCGTGGTCGGCGAATATTGTCCGCCCGTCATTCCGTAAATGTCGTTGTTGAACACTATTACGGTAATGCCTATATTTCGTCTTGCGGCATGAATGAGGTGATTGCCGCCTATCGCCGCAACGTCGCCGTCGCCCGCTATTACTATGACTTCGAGATCGGGACGAGCCATCTTTACACCGGTAGCGAACGCGATCGCTCTGCCGTGCGTCGTATGCATCGTCTGGAAGTCCATATATCCCGCGGCACGGGACGCGCATCCTATGCCCGACACAAGGCAAACTTTTTCCTGATCGATACCGAGATTTTTGATAGCCTGAGCCACGTCGCGCATCAAAATGCCGTGTCCGCAACCGGGACACCATATATGCGGCAAATGCTCCTCGCGCATATATTTGGTAATAAGTTCGCTAGCCATTATTTTACCTCCTCTACCGCTTTGATAATTTCATCGGGCATAATTACGGTGCCGTCCACCTTGCCGACGAAACCTATTTTGCAATTCTTGACGATACGCTGAACTTCGAGCAAGATCTGTCCGTAGTTGTGTTCTGCAACTATTATATTCTTGACCTTCTTGCTCAAAGCGGCGAGTTGCTTTTCGGGGAACGGCCATACCGTTATGGGACGGAAGTAACCTACTTTGCGTCCCTTTGCCCTGAGTTGCTCTACCGCCGACATAACGCATCGCGTCGTGCCGCCGTAGCAAACGATTATCGTGTCGGCGTCGTCGCAATACTTTTCTTCGACCTGAACTATATCGTCGACATTGTGTTCTATTTTCTGCATAAGACGAGTAACGAGTTTGCCCGCCACCTCGTTGTTGTTGGTCGGGAATCCGTCGGGTCCGTGCGAAAGTCCGGTGATATTGTATCTTATATCATAGCCCGTAAGGTGGAATCTCGGCACGTCGTCGCCCTCGCAAACGTGATACGGCAAATGCAACGTGTCGGGACGCTGTTTGAGTTTGCGTTCCACGATCTCTATGTTCTCGTCGTCGTCGATCTCTATTCCCTCGCGCAAATGACCGACTATCTCATCCATCAAAAATATGACGGGCGTGCGGTATTTTTCGGCGAGATTAAAGCACCTTATGGCAAGATGATAACATTCTTCTACCGACGACGGCGAAATCGCTATTATGGAGTGGTCGCCGTGCGTGCCCCACCTTGCTTGCATAACGTCGCCCTGCGAAGGCGAAGTTGGCAATCCCGTCGAAGGTCCCGAACGCTGTACGTCAACTATGACACACGGAATTTCGGTCATACAAGCGTAACCTATATTCTCCTGTTTGAGCGAAAATCCCGGACCACTCGTCGCGGTCATTGACTTCGTGCCGACGGCGGACGCGCCGATAACAGCAGCCATACTGCCTATTTCGTCCTCCATCTGTATAAAATGCCCGCCGACCTGCGGAAGTCTTACAGCCGATTGCTCGGCGATCTCGGTAGACGGAGTAATGGGATAACCCGCAAAAAACCTCATGCCGGCTTTTATTGCGCCTTCCACCACGGCTTCGTTGCCTTGCATCAAAACCCTATTCTTCATCGTGCGCCTCCTCCAAATAGATTGCGTAATCGGGACAACGCATTTCGCACATGCCGCACTTAATGCAGTCGTCGGGATTTGCCACGGTGACTTTTTCCTTGACAATCATCAAAACCTTTTTGGGGCAAAATTCTGCGCATATTCCGCAGCCTTTGCACCAAGCGGGATTTACAATCAACCTTTTTGACATATAAAAAACTCCTGTAAAATTAAGTTCGAAACCGAACCCGAATAATATTCTAACACAACAAAATCCAAAAGTACATTATTTTTATAGCAAAGGAATACACTTTTATGGTTAAAATACCACAACTGAAAAGTTGTGGCGTTTTGTTTTGAAACAATTAAAAGGTTTAGCCGATTTACTCTGTGCATTTTGTTGCATTTGAAGTTTTTTTGGGGTATAATATTCGCAGTGAGGCATTTATGAACTTTTCGAATCTCGAATATTTCGTCGCCGTCGCCGAAGAACTTAACATAACGAAGGCGGCGGAACGATTGTATATTTCGCAACAATCGCTGTCCAACCAAATAATAAAACTCGAAAACGAATTGGGCGTAAAACTTTTTTCGCGAACGCCCGCCCTTTCACTCACCTACGCGGGGTCGAGCCTTCTCAAACGCGCCCGAAGCATTTTGGATCTTCATAGTCAAATGCTTCTCGAAATCGACGACATAAAACAAAACAAGCGCGGCATAATCAAGATCGGCGTTTCGCACACGCGCGGACGAGTGCTTCTTCCCGACATTTTGCCTTCCTTTCAGGCGAAATATCCGCTTTTCGAAGTCAACCTCGTCGAAGGCAACACCGAAACCCTCGAAAGCAAACTCCGACACGGCGAAATAGACGTTGTGCTGAGTTTTACGCCGAGGGTGCAGGACGGTATCGAGAGCATAAAACTCGTGACGGACAGGCTTTTGCTCGTCGTGCATCGCAAGTTTATGAACGAACTTTTCGGAGAGCAGACCGACTTTATGCGCGGCAAATTTTCGAGTTCGGTGGACATCGCCGCCTTCAAAGATTGCCCCTTTCTTCTCCTTACCAAGGGGAACCGCATAAGAACTTTGGTCGATAACTTCTTCGCAAAAAACAAGATAAACCCCAACGTCATTCTCGAAACCGAAAATACCGAAACCGCCTTTGCCCTCGCTCTTAAAGGTATGGGCATCACCGTCTATCCCGAAATGTTTTTGCACGACGCGTCGTTTCCGCAAGTTGATTTCTTCCCCATAACGAGCGAAGATACCCTCGCCACGCTGGCTGTAAGTTACGCTCAGGGCAGGTATTTGAGTAAAGCCGTGCGCGAATTCATAGACATCGCGGTACAGGTTTGGCACAACAAAGTCAACGTAACATTGTAAAGTGGCTTTTTGCAAGCAAAAGCGTTTATTTACATTTTTTAGGCTGTTTATAACTGTGGCTTTCACAACTATTCGGTTGTGAAAGCCGCTATGTTTTTTTGATACGAACTATTAATTCTATCAATGAGCCGCGAGAAAATTATCGCGGCAAACTATTATTTCAATTTTGTCTTTACAAAGATATTCCCATTCGCAGTGCGTTTGTAGTAATCGAGCCTGTCGCTGTATTCGTATACGAGCATTTCGGGATCCTCGCGCAAACGGAAGATCTTCGGTTGCTCGTTCAAAACATTGTCGCGCACAAATCGCCTGTCCGCATCGTTATTATATGCGCCGTTATTCGGCGAATTTCTCCTCGGCTCGCTCCCGAAATCGTTCTGCGGTTGGTCGTTATACCCGTTCCATTGCGGAGCAGAATTTCTCCTCGGCTCGCTCCCGAAATCGTTCTGCGGTTGGTCGTTATACCCATTCCATTGCGGAGCAGAATTTCTCCTCGGCTCGCTCCCGAAATCGTTCTGCGGTTGGTCGTTATACCCGTTCCATTGCGGGGTCGAACCTCTCCTCGGCTCGTTCCCGTAGTCGTTCTGCGGCGGTTGGTCGTTATAACCGTTCCACTGCGGAGTCGATCCTCTCCTCGGCTCGTTCCCGAAATCGTTCTGCGGCGGTTGGTCATTATACCCGTTCCACTGCGGGGTCGATCCTCTCCTCGGTTCGTTCCCGAAGTCGTTTTGCGGCGGTTGGTCGTTATAACCGTTCCATTGCGGAGCAGAATTTCTCCTCGGCTCGTTCCCGTAGTCGTTCTGCGGCGGTTGGTCGCTATACCCGTTCCACTGCGGGGTCGATCCTCTCCTCGGTTCGTTCCCGAAGTCGTTTTGCGGCGGTTGGTCGTTATACCCGTTCCACTGCGGAGCAGAATTTCTCCTCGGCTCGCTCCCGTAGTCGTTCTGCGGCGGTTGGTCGTTGTACCCGTTCCACTGCGGAGCAGAATTTCTCCTCGGCTCGTTCCCGTAGTCGTTCTGCGGTTGGTCGTTGTAAGTCGGCGTTTCCACTCTCTCGTTGTCCGGCTGAGGTTGCGGTTGAGGTTGCGGCTGTACGCTCGCCTGTTGCGGCGCGTCGCCATTGCGGTCGTTTTTCGTTACCACCGGCGACTGATTGTTCCTGTCGCTTTTCGGCGCGTCTATATCGTTATGTTCATTTATTATAGTGGGCGGAGTTTCGGGTTCGACGCGCTTCTCCTGCCTTTTCTTTTTCACTTCGGAAACATTGTATCCCTTTTCTTTCTTCTGTTTGCGCTGTTTGGACTTATGCGCGCTCCACGCCATGCAAAACCACAGCGCGCCGACGAAAGAAATAAACAGCCCGAAAAAGTACAAAGTACCCGTGTTTGCGAGCGGAACATCGGTGAACGCGACAACTACGATCACGAATATAAGGCTGTAAAGCAAAGGCACCCACAGCCCGAACGCAAGCAAAAGCCATGCGATGAATTTTGCCACCGCGTCGATCGCCGCTTTTATTCCTCTCAAAATCGTCCCGATAATCATTATTTAATAATATCCGTCCCCATATAAGGTATCAAGACTTGCGGCACGCTTACCGAGCCGTCCTTGTTTTGGAAGTTCTCCAAAATAGCCGCAGTCGTCCTGCCCACGGCAAGCCCGCTTCCGTTAAGCGTATGAACGAATTCGTTGCCGTTCGCGCCCTTGAATTTAATGTTCATGCGACGAGCCTGATAGTCGAAGAAATTGGAACATGACGAAATCTCGACGTAACGCCCGTAACTCGGCATCCACACCTCGATATCGTAAGTTTTTCCCGACGAAAATCCGGTATCTCCCGTACACAGACAAACCACGCGATACGGCAGTCCTATCTTTTGCAAGATAGATTCTGCGTCGCGAGTAAGCGATTCGAGTTCGTCCATGCTCGACGACGGATGCGCGAACTTGACAAGTTCGATCTTGTTGAATTGATGCTGACGAATGAGCCCTCTCGTATCTCTGCCCGCGCTGCCCGCTTCGGCTCGGAAACAAGCGGTATAAGCGCAATATTTTATGGGCAGGTCCTTTTCGTCGAGGACTTCGCCCCTATGCATATTGGTGACCGGAACTTCGGCGGTCGGGACCAAAAAATAACCGTTGTTCTTTACGCAAAAAGCGTCCTCCTCGAACTTCGGCAATTGTCCCGTGCCATACATACTGTCCCTGTTGACCATAAACGGCGGCAGTATCTCCGTGTAGCCGTTCGCGGTATGGGTGTCGAGCATAAAGTTGGCAATGGCGCGTTCGAGCCTTGCGCCGAGCCCCCTGTATACGGTAAATCTCGTCCCCGAAATCTTCGCCGCAGTCTGCGGGTCGAGGATATTAAGGGCGGCGCCTATATCCCAATGCGGTTTAAGTTCGAAATCGGCTTTGCGCGGATCGCCGTACCTGCGCACTTCGACATTGTCCCCGTCGTCCTTGCCTATGGGTACGGACGGATGCGGAATATTGGGTATCGACATGACCGCCTCTTTCAAAGCGGGCTCTACGAGAGCGAGTTCGTCGTCGAACTTTTTGATCTCCTCGCCGAGTTCTTTCATTTCGGCGATTAAGTCGTCCGCATTGCCCTTGTTCTTCTTGATGACGGCGATCTGCTCGCTGACTTTGTTGCGCAAAGCCTTACGCTGTTCGGTTTCCGCCAAAAGTTTCTTTCGCTTCGAATAGAGATCGACGACCTTGTCAACGTCATATACGCCGCTGCGATGCGACATGGCTTCCTTAACTTCTTCCGCGTGTTCCGCAATATACCTTACGTCAAGCATATAAAACACCTCTACTAACAGATGTCACAATTATACTACAATCGAATTTTAAAATCAACTTTTACGACAGCATTTTACGCAATAAAATAGATTTTGTTTTTATGAGGAGCAGTAAATATACCGCCGAAGATATGAATGTCGCCGCAAACAGCGCCGAAATGTCGCTCATGAACAGTTTCAAGCCGAAGTAAACGCAGAACGTCGCCGCGAAACAAAGCGCGCATACGATGATCTTCGCCAAACTTTTGTGACCTATGTTGTGAGCGAAATGCCTTTCGGCAAAGATAAGGTCAAGTAAAGCCGCCGTTATATAGCACGCCGCGTTGCCTATCGCCGCGCCATATATGCCTATTACGGGCAGTAGCGTCACAGTCGTCGCCACCTTTATGACCGCGCCCGCCATAAGATTAAATACAGGCGTCTTGGCTTTGCCCGCGCCCGTGAGTGAGGCAGTCGAAAGTTGAATGAGCCCGATAAAGATCACGTTCGCTCCCTCTATACGCAGTAGCCCCGCGGCAATATGCAGTTCTTCTGCCGAAAGCCCGTGCGTATAAAGTATGCTTAATATGGGCATGGGTGCTATTATAAGCACGGCGGCACAAGGAATAAGCAGAATGAAAAAGGCGCTCATCGCCTTGTCTATCCCCTCTTGCGGCGATATTCCCTTGCTTAAACAATAGGCGACTTTCGGAAGTAACGACGCGGACAAAGCGACGGTAATAACGGTGGGCATACTTACGAGCGAGCCGACCGGTCCGTTGAACAGTCCGTATAGCGAAGTGGCTAGCGCGGTATCATAGCCGTTTTTCACAAGCAAATTTATGACTATGAAACTGTCCGCCGCCTGAGTAAGCGGTATTACGAGCGAACCGAGGGTGACGGGCAACGCTACCGAGTAAATTTTTTTGAGCGAATGTAATACAGTCGGCTTAAAGTCGCTTTTCGGCAGTTCGACTTCCGCCGCCGCTTCGAACGCAAGCGTCGGTTTTCTCTTTTCTATCTTTCTGCTCTTTACGAAATAGCGTATCAAGATGTACGCAAAAGCCGCCGCTTCGCTTAACGTAACGCCGCTAAGCGCACCCAGTACCCCGTATTCCACGCCGCGTCCTACCATCAGCGCGGCGAGAGTAAGTCCCGCGACAGCCTTAACACACTGTTCGAGCAATTGACTTATCCCGCTAGGCAAGAGGTTTTGAAGTCCCTGAAAATATCCGCGATAGCACGAAATCAAACTCGCGAACAGTACGGCGGGCGATATGGCGACATAAGCCGAAGCCGCCTTTTCGTTGCCTTGTAAAGCGGCAATTTTCCCGCCGAAAACGATAAGCCCGACGCTCGCCGCCGCGCCTAAAAAAAAGACGGTGATCGCCATGGCTTTTACTGCCTGCTTTGCCGCCGCGCCGTCGCCGCGCGCATTGAGTTCGCTGACGTATCTCGATATAGCCGCGGGAACTCCGCCGCATAAAAGCGCGAGAAGCAGCGCGTACAGAGGGAATATCATCTGATACAATCCCATTCCTTCCGCGCCGAGAATGTTGGTGAGCGGCAGTCTGTAAAACACTCCTATTATTTTGCCGACTACGCCCAAAACGGCAAGCATCCCCGCGCCTTTCGAAAATTTCTTCCACTTCTCTTTCACGGTAATAGTATGTTCTTTCTTCCCGAAAATTACATTATAGTTTTTGCCGGCCGTAAACAAGCGTCGAATTTCGTCATAAAACGGCGATGAGCGGAATATCGTTTATTATGAAAAAGATTTTTTCTCTCGCCATGCTCATCGTCGGCACGATCATAGGCGCGGGTTTCGCGTCGGGAAAAGAAATCTCGTCGTTTTTCGGCGAAAAAATTTCTTTTTGGGTCGCGCCGCTGACGGGACTCGGCATATTTGTGCTGTGCTATCTGTTCTGCACGATCGGGCGGATATGCAAAGGAAACGATTTCGGCGAAGTCAATCAACGTCTGCTCGGCAAAGTTCACGTTGTCGCCGACTTCTTCCTGCTCCTGAACAGCCTAATAGTGCTGTCGGGAATGTTGTCGGGAATGGACAGCCTGTTTTCCCCCCTCCTCC
>CANQAE010000008.1 GCA_947589465.1 uncultured Clostridia bacterium | reverse complement strand
CCCGAAGATTTTCCGTATAGCGAGATAAAGTGGAACGAAGTACCTTGGAAAGAACTACCGAGCAACTTTCCGTACAAAGAAATAGAATGGAAAGAGGTGCCGTGGGACAGCGTACCCTGGGGCGAATTACCCGAAGATTTTCCTTATAGCGAGATAGAATGGAGCAAAGTACCCTGGAAAAAGTTTGACGGCAAATATAACAAAGTGCCATGGAACAAGATCCCGTGGGACAGGGTGCCGAGCGATTTCCCGTGGGAAAATGTGCCTTGGGACGATATACCCGAAAACTTCCCGTGGGACAGCGTGCCGTGGGAAAAATTGCCGCCGAATTTCAATTGGGGTGTTGCTCACGAACATACCTTCAAATATTGGCAGACAACAAAACAAGCCACATGTGCCGAAAAGGGCATGGATGAGTGGCGTTGCGATTGCGGAGCGACGGAGTCGCACGAAGTCCCCGCGACGGGCAAACACAACTTCGACGGCGACGTGTGCGGAACGTGCGGCATAATGCGCTTGACAGTCGAGAGCGACTCATTGGTGAGTGAATATTGCGGCAAGCCCATCTCCACAAAACACTTTACGCACAGAGGCAAACTTTTGAACGAGCATACGATCGTGGCGGAATTTACCGAGAGGACGGATGTCGGCATTTATGACAACGTGTTCACGGTAAAGATCACGGACGGATCCGGCGTCGACGTTACGGAGCGATATTTTGTGGAATATGTTTACGGAAAGATAACCGTCACGCATAAGACGATAAAGGTTAAGACCGAGTCATATACAAAGGAGTATGACGGTAATGAAGTTAGGTGCGAAAAATTTTCGTATGAGGGACTCGCAGAGGGCGACAAGATCTTGTTGACTTTTACGGGCTGCCGAGTAGAAAGAGGCAAAAGCGATAATACAGCCGAAGTCAAGATCGTAGATGCAATGGGAAGGGACGTTACGTCCAACTATTCCGTCGAGATCGAGTACGGTGTCCTTACGGTGAGGTGAGTATGCTTTATTCGGAATATAAGGAAAAATTGAATAGACGCACCGCAATTTTTGTCAAATTATGGAAGTTTCGATGGCTGTTTTTTGCCTTTTTTATAGTGCTCATTGCCGCCTTTGTTCTTATGGGGCTGGTCGGAACCGTTTACGTCGACAAGTTCGATAGCGAAATAGTATACGGCGAAAGCCTCTCGCCATCATCGAAGGCTATCTTCGGTTCGGTGACTTACGAATACAAGGTCGACGGAGAGTGGACGACGACCGAGCCGATTTTATGCGGACAGTATGAATTTCGTGCTGTTTCGCATGGACTTGCGGGAATGAAAAAGTGCGGAAATTCGCACTCATATAGCATTTTGCAAGCAGATGCACACGTAAATTTACTCAAAACGCCCGTAACTTACGGCGAAAATCCGAGATACGAAATTGATCTTAAATACGGCGACGTAGGCACGGCAACAAAGTTCGTTTCTGAACGCACGGGGAATGGCGTTCTCTCTTACTTTGTCGACACCGAAAGCGTCAAGATAGTCAATGAGCAAGGCGAGGACGTAACTTTTTGCTACAACGTTATTGCAGACCATAGAGATATACTCACACAACCGAGAACTATCAAAATAACGACGGGCTCGGCAAGTTGGACTTACGACGGACAGCCGCACTCGTGTGTTGAGTATGGGATCACGGAAGGCGAATTGCTTGCAGGACACAAATTGACCGTTTCGTTTGCCGCCGTGACCGATGCAGGTACCATTCCCAATACTCCGAACGGCTTTATGATTACCGATATTGATGGCGAAGACGTCACAGACTTTTACGAAATAAAGACGACTTCGGGTACGCTTGAAATTTTACCGAAACGGTTGTTGTTGAAAACGAACGACGAGAGTTTCGTCTATGACGGACAACCTCATTCGTGCGGTAAGTTCGAAGTCGCAGAAGGACTTTTGGAGGGGCATATCCTTATTAATGGTGAGCCGAGCGGCGCGCTCCCGACCTTGACCGACGTCGGTTTTCTAGAAAACGCTTTTTCCGTGTCGTTCACCGTTATGAACGGGGACAAGGACGTGACGGGCAATTACGCCGCCGAACTCACTTACGGTACGCTCACCGTGACCAAACGACAGGCGACGATAAAAACGGGTTCAAAGACTTTCGTCTATGACGGACAGCCGCACGCTTGCCTCGATTTCGAACTGAAAACCGAACTTGTAAGCGGACATTCAGCCGTGCCGACTTCGAAGGGGCATATAAATGTGACCGACGGCAAAGAAGCGGGTTTTATTGATAACGTATTGGACTTTTCGATAGTTGACGGGGACGACGATGTGACGGACAATTACGAGATCAAGTTCGAATGGGGAAAGGTCCGCATCAAGTCGCCCGTTACGGTAAGGATAAATGCGATAAGCAAACATTACGACGGCACGCCGCTTGCTTTCGAGGGGGACGAGTTTAAGATCGAGGCTCTCCCGATCGACGTAAGTGCCGAGCAAGTGAAAGTGAAACTCGTCGGCTCGCTGACCGAAGTCGGCTCGATCGACGCCAAAACTTTGAGAGCGGCGAGCGAGGTGTGGCTCAATGACGCGGAGGGAGAAAACAGGGTCGATTTTGTTTGCGACACCGACCCGCTCATCGTATTGAAACGCATACTTGAAGTGTCGAGCATTTCGATTTGCGAAAAGAAAGGAAGTAGCCCGATCGACGGCAACGTGCGTGGAGCGGCGTGGATATCATTTGGCTCGCTCGTAAGCGGACATGAGTTGAAAGTGATTGTTTCAGGTAAACTTGAACTCAATAAGAATTCAAGCAAAAATACCATTTCGTCGGTCACGATAATGTGTGGTGACAGAAACGTCACTTCGAACTATGACATCCGTTTGAAAGAAGGGACGCTCGCTTGGCTCTGAACCGAAATAAAAAGTGAATAAAATGGCTCAAAAACAATCGTTTTGGCTTATGGCACGCGCGAATACTTTCAATTACTATAAATTTGAGCAAAATAACGAATGGACTAAAACGGATCAATCCGCAAACCATTTACTTTCGTTTATCAAAAGCAAACCGCTTGTCAAGGCGGGCGAAACGTGCTATAATGGGCAGTATGAAGTTTGAGGTTGAATTAAACGGCAAATTTACCGTTGACATAAATTTCTGGGCGTCGAAGTGTCGCAGTATGAACTACGAAGGAATGGAACTCAGTCAAGGCGAAAAAAACACTTTTATGCTCGGCAACGACAAATGTTTCGTGCGCGGAACGCTGTTTTCGGGCGTGTATTTGTACCGCGAAAATGAAAGCGCGCTCATACTCAGGATGAAATGGTACGACTATGTTGCGCTTATTTTGCCATTCATAGTCGGAATGCTCGGCGGCTTGCTCGGCGGCTTGCTCGGCGTGGCGTGTTTTTTCGTTTGCTACAAGACGTGCGCGTATTTAAGGAATTTCTTTTTGCGATTGCTTGTTTGCGTGGCAATAGCGGGCGCGCTGTTTGTGACGATCGTGACGCTTGCCGCCGCGTTTCCCGTGCTGTTTAATTTGGGGGCGAAATGATGGACTTATCTCGAACGGAAGGAATCCTCGGCGACCTTACGCCACTAAAAAGCAGCCATGTGGCAGTGTTCGGCTTGGGGGGAGTGGGCGGCACGGCGGCGGAGGCTTTGGTTCGCGGCGGCATAGGCGAACTGACTATCGTAGACGGTGACGTGATCTCTCCGTCCAACATAAACAGGCAAATTTTTGCGCTGAATGGCAATATGGGTGAGAAAAAAGCGGTGGTAGCCGCACAGCGACTGCTGAGCATAAATCCCGAACTGAGGCTACACGTCAAGGACATTTTCTTTTTGCCCGAAAACAGCGTGGAATTCGAGTTCGACAAGTTCGATTACGTTGCCGATTGCGTCGATACGGTCACCGCAAAACTTTGTTTAGCCGAACTCGTCGGCGACAGGCTCATAAGTTGTATGGGCACAGGCAATCGAACAGACCCGACTTCATTCCGTGTGGGCGACGTTTTCGAAACGTCCCAATGCCCGTTGGCGAGGACAATGCGAGGCGAGTTGCGAAAACGCAACATAAGTTCGCTCACCGTCGTTTACTCGACCGAACCGCCGATAAAGACGGGTAGGCGAACGCCCGACAGCGTGTCGTTCGTGCCGGGTGTCGCAGGACTTATCATGGCGGGCGAGATCATCAAACGGCTTATGCGAAAAAACGCCCGTTAGTCATAACGAAATAAGGTATATAATGGATAGCGAAATCGCCCCGAAAAACTCGGAGCGATTATTTTTTACCGTAATTTTCCCGTCAAACCGCGAAGGATATGAAAGGAAATTCAAGCCGTTTTCGTTATTGTTTGGGCTTGGATTTTTTCCGTTTATTGACGGCTTGGGTGAGGATGTATTCGATTTGCGAATTGATCGACCTAAAATCGTCCTCCGCCCACGCGGCGACTTCTTGATACAGCGATGGGGAAAGTCGCAAAAGAACGGGCTTCTTTTCCATCAGTATATCGTTCCGCTGTTGACTATGGGCTGAGCGTCCTTATTGCCGCACAGTACCACCAAGAGATTGCTTACCATTTGCGCTTTGCGTTCGTCGTCGAGTTCCACGATATTGCCTTCGTTGAGCATTTTGAGAGCCATGTCTACCATGCCGACCGCTCCCTCGACGATCTTTTGCCTTGCGATGATTATCGCGCGCGCCTGCTGACGCTGTAACATTGCGGACGCGATTTCGGGAGCGTAGGCAAGGTGCGAAATGCGTGCTTCCATAATTTCGAGTCCGGCGATCTCCACGCGGCTGTTAAGTTCGTTTTTAAGGTCGTTTGCAACCTCTTGCGTTGAGCCTCGCAAACTTTTTTCGTCGCCCGCGTCGCTCATGTCGTAGGGGTAGAGGCGTGCCACGTGGCGGATTGCCGCGTCCGCCTGTATGGATACGAATTCGACGTAGTTATCGACGTTGAAAACCGCTTTCGCCGTGTCCGAAACGCGCCAAATGACCACCACGCCTATTTCGATCGGGTTACCATCCTCGTCGTTTACTTTCTGCTTGGGGTTGTTGAGCGTTATCGCTTTGAGCGAGATGCGTCGGTTTCCGCTCGCGAAGTTGAGCATACTGCTTCCTTCGGGCAGGTCAAATTTGCCGCCCCTCGCGGGATTGAACGTCATGCAAAACGGATTTGTCCAAAAGAACCCGTCCGTCTTGATTGTGCCGTGATATTTGCCGAACAGTAGCAAAACCATCGCTTCGTTGGGGGAAACCACTTTGAAGCCGGGGACGATAAACACCATAATTACGACTACAAGCATAATAAGCGGCATATAGTCGGACGAAATGGCGTCCGATGCGCATAACACGATTATGGCTATCATAAGCGCTAACAGGATCACTTCGACCGCGATCATAATAAAACCGTTGATCGGTCGCAAAACTTTTTCGTTCAAGTTTTTGTTCATAATGCACTCCTATCAATTTGATATTAAAATGATATCATATCGTCGCCGCCGCGGTCAAGCGAAAAAGAGCCAAAAATCAAAATAATTTTTGTTTAACGCTACAAATACTTGCTAAAATACGGGCGAAATGCTAAAATATATCGTAACTTAATGAGCGGTTTCCGCAGGTTGCCGCAAGACGGAGGTATTTATGCGACAGACAGTTATCGTTTTGGATTTCGGCGGGCAATATAACCAACTTATCGCGCGCCGTGTACGCGAACTCAACGTGTATTGCGAACTTTTGCCGTACAACGTCGGTATGGACAGAATAAGGAAGATCGACCCGATCGGCATAATTTTCACGGGCGGACCGAACAGCGTTTACGAGGACGGAGCGCCGCGTATAAGTCCCGAAATTTTTTCGCTCGGAGTGCCGCTACTCGGCATTTGTTACGGCTGTCAACTCATGGCGCATATGCTCGGCGGCAAGGTCGCGAGCGGCCCGCGCGAGTACGGAAAGCAGACGCTTTGCTTCGAACAAGGAAAATTGTTCGAGGGCGTGCCGAGCGGCTCGGTGTGCTGGATGAGCCATACCGATTACATAAAGGAGTTGCCGAGCGGCTTTGTCGCATCTGCAAAAACCCAAACTTGCCCCGTCGCCGCCATGGAAAACGTTGAAAAGAGGCTGTACGGCGTGCAATTCCACCCCGAAGTCATGCACACGCAAAAGGGGACCGAAATTCTCGGCAACTTTTTGTACAAAGTGTGCGGCGCAAAGGGCGATTGGACTATGGGCAACTTCGCCGAAGAAGCCATAAGGACGCTCAAAGACAAACTCGGCAACAAGAAAGTTTTGTGCGCGCTCAGCGGCGGCGTGGACAGCGCGGTTGCCGCAACGCTCATACACAAGGCTTGTCCAAACCTCATATGCGTGTTTGTTGACCACGGGTTACTGCGCAAAAACGAGGCGGATGAAGTCGTCAAAGTTTTCCGCGACCAAATGGGCATGAATCTCATCAAGGTAGACGCGTCCGAAATATTCTTGGAAAAGTTGAAAGGAGTTACCGAACCCGAACGCAAACGCAAGATAATAGGCGAGGAGTTCATAAGAGTTTTCGAGAAAGAGGCGAAGAAGATAGGCAAGGTCGATTATCTCGTGCAGGGAACTATCTATCCCGACGTCATCGAGAGCGGACTCGGCAATTCGGCAAAGATCAAGTCGCATCATAACGTGGGCGGTCTGCCGAGCGTAGTGGACTTTAAGGAGATCGTCGAACCGCTCAGAGAATTGTTCAAAGACGAAGTACGCAAACTCGGCTTCGAACTCGGACTCGACAGAGATGTTGTTATGCGCCAGCCGTTCCCCGGTCCCGGACTCGCGATAAGAATTATCGGCGACGTCACGAAAGACAAACTCGATCTGCTCAAAGACGCCGACTTTATTTTTAGGGACGAAATAAAACGTGCGGGACTGGATGCCGAAATATGGCAGTATTTCGCGGTTCTTACCGATCTTAGAAGCGTGGGCGTTATGGGCGACGCGCGTACGTACGATTATACTATCGCTTTGCGCGGCGTTACGAGCGTGGACGGTATGACGGCGGATTGGGCGCGTATCCCGTTCGACGTACTCGAAAGAGTGAGCAACAGGATCGTAAACGAAGTCAAGCAAGTCAATCGCGTTGTTTACGATATTACGGGCAAGCCGCCCGCAACCATTGAGTGGGAATAATGAGAAGAAAAGACAGAGAAATTGCCGACTTTGACGCCATTGTAGATATAATAAGGCGTTGCGAGGTGTGTCGCGTCGCGTTCTTTGACGACGAGTACCCGTACATAGTGCCTATGAATTACGGCGTAAAAGCAGACGACGGCAAAATAAGTTTGTTTTTCCATTGCGCCAAACAGGGCAAAAAACTCGATCTGCTCGCAAAAAACAACAAGGTTTGCTTTGAGGTCGATTGCGACCGTATGCTCGTGTTCAAGGACAAAAACGTCGCTTGCTCGTACGGTTATGCGTATACGAGCGTAGTGGGCGAGGGCGTCATGAGCGTTCTTCCCGAAGAAAGTAAACTCGAAGGACTCGCCGCCATTATGGAAAAGTTCGGCGTTACCGATTATGAATTCGACAAAACGCGGGTGGAGCAAGTAAACGTTTTGAGGCTTGACGTCTTGCACGTAAGCGGCAAAAGTCGACCGCTCCCGACGAAAAGTCAACCTTAATTTTCCTTTTTTCGGCATATGGGGTTAAAAAATTTGGTTTTCCCGCCGCTTTTGTGCGAAAAAACCATTGACAAACAAGGCTTTATTTAGTATAATGCTTACACTTTGGGGGTGTACAGGTTTCGACGTGGCATTGCAAAGTAAGATATAAGCATGTGGTAGTGCGGCTACCTTAAAACGCAAAAAACAATAAACGCTAATACTCAAAATAATGCAAGACCCGCTCTTGCGTTAGCTGCTTAACCTAATTTTCGCAGCCGTTGCGCTTCCGCTCCTGTCACGGAAAACGCAATGTCAATTTAGATAGGCAACTGCTCGCGTGATTCGGCTTCGGCGCGCGAACAGAACAAAGAAGCCACGGAACAAATAATTTGTTTGTCAAGAGTTTGTTTCCAAGATCCAAGGCAAACTAAACATGTAGAAGATTTTACCGGAGATGTTGCGGAAGGGAGTTCAATTCTCCCCACCTCCACCACAAATAAAGGCACCCATAGCGGTGCCTTATTTGTGGTAGCGGGAGCCTGAGAATAAGGGGTGGGGGAAACGCCGACATACCTCGATAGTTAGCACGAAGTTATATGCAAAATCAATTAACCTAAATATGACTAATTTAATAAATTTCAAAAAGATCGTTTGGAGTGATATCTAATCGTTTACAGAGATATTCGATTTTTTCGTAATCGAGTTGTGTTTTTCCTGTTTCATAATTAGAATAATCAGGTTGATATTTTCCTAATTCCGATGCAAGTTGCGCTTGGGAAAGTCCTTTGGCTCGTCTTGCCTGTTTTAAATTTTCTCCTATTCGTTTTGCGATTTCCATAAAAAAATTATATGAAAAAATCCTATAAAATACTTGACATATAGCATTTTTCCCTATATAATTTAATTGCTGTTAATAAAAGCAAGTTGTTTTTTTAATTGTCGAGTAGTGGAGTTTATATGCATCATCCTGCCTTGATTGAGAGAAATTTTTAGAATAAGGGGAATTTATGATTGAAACATTTGTAAATTATTGTAAACAGAATTTTGATTTGAACGGCGCGTTGTATGCCGAAACTTATTATTCGTTACCGATTTGCTTAATTGGTTGTGTTTACTCTTTGAGAGCAAAATACTTTTTAGTTTGCGTTCCCGTTGTAAAGCGTTACGCCTTTGCCTATATGGGAACTAATTGCCAAAGCGCTAGCGACACCCTTTCCGATTTCGTTAAACATATAGACGAAGCGGGAGGATGCGGCGAATTTGCCGAGAAAGTTCTTAAAAACAAACAGAAGTTAAGTGGCAGATTAAAGACCGAAATATGCTATGAACTCGCTCAAAATCTTTTGGCGTTAAATATCAATACATTGGAAGATTTCCGAAACTTTCCCAATACTGCAATATTGGAAAATGCTATAAAGATGGTAAAGGGCATAGGTCAAGCGGGGCTTAATTACTTGTTTATGTTGGCGGGGGATCCCAACCGTTGTAAGCCCGACGTACATATTCATCACTGTGTTAAAGATGCCTTGGGGAAAGATATTTCCGACTCGGAATGTCAAGAACTCTTTACCTCCGCCGTTGCTCTTTTGAAAAAGGATTATCCCTCGTTGACGGTAAGAAAATTGGACGGAATAATTTGGGAAAAATATCAGGCTCATAGATAAATAGATAGAAATCAGTTTTACGAAATCTATCACGGCATTGTAAACTCTCACCATCGGTGAGAGTTTTTTCTCCGTGTAAGAATAAGGGGGGGGACACTACTTATTTGGGAAATCGAAATAATCGACGGAAAATCGGGCTTTATTCTGAGGATCGGGGACAGTATTTTAAGAATTACGGTGATTTTCTCTTTACAAATCACGAAAAAACGTGTATAATATGATTTGTATTTAGGGCATTTAACTCAGTTGGGAGAGTGTCTTCTTGACGTGGAGAAAGTCAGGGGTTCGAGTCCCTTAATGCCCACCATTACAAGCAAATACGCACAGGGTGGGCGGTGCGTATTTGACACGAACAGGTCCACCAAAAACAGAAGGGTACCGAAAGGTGCCCTTCTGTTTTTGGGTACTATGGGAACGAACCCGCAAGGCAAAGCCGCGCGGGTTCGCGTGCGACGACGAGTAAAAAATTCTCTGCATTTTGTCTATAAAATTTGTTTAAGGGCGATATTTTCATTGCATTTTAAATATTACTGTGTTATACTACTATTGCCAAACAAATCTTACACTATTTATTAAGGAGGGTGGGGGAACTTTTTATTATTAAAATTAAGGTATAATTTTTTGTGCTTCAACACACAATCGAATTTGGTAAAAATGCAAATTCTTTTTTACGTGTGTTGGAGTTTCCCCATATTGCGTAAGATTTGTTTGGCGACAATCGGAGTTTGCGTTTTTCGTGCGTCGGCTTCGGTTGGCGCATTTTTTATTACAAGGAGGTTTTATGGGATTTAGGTTTAGAAAAAGCATTAATTTAGGTGCTTTTAGAATTAATTTAAGTAAATCGGGAGTCGGATATAGTTATGGAGTAAAAGGTTTGCATTTTACTAAAAAAGCAAACGGTGGTACACGTACAACCGCTTCTATCCCGGGTACGGGTCTATCGTATGTCCAAGACAGTTCCAGTAAGAAGATTAAAACAAGACAGACACAGCAAGAAACGGAATGTGTAAATGAAAATAAAATTTCAATTAATAGTGAAATAATTGAATCTTCTTCTAATGAACTTATTCAAAATATGAATATTGCAACGAAAAAGAATAATATTTATAAGAAAATACGTATCATTTTAGGTATTGGATTAATACTTTGCATAAGTTTTGCAAGTGCTGCTATGCAAAAGGATATGAATATTTTAGCCATATCATTATTTGTATTGGCTCTTGCATGTCTTATCGCTTGCTTTTTTATTCCAAAGGCAGTAATAAAAGTTGAAGTTGATTTTGAAGATGAGTACTTAAAATCGTCTTTTAATAAGGTCATTTTGGGATTAAATGCATTAGAAACATGTGGCGGTTTTTGGGAAATTCCTTCGCAAGTATCGGTAACAGATTGGAAGAATAATGCGGGTGCACAAAGTCTTGTTGAGCGAAAAAAAATAAAAATTGATCCCGATAGCGTAAATTTTATAGAAACAGAATTAAAGTTGAAAAGTTTAGATGCGCAAGGGATGAATGTTGTATTTCTACCGAATTTTCTTGCTGTTTATCAAGAAGATTCTTGGAAGGCTATAGAATATTCGAATATAAAAATCATATATTCTGAAAGTGTATTTATTGAATCAAAAACAGTTCCTAATGATACGGAAATTATAGGTTATACATATCTTCACCCAAATAAATTGGGTGAACGAGATGCGCGTTATGCAAACAATCCTCAAATACCGAAATGTGCTTATGCCGAAATTTTATTGGCGTCAGATAATGGGTTAGCACTGCTTCTTATGGTTTCAAGTAGAGATAAGGCTAAAACTTTTGTTGACAATGTAAATAAATATATCGAGTTATTTGCAAACCATCGCTCAGTAGTATAAAATAATCTATAATACAAACAAAAACCGCCGAGGGAGAGTAATGCTCCGTCGGCGGTATCATATGTAATGGGTTATAAACCATGCGATATAATGCCCTGTAATGGGTTACGAAGTGTTAATAAAAGGTGCCTGTAAATTTCTACAACCATGCGACATTACACCACATAATGGGTGGCGAAATGAGGTGGTAAAATGCTTTTTAGGCGATTTGTTTGGGTATGAGGATCTGCAAGTTGTCGCCGCCTACGACATCGGGGAGTTCGCCGTTCCATTTTGCGAGGTATTCGAGATATTGCAGGTAGGCGAGAATGGTTTGCTGACCGTTTTCGGGCGCGCCGACGGTATTCCAATTAATGGTGTATTGAACGGTATCGCTATCGACCTGTTGTTCGGTAACCTCGTAGCCCAAAGTTCTTGCGAGTTCGACGATTTTCACGGCAGCGCTGTAAGCCTCGGCAGCGGCGAGAGTTTTTTGGGCGGTAGCGTCACCCGTAGCCTTTTCGATAGCGGCTTCGGCGGCTTTTTTGGCGACTTCGAGTTCCTGTTCGGCTTTTGTAATGGCGGCTTCTTTCTCACGTTCGGCAATCATTTGTTTTTCGACCGCCTGTTCGAAAGCGTTCGAGAACGAAATGTCGGTAAGTACGACCGTCGTTATGCTGACGTAGTAACTGTCCGTAATTGCGTTTTTGACCGCTTCGGCAATTGCGGGCGACATTTTGGCGCGTTGAGCAATGATTTCGGTCGCCGAATATTCGGCAAGCACAGATTTCATTTGTTCAATAGAAACGCTTTCGATCCTGTTTTCGAGGATGATCAGCGACCCGTAATTCGTCGCTATCTCCTTTACTTTGGATTGATCGATTTGATATTGAAGCGTCATTTGGATTTCCATAGTCTGCGCGTCGCTCGAATACGTTTCGGTCGAGATATCGACGTTTTGGACTTTGGCGTCGAAAATATCGTATGTGTCCGTCATCCAGAAGTCGAAATATGTACCCGGAGTACGCACATTATTGATTTCGCCGAGGTGTTTTACGACAGCGATTTCACCGCTTTCCACCATATGGAAGGAAGCGGGGATCAAGAGCAAAAGCATTGCGCCGATAACAGCGGCGGCGAGGCTTATGAATCTGAATTTCTTTTGCCACCTCTTTGCCTTTGACACGAAGAACAAAACTACGCCTGCGACAGTAATGGCGATAAAAGCCAAAGCCGTAATCAAAGTATAAACCATTTTTGAATCTCCTTTATAAAAGATTGGAATTTTGTTCTTAAATTATACAAGCGTTGCTCCCGCTTGTCAAGCGGAAAAAGTTGTCAAAGTATAGCAAACTCGCGCCTGTGCGGAGGAAATTTTCAAGCTATATTCCGCACACGAGCGTTATTGTATAAGTGTCAGTCCTTTTGGTTTGGGTTGTTTTTTTGTTTGCCATTCAGGTATGTTTGTGATATAATGGATATAGATTAATGTTTCTAATTATCAATAGATAATTATTAAGTAATAAATCGCTTTTGTTAAAAACTAAAAGGACAAAATAATATGATGGATTCTTTTTTAATGTTTTTAATTATGCTAGTAGTTTTTTTTGCTATCATAATAATATTAATTATTTTATTTAGTATTATAAAAGATGCAAATGACAAAAAAAACATTATCAATCAAATAAATAGTTTAGCTAATAATACTTTGGAAATGACTCCACAAGAGTTTTTTGAAATGCGAAACAAAAAAATTAATCATTCATCTTATGCCCTTTCCCATAATTTTGCCGGTGTGTACATATTGTTTAATAAAACTAAAAACCTATATTATGTCGGACAAGGTCAGCAAATTTTGAACCGTATTAATGCACATTTTACAGGGCATGGGAATGGCGATGTTTATGCAGATTATAAATATGGTGATGTTTTTACAATAAAAATGATTAGCCTTGAAAATAGTGGTTGTTCATCTTTGAACGAACTTGAACGAAAAACTATCATGACATACGATTCCGTAGCACATGGTTACAATAAGACCAAAGGAAATAGAGGATAATGACGGGTCATGACTAAAATCAAGCGTGGAAAATTTTATAATACATAATTATTTTACAATATTCCAAAATCCCATATAATGGGTGGCGAAATGCGGCAAAAGTTAGGCGAAAAAGTTGTCAATTTCCGAGTATAGCCAAGGCGATATTCGCGTAGATGATGAGCGACAGTGTGTCGAGAATGGTGGTAATGACGGGTCCTGCCATAACGGCGGGGTCGAGTCGCAACTTTTTGGCGAGCAGGGGAAGGGTGCAGCCGATAAGTTTGGCAATGACGACGGTAATAAGCAGCGCAAGTGAAACCACGAAAGCGGATGGCGCGTACTGAGCCATTGTCAAGCCTTGCGTGTTTCCGTTGTACCAATAATCTATAAGCATGAGTTTTGCAAAGCAGACGATCGACATGACTGCGCCGAGCAGCAGCGAAACTCGCAGTTCTTTCCATATGACTTTGAGGGCGTCGCGCGGCGTCGTTTCGCCGAGCGCGATACTTCGCGTTATAGTGGCGGACGATTGACTGCCTGCGTTTCCGCCCGTGTCCATAAGCATGGGGATGCATGCGAAAAGCACGGGGAAAATGGTGAGCGCTTCTTCGTATCCGCTTATTACAAGACTCGTAAAAGTTGCGCTTATCATAAGAATCAATAGCCAGGGCAAACGGTTGAGAAAGATCTTGAACACGCTTGTTTTGAGGTACGGTTTGTCGCTCGGCGTGACGGCGGACATTTTGGAAATATCTTCGGTATTTTCTTCGCGCAAAACGTCCATAGCGTCGTCTACGGTGACTATGCCGACAAGACGATTTTCTTTGTCCACCACCGGCATAGACAAAAACCCGTATCGTTGAATTTCGCGTGCGACATATTCCTTGTCGGTATGCGTGTCGACGCTTATGACGTTGGTTTCCATTATATCTGCGATCTTATCTTCGGGCGACGACAGTAGCAAAGTTCTCGCCGAAACAATGCCCACCAATTTTCGCCCCCCGTCTGTCACGTAACAGGTGTAGATCGTTTCTTTGTCGGGGCCCGATCGTCTGATTTTTTCGAATGCGTCCTTAACTTCTATTCGCTCGTCGAGCCTGACGAACTCCGTCGTCATTATACTGCCTGCGCTGTCTTGCGGATACGAGAGAATGGCGTTAATGCTTTCGCGCGTTTCCTTGTCCGCTTGTTTGAGGATTCGTTTGACGATGGCGGCGGGCATTTCCTCGATAATATCCACCGTGTCATCGAGGAATAGTTCGTTGAGTATATCCTTGATTTCCTTGTCGCTGAACTTTGCGAGCAACTTTTCCTGCTGGGTCGAATCCATTTCGACAAAGACTTCGGCGGCAAGTTCTTTGGGGAGAAGTCTGTAAACGAGCGGCAGATGATTATCGTCTATCTCATAGAGAATTTCGGCAAGGTCCACGGCGTTGAATTCGCTCAACGTCTGCTTTACGAGCGCGTAATTTTTCTTGTCCGCGTTTTCAATCGCTTCGGCGGCGATCTGCGCGAATTCGGTGACTTCGTTCATAAACCATCCTCCTTTTTTCGAAAAGTTGGGTAAAAACGCGCGCTTAAACTCAAAGCGGGGAAGCGAGCGACCCTACGAGTAGTATATTCGGGAAACGGTGTTTTGTCAAGCGTAATACACTAAAATAGACATAAAGAACTTTGCGCCGCGCTTTTTCTTGACAAAAGTTTCGTATTGCTGTATACTTGTCGCGAGGATAAAGCAGAAAGTATGAAAGAAGTAAAAAAATACGACTTTACGAAACGGCCCAAAAAAGGCAATCCGCTCTTTTACGCAGTGGCGTGGCTTTTGAGTTTGCCGTCAATGAAATATCATAAACTCGTTCTCGAAAAGAACAATATGGACGGGCTTAAACCGCCGTATATCTTGCTCAGCAATCACCAATCGTTTTACGACCTGAAACTTTTGATGCGTTCGATCTTTCCGCGCCGCGCGAATTACGTTACCGCGATAGACGCGTTCGTATTGCACAATAAGCATATAATGACGGGGCTGGGATGCATTGCAAAACGCAAGTTTTTGCCGATGGATCTGTCGCTTATAAAAAATATGCGCTATTCCGTCGAAGAACTAAAACATATTTGCGTCATGTACCCCGAAGCGCGCTTTTCGCTCGACGGGAAACGCTCGTATATTCCCAACTCGGTGGCGAAATTGTGCAAGATGCTCAAAGTTCCCATAGTTACGCTCAATATGCACGGTTGCTATACGGCGAACCCGCAGTTCAGTCAGAAAAAGTACACCCATGTACCCCTTAAAGCCGAAATGACGCAGATAGTTACGGCGGACGAAATAACGACTTTGCCCGTCGAGGAAATAAGCGACCGCATAATAAAAAATCTGCAATACGACGATTACGATTATCAACTTCGCGAGAACATACGCATAAAGGACAAAAGCCGCGCAAGAGGGCTTGGCAGTTTGCTTTATCAATGCCCTCATTGCAAGACGGAGTACGAAATGACGGCGGCGGGGACGCTGCTCAAATGCGGACATTGCGGCAAAACTTACGAATATACCGAACTCGGCGAGTTGCGCGCTTTGGACGGCGAAACCGAATTTCCGCACTTGCCCGATTGGTTCGATTGGCAAAGACGGAACGTGCGCGAAGAAGTCAAGAGCGGCAACTACCGTTTCGAGGACGACGTGGAAGTGTGGACGCTCCCGAACGCCGACAGATTCTATAAGCACGGCGCGGGCAAGATCGTACATTCAATGGACGGGTTTTCGCTCAAATGCGTGGCTTACGGCAAGGACGTAGACGAATTCTGGAAAAGCGAGGACACTTACGGCTGCCATATCGAGTATAATTTCAGGGGGAAAGCGGACGTTATAGACATCAGTAAACTCAACGAAAGTTATTGGCTGTATCCCACCAAAAAGAACGTCATCACGAAGATCTCGCTTGCTTTCGAGGAAATATTCAAGTTGAAAAGCAAGAGCGATCTGCTTCGTTGAATAACGTTTTCGTTTGGAAACAATATAAAGATATACAAGGACATAACAGAGGTGTAATATGAAAAAAATTATTTTGTTTGTTTTGACTTTTGCATTGGCGTTGTGTACGTTTTCGGCTTGCGGAGCGCCCGACGAAGATACGGTGAACATTTATTTGCCCGACGGCGCGCCCGCGCTTGCGCTCGTTTCGATATTCGACAGGACCGAAATAGCGGGACAAAAGGTGAAGTTCACCATTGTGCCCTCCGATTATATAAGCAGCGCCGTCACTAACGGTGAAGCCGATCTTGCAATAGTTCCCACCAATTTGGCGGCGAATTTATACAATAAGAACATGGGTTATAAATTCGTGTCTGCAAACACGCACGGCAACTTGTACGTCGTGGGCAAGAGCGACCTTAATTCTTTTGCAGACCTCAAAGGCAAGCGAGTGGGGGTCATAGGACAAGGGCAGGTGCCCGATCTCGTTTTCAGGTCGTTACTCGTTCGCGAAGGAATAGAATATGAAACGAGCGACACGCCGATAGACGGCAAAGTGGCTATAAGTTACGTCGCCGCCGCCGCGAATCTGTTCCCGTCGCTGAATGCAGACAAAATAGAGTTCGGCGTTTTCGCAGAGCCTGCCGTCGCCACGGCGCTCTCGAAAGTAGAGGGGACGAAGATAGCGATGGATTTGCAACAGCAGTGGGGAGGCGGATATCCGCAAGCGGGACTCGTCGCAAAGAACGAAATTGACGACGCGTTTATCAAGGGGCTGTTCGACGCACTTCGGGAAGATCCCGATTTCGCGGAGAATGATCCGACCCAAGCGCTCGAACTCATAAAGGCTTGCATGAGAGAATCGACGCAGACGGTCATTGCCAAACTCGACGCCGATATAGTCGCTCGTTGTAACATAAAACTCGTTCCCGCCGAAGAATGTAAGGACAAAGTTATCGAATTTTTGTCGGCGCTCGGCGAACTTGCGCCCAATGCGATAGGCGGCAAAGTCCCGGACGACAATTTCTTCCGTATCGTTAAATGAAAAAGACAAGGATCGAGATCGCAAAAGACATACTCTATCCCGTTTCGGTCTTGCTCGTTGCGCTTTTGGCGTGGCAGATAGCCGTTTGGATAAGCGGCGACAGAACTACGCCAGTCGGCACCTTTGCCGCGCTCGGCGAACTTTTGGGAGAAGGCGAGTTTTGGAGCGGTTTCGGCTTTACTTTACTCCGGGCGTTGTGGGCGTTCGGGCTGTCGTTTATAGTCGCGCTCGTGCTTGCGCTTTGCTCGGCGGGCAGCGAAACGGTGCGTCGCATACTTTCGCCCGTCGTAACGGTGGTAAGGTCATTGCCGACTATGGCGGTGGTCCTTATATTTATACTCGTCTTGCCGTCGAGCGCAACGACCGCTTTGGTGGGAACGATAGTACTGTTTCCCACATTTTACGCCGCTCTGCTCCCGTCGGCTTTGGGAGTCAGCAGGGACCTTTTGGAAATATCTTTGGTGTGCGGCGCGAACAAATTGCAACGGCTCAGATTTGTTTATTTGCCATCCATGGCGCCGTCAATCGCCGAAAACGCGGTGTCGGGACTCAGCCTGTCCGTAAAACTCGTCGTGTCCGCCGAAGTTCTGGCGCAAACGGCGAAAAGCATAGGCATGATGATGCAGACGGCGCGGGCGTATCTCGAAACGGAGCGGCTCGTCGCCCTCACTTTTTCAGTCGTTTTCGTGTGCGTGCTCATAGACGCCGTGGGCAAATCGCTGGTAAATGCATTGTGTAAACCGCAATGATTTCGCTTTACTTTCGCTCGGAGAGTTGATATAATAGACCTATGTTCGTGAAACAAATTTCATTAGTCGATTTTCGCAACTACGTCAACGAAACGGTGACTTTTGAGGATAAAGTCAATTTTGTCGTAGGCAGTAATGCGCAAGGCAAGACCAATCTTTTGGAAGCGGTCTATCTTTGCAGCGTCGGCAAGAGCGCGCGCACTCCGCGCGACAAGGAACTAATCTTTCACGACAAACAACGGGCGAAAATAAAACTCACCGTTTCGAAGTCGTACGGCAGCGACACGGTGGAAATAATTCTCGACAAGGAATGCCCCAAAAGAGTCGCCGTCAACGGCTTGCCAATTTCGCGCATAGGTGAACTTATGGGCGTCGTTTCGACGGTGTTTTTCTCGCCCGACGAGATGCGGATAGTCAAAGAAGCGCCGAGCGATAGACGCAGATTTATGGATATTGCGCTTTGCCAGATGTCGCGTACATATTTTTACCTGTTGTCGCGCTACAACAAGATCTTGATGCAGCGCAACAAATTGCTTAAAGGCGGTTTCGTGGAAGGCGACGCGCTCGACGTTTGGGATATCCAACTCGCCGACGTCGGGTCGAAGATCATCAAGACAAGGCGGGGATTTATTTCGAGTATCGGCGGAATAACCGGCGAATGTCATTCGTATCTCACGGACGGTGAGGAAACGCTTTCGCTCGAATACGAATCAATAGACGGCGAAACGACGGACGAAATAAAAAAGAATTTTTGTTCGTTGCTCGCGGCGGAAAGAGAACGCGACAAGTTGCGCGGATACACTCATTCGGGTCCGCACAAGGACGATATAGCCTTCAAAATAGGCGACGAGGACATAAGGTCTTTCGGCTCGCAAGGACAGCAGCGCACCGCTTCGCTCGCTCTCAAACTCGCCGAAGTGGAGATAGTGGGCAGGCGCGGCGAATATCCCGTTTTGCTGCTCGACGACGTACTGAGCGAACTCGACCTCAAAAGACAGAAAAGGTTGATGAACAAAATTCGCGACTACCAAACGATAATTACCTGTACCCATATCGACAAAACGATATTGAGTGACGGCGACTATAACGTAATAAACGTAAAAAACGGATCGATCGTGTAAGGGTCGATCTTTTTTTCACGTTGTCGGTATTTCCGTCGCTATACGATTTACGCCGTATTATTTTGGCGCACAGACCCATATTTATTCATATATTGACTAATATGATAGTGGCTAAATTCGGTGGAAGTTCGCTCGTCGGCGCGGCGGAATATCTTCGCGTGGCGGACATTATACGACAAAACAATATTCCCGTGGTAATAGTTTCGGCGCCCGGCGGCGATCCCAAGGTCACCGACCTGCTTATAGCCGCCTACCGCGAGTGGGAAAGGTGCGGCAAATGCGACAAGACGTTCGCCGTCGTAGCCGAAAGGTTCGATAGGATAGCGTCCGCCCTCGGCATAAAGGCGGAAGCGAAACTCAGCGCCGTTCGCGAGGACATCAACGCGGGTTGCGGATTCGATTATGCCGTTTCGCGCGGCGAGTACATAGGCGCATACCTGCTTGCCGAACTTTTGGGATACGAATTTGCCGACGCAAAGGAATACGTCAAACTGACATTGGACGGAAAGATAGATTTCGACTCGGTCAAGGCGCACGTAAAAGGCATGGGGATGCCTTGCGTTATTCCCGGTTTTTACGGCAAAATGCCTAACGGAAAAGTCAAACTTTTGCCGCGCGGAGGCTCGGACATAAGCGCCGCCGCCATCGCTTCCGCGCTTGATGCCGAATACCGAAAATGGACGAACGTTGACGGCGTTTTCGACGGACACGGTTCGGTGATCGAAAAGATGAGTTACGATGAAGCGGAACTGTTGTGTTCTTTCGGCGCGACCGTTTTGCAGAGCGAAGCGGTGCCGCTCATAAAGAGAACGGGGGTGAAACTTACGATCGGGAATACTTTTTCGTCGGCGCGGGGAACGGTGATAAGCGACGAAGCGGCCGACGGATACGCCTTGTCGCGCGCTCAAATGTTTTTGGGCGGGGACGAGGCGGCGGCGCACGCGGACGAAATAATCAACGAAGGTTTGAAGATACGCGCGTCCGCTACCGTACTAGGAAAGACCCAAATGCTTATAGACGGTTGCGGATTTTCGCCCCTCGCGCTGAAAAGGATATTGCATTACTCGGATATTAGCCCCGTAAGCGTAACGGCGGTAATAGGAAAAAACCCGTCGCTTGATGGCGAAGGGGATCTGTTCTGGCGCGGGAGCGTCGGTTCGCTATATATTAAGTTAAATCAATCTGTGGGTAGATAGGCTTTGTAGATATGCTTTTTTTCACCGTGATCGTCCCTGCAATATTCGACGGTGAGGGAATCGAAGTCTATGTGTTCGACAAAATCGCCCTCGTTGAATTTCGTCATATTGAAAGAGTCGAAATTTCGCTTATGCGATTTGAGTATGACGGGGGTGGGGATATCCATTTGTTCGCACAATTCGCGCATATACTTTTCGAACAACTTCGGCTCGAACTTGTCCTCGCCCTTGTAAATAAAACTCTTTTTCACTCTGTCGTTTTTTATCGTTTTTGCCCAAAGTTTGAACATTCGCATAAACTCCTTTGAGATATTATACCACAAAACCGCGCCGATAGTCAAAAGAATAGACGCCGCTTTGTTTTTTTGATGTGATTTGCGCTTGACTTATCTTTGCCGATTGGTATATAATGGTTGTGTCAAAATCAAATTGCGAGGTGTATTATGGTTGAATTATTGACTTTGGAAGATATTAAAGAGCTCGAACAGGAACTCGAAGAACTCAAAGTTAAGGGCAGAGCCGAAATGGCTGAAAAAATCAGAGTTGCCCGTGAATTCGGCGACCTTTCCGAAAACGCCGAATACGATATAGCCAAGGAAGAACAGGCGAAAATGGAAGCGCGTATTGCCGAGATCGAAACCAAACTCCGCAACGCGCAGATCTACGAAAAAACAAAATCGGACAAGGTCGGACTCGGTCATACGGTCAAACTTCTCGATCTCGATACTAACGAAGAAGTTACGTACGACATTGTCGGTTCGCACCAAGCCAACCCGATGGAAAACCGCATAAGCAACGATTCGCCGGTGGGCAAGGCGCTCATAGGCAAGAAACGCGGCGACGAAGTGGAAGTCAAGGTCAAAGTCGGCACTATCAGGTTTAGAATACTCAAAATCAGTTAGGAGAATTTATGGACGAGAATTTGATACAAACCGACGAGATGGACGAGCAGACAAGGCAGGACCTCGTCAAGATCAGGCGCGAAAAACTCAATAATTTGATAGAGGCGGGCAAAGACCCGTATACAATCACCAAGTTCGCAGTAAAACATTCGTCGGCTTATATTTTGGAGAACGCGGAGAAACTCGACGGCAAGAAGGTCATTATCGCGGGAAGGCTCATAAGCAAACGCATTATGGGCAAGGCGAGTTTTGCGCATATCCTCGACGCAAAAGGACAGATACAGATATACGTAAAGATAGATTCGGTGGGCGCCGAAGCGTACGACGATTGGAAAAAGTACGATATAGGCGACATAATAGGCGTTACGGGCAAAGTGTTCATTACGCACAAGGGCGAAATTTCGGTTGCCGCAGACAAGTTGGTCTTGCTCGGCAAGTCGCTTTTGCCGTTGCCCGAAAAGTGGCACGGACTCAAAGACAACGACCTGAGATACCGCCAGCGTTACGTCGACCTTATAGCGAATCCCACCGTAAAAGACACGTTCGTCAAGCGTTCGAAGATCATTTCCACCATACGAAATCATCTCGACAAGAAAGGATTCATAGAAGTCGAAACGCCCATTCTCAACACGATAGCGGGCGGAGCGAACGCAAGACCGTTCAAGACTCATCACAACACCCTTGATATAGACATGTATCTTCGAATCGCCCCCGAACTTTACCTCAAAAGGCTCATCGTCGGCGGGTTCGACAAGGTTTTCGAAATAGGCAGATTGTTCCGCAACGAGGGAATGGACATAAAGCACAATCCCGAATTTACCACCATGGAACTATATCAGGCTTATGCCGATCTAAACGACATGGCGCAACTTACCGAGGACCTTTTCGACGAGATACGCAAGGCGTTGAAACTCGGCGAAACGATCACCTATCAAGGCACCGAAATCAATCTCAAAACTCCGTGGGAGCGTTTGACTATGCTCGAAGCGGTAAAAAGATACACGGGTGTGGACTTTTCGAACATGGATAAGGATGAAGCCGTCGCCGCCGCAGAGAAACTCGGCGTCGAACTCGACGCGAACAAAAAAACTTGGGGCAACGCCTTGTACGAAACTTTCGACAATCTCGTCGAGGAAAAACTCGTTCAGCCAGTATTCATTTACGATTATCCCGTGGAGGTCAGCCCGCTTGCCAAGCGTAAGGCGGACGACAAAAGACTTACGCATAGGTTCGAATTTTTCATTTACGCTCGCGAAATGGGCAACGCCTTTGCCGAACTTAACGACCCGATAGATCAGCGCGCGAGGTTCGAAGCACAGGTCGCTTTGCGTACAAGAGGTGACGACGAAGCGCAGATGATGGACGAAGATTACGTCACCGCGCTTGAATACGGTTTGCCTCCAACGGGCGGAATAGGGATAGGCATAGACAGATTGGTCATGTTGTTTACAGACAGTTTTTCGATACGCGACGTCTTGCTTTTCCCCACAATGAAGCCCAAGAAGTGAGCGGAATATTCGACAAGATCGACGAATACGTCGGTTTCGTTTTCTCCCGCTGGCATACGCCCGGACATAAGGGGATGCTGTGCAAAAGGGACATAACCGAGATAGACGATTCGTTTCCGAGTGGAGCCGTTTCTGATGCCGAAAAAGCCACCGCGAAGTTGCTCGGCGGCAAATATTGCAGATTTCTCGTCGGCGGCTCGTCGATGGGCATAAAAGCCGCGGTCCTCGCGGCGGGCGGAGATATACTCGTAGCCGAAAATTCGCACAGAGCGTTATTCGAGGCAGCCGAACTCGCGGGCGTAAAGGCGTTTTCGGTCAAGGGCAAGACGCGCGACGGATTGACTATGCCGCTCGACGCAAGTGACGTCGAACGCGGATTGAAGGCGCATCCGTCGGTAAAGGCGGTGTACATCACTTCGCCAGATTATTACGGACTCGTGTCTCCGTTCGAAGTTGCCGAAGCGGTCAAGGGCAAAGCCTATTTGTTTTGCGATGCGGCGCACGGAGCGCACTTTCCGTTCCGTCCCGATCTGTTTCCGCCGTCGTTCTCGCGCATTGCGGACATATCCAATCTCAGCGCGCACAAGACGTTGCCCGCGTACACGCAAAGCGCATATATGGTTGTCAATAACGACGAACTTGCGCCAAAGGCGGACAGAGCGTTGGAACTTCTGGGGACCACCAGCCCGTCGTATATTTTGCTCGGCGGACTTGAATATGCCGCACGGTATACTTACAGTCGTAGAGCCCGCTACGACCGCATAAAGGAAGCGGCGGACGAATTGCGTCGATCTGTGCCTACGCTAAAAAACGACGATTTCACCCGCGTGGTCGTGGACGCCGAAAAGATGGGGACAACGGGCAAAGATCTGTATTTCAAACTTAAAAACAGGGGCATAGTCGCTGAAAAATTCGACGATAGGTACGTAATTTTCATCATTACGATATGCGACGAGCCCGAAGCGATAATAAAATTGAAGGAAGAATTATGCGCGGTAAATTTATAACAATAGAAGGATGCGACGGTTCGGGCAAGAGCACACAATTGAAAATGCTCGAAGCCTGCCTTATCGAGCGCAAGATCGACTTTGTTTTTACGCGCGAACCGGGCGGAACGCCGCTTTCGGAACGCATACGCGAACTTATTCTCGATACTTCATATGGCGATACCGACAAATACACCGAACTTTTGCTCTACGAGGCGGCGCGCCGCCAGCACGTCGTCAAAATAGCAAAGTGGCTTGACGAAGGCAAACTTGTGGTTTGCGACAGATTTACCGACTCAACTCTCGCTTATCAAGGGTATGGCCGCGGAGTGGATGTTGAAAGTATAGAGTTATGCAACAAAATAGCACTTGGGGGTCAAAAAATAGACCTTACGATCTTTCTTGACCTTTCGCCCGAAGAATCGTTCGCGCGTAAGGGCGGAGCCGATTTCGGCGACAGATTGGAAACCGAGGACGCGTCGTTTTATAGGCGTGTGTACGAGGGATACAAGCATATAGCCGAGGATACCGAGAGGGTGGTCACCGTAGACGCGCGCGGCTCGTGCGAACAGATCCACGACGACATAATGGCGGCTTTGGTCGAAAGGGGCATACTATGACGGGCAGAGAGGCGTTTATTAAAAGCGGCGTTTACGAAATGCTCAAAGAGGAGAGCGCGAGGCCGTCACATTCATATCTCGTAATTACGGGCGACGGATGTACCGCCGAGATGTGCGCCGAAACGATCGTGTCGTTTTGCGAGGGGCGGGAAGATGTAAATTCGAAAGACGTGTACAGGCTTCCTTTCGGCGACAAGGTGCTTACGAGCGACGCAGATTTTATTACCGAAACGGCGTATGTTATGCCGACGCAATTCGACAAAAAATATTTCATAGTGAAAAACGTCGAAACGGCAACCGACGACGCGCAGAACAAATTGCTCAAAACGCTCGAAGAACCGCCGTCAACATCGGTACTCATTTTGCTTTGCGCGAACGAGTACGCAATGTTGCCAACGGTTAGGTCGCGATGCCGCATAATACGTCCTCAGCCGTACGACGACGACACATTGCTCGACGTAGTTAAGACCGAATTTCCTTCGTGTTCCAATTTTTCGTACGCCGTGGCGATAGCGAGCGGCAGTTTGTCGAAGATGAGAGCGGCAGCGCAGAGCGGGACGGCTGTGTTCGACGAAGCGTTGAAAATGCTGTTATGCATGAAGAAAAGCGGCGATATAGCCCAATATGCGGCTTATTTGACCGCCGGCAAAGAAAAATTGCCTGAGTTTCTCGACTCGCTCGAACTCATACTCAGGGACTGCATGGTTTTTCGGTCAAGACCGAACCTAATAAAACTCAAAAACAATGTTATGCAAATAAAAGAACTCAGTTCGGTCTACAATCAGACTGTGGTTATAAAGGAAATGCCCGTAATTTTGCGAGCGCGCAAACGAATAGCGGCGGCGGGCAATATCAACAGCATAGTGGACGAATTACTGTTTTCGTTATTGGAGGAAAAGGCAAAATGCCAAAAGTTGTAGGAATAAGATTCAAAAAGACGCCAAAGATATATTATTTCGAGGCGGGCGATTATGCATACGAGCCGGGTAGCGGAGTTATAGTGGAAACGGCGCGCGGAATAGAATTCGGCGAAGTCGCGCTTATGCCGACAGACGTTCCCGACGAAAAGGTCGTTTCTCCCCTCAAACCTATCATTCGCCTCGCCACGAGCAAGGACAAAGAACAGCATGACGCGCTCGAAGCCAAACGCGACGAAGCAATGAAGATAGCGGAAGAAAAAATACAGAAAAGCGGACTCGAAATGAAGTTGGTAGACGCCAAATACACTTTCGACGGACTCAAACTCATTCTGTATTTTACCGCGGAGGGCAGAGTGGATTTCCGCGAACTCGTGCGCGAACTTGCCGCGGCGTTCCACGTTCGCATCGAACTCAGGCAGATAGGCGGGCGCGACGAGTGCAGAATGGTTGGCGGAATAGGTCCGTGCGGCAGACCGTGCTGCTGTTCTCAGCACAATCTCGAATATTCGCACGTATCGATCAAGATGGCGAAGAATCAAAATCTGGCGCTCAATCCGGGCAAAATAAACGGATTGTGCGGGAATTTGATGTGCTGCCTCGGTTACGAAAATGAATATTATGCCGAAGTCAACAAACTTATGCCGAAGATAGGCTCGTCAGTTACCATGAAGGACGGCTCGACGGGTACCGTAGGCGCGATAAATCAACTCAAAAAGAGCGTGACTGTCAAAGTGCAAGGCAAAGACGACACCTTCAATTTCGTCGAAGTTCCGCTTGCCGACCTCGAATTCAAGAGCAAGGAAGAAAAGGACGAAATCGGCGACGACGTTGATATTCCCGACGAGGAGAACGTTGCCGAAATTGGCGAAAGCGAAAACGCCGGCGACGCAGACGAAAAGCCGAAAGACAAGGTTAGCGACAGAGGCAGAGAAAAGGACAAGGCAGGTCACAAGGGCAAAAACAGGACGAAAAACAAAGATAAGGGCAAGGGAGAAAACAAGAATTGAGCAAGACCTTTATGGTGATCTTCGCCTTGCTTATTTCTCTCCCTTTGCTTGCTCTCGTCGCGAGCGTGCTGTATATATGCTTTAAGATAAGCACGACGGCGGGCATAGTTTCGCTCGCTATTATGCTGTTCTGCATATCGGCGGCAATAATCACGTTTGTCTTGATCAAACGTCGATACAAATAAAAAATCATAAAAAACAGACAAAAAGTTATTTACAAATCGTATTTTGTATGGTACAATATTATTGCCGTTGAACGGTAAATTTCAAAAAGGAGAATAAGAGTTATGCCGAGAGTTATCAGTGACGAATGCATTCAATGCGGCACCTGCGAAGCAAATTGCCCCGTGAATGCGATCAGTATGGGAGAAGCACATTACGAGGTCAATGCAAACGAATGCATCGACTGCGGCGCTTGCGAGGGTACTTGCCCTGTTCAAGCGATCAGCGAGAAGTAAAAGATTTGTATAAAAGGGGGTCTCCGCAATCGGGACTCCCTTTTATGTTTTTCGGGAAAATCGGAGGAACAAATGGATCAAAAGGCAAGGGCAAAAGAACTTTTGTCGCAGGTTAATTGCGTAGTAATTAAGGACGGTCGGGAATATCTCGGCACAAAAAAAGGCATAGCACCGCTTTTGGAATTTATAGATTCGGGCTTGGATCTGCGTGGCGGAATAGCCGCCGATCGCATAGTCGGCAAAGCGGCGGCGCTCTTGTACGTAAAAATGGGCGTTTCTTTCGTCTATGCCGAAGTTATGGGAAGGTCTGCTATGCGCGTATTGGAAGGCGCGAAAATAGAGTACGATTACGGCGAAATGACAGATTTCATCAAGGGACGAAACGGCGTTTGCCCAATGGAAGCGGCTGTCGCCGACACTGACGACCCCGACCTTGCCGTCGAAAAATTAACTCGCGCCGTCGAGGCAATGAGGGCGCAAAAAAAGTAAAGCGAATTTTAAGTCGGTGACAAAAAACGCGCACGACGGTGTTGACAATAGTCCGCAAATTTGGTACAATATACAAAAAAATAAGAGGCAAGATCATGAAAGTAATTTTGACAAAAGACGTTAAGGCGCAAGGGAAGAAGGGCGACGTCATCGAAGTGAGCGACGGATACGCCCGCAACTATCTTTTCAAGAACAACCTTGCGATAGAGGCGACGAGCGTAAATCTCAACAGCCTCAAAATGTCCAAGGACGCCGCCGACCATCGCAAAACGGTGGAAAAGGCGGAAGCGCTCGAACTTGCGAAAAAACTTAACGCAATGACGGTCACCATAAAAATCAAAGTGTCCGAAACGGGCAAGATCTTCGGGGCTATACTCGCGCAGAACATAGCGTCGGCGCTCGAACTCGAAGGCATCGTCATAGATAAGAAGAAAATAATTTTGCCCGAACCGATAAAGACGGTTGGCGTGCATACAGTTACGGTAAAGCCGTATGCGGAAGTTTCAGCCAAATTGAAAGTTTCCGTCGTGGGCGAGTAAAATGGGATTTTTCAAATTCGGTAACAGAAAAAATCAAAAAAAGACGGAAACGGGTCGTAAACCGAAGATCGCACTATGCCTCGGCGGAGGCGGAGCGCGCGGTTTTGCGCACATCGGAGCGTTGAAAGCGTTCGAGGAGGACGGGTTCGATTTCGATATGTGCGTCGGCACCAGCGTGGGCAGTCTTGTGGGCGCTTTTTACTGTTCGGGCATTTCGACCGAGCAACTTATAGCCTATTCGCACGAGATCGACGTTAAGGACGTAAAAACGGGCAAACTCTTTTTCCCGTCCGAGCCGTCGGCAATAGGCGAACTTTTTACGCGTCGTATGGGGAATATGCATATCGAAGATATGCTCAAACCGTTCCGTTGCGTCGCCGTGGATTTGGTTACGGGCAAGGAATTTATTTTCGACAGCGGGAGCGTAGGCGATGCGATAAGCGCGTCATGCGCCGTTCCGCTTATTTTCAAGCCTATGGTAATAGGTAAGCGCCATCTCGTGGACGGCGGGGTGCTCAACAACATTCCCGCGTCGGTCTGCAAGATGTTCGGAGCCGATTACGTCGTCACCGTGGACGTCAATCCCACGCGCGGCGAAGGCACGACCGAACTCGGCACGCTCGACGTAATAAAGGCGACTTTCAACATAATGTCCGCTCATACGTCGGTGGATGGGTTGCGTCTTTCCGACGTTGTCGTCGCTCCCAATCTCTATGAATTTTCGGCGGCGAAAAAGGACGGCTACGAGCAGATGATCGAACTCGGCTACAACGCCGCTCGACAAAAGAAAGATGAAATATCCGCTCTTTTCGAAACATTGATACTATGAAAAAACTTATAATTATACTAATAGCGCTATTGATCTCGCTGACGGCGGCGGTCGGCACTTATATTGCTTACGTCAAACTCGACGGAACCGAAAAAGCAGATCTTACCGTTCACTTCATAGACGTGGGACAGGGGGACTCCTGTATCGTCGAATTGCCCGACGACCGCAAGATGCTAATTGACGCGGGCGAGAACAAAAAGGAAGTTCGGGAAAAACTCGACGATTACGTCAAACAAAACATAAAAGACGAACAAGGAAAAACGATAACGTATTTCGACATAGTGATCCTTACTCATTCGGATGCCGATCACGTGGGCAGTATGGCGTATATGTTGCAAAATTACGGTGCGAAAACCGTTTATCGTCCCAACCAGGTATGCACGTATAATGGTTGTCACGACGACGCGTACGACCTCGAAGGTAAACACACTTTCTGGGGAGATAACCTCGGTTCCAAAAGCACCGCGACTTACCATAACGTTCTCGAAGCGGCATATGAGCGCGCCGAGGAAGTCATAGTCACCAATCCGCACGACGATAGCCAGAACAAGATCACGTCCACAGATGAGAACGAATACGAAATCAATTTTTATTCCCCCATATCGGAAAGTTACAACGACAACAACAATTATTCGCCGATAGTTGTCATAACGTATATGGGCAGGAATATCGTGCTTACGGGCGACGCCGAAAAGGAGAACGAGGCTGAGTTCGTTGCCGAGGCGAAAAGAGGCGAGGGAAGATACAAAGTTTTCGACGATTTCAATGCCGACGTAATAAAACTCGGTCATCACGGCAGTCGCACGAGCAGTAGCGAAGAATATCTCGATACGGTCACGAAAAGCATATACAGGGCAAACACTTTGGTCGTCATAAGTTGCGGCAAAGACAACAAGTACGGTCATCCGCATAAAGAAGTTTTGGAAAGGTTGTCTAATATGGGTTTCGCGGCTTCGAACATTTTGCGTACAGACCAAAAGGGCGACATAACGGTGGGCGTTTTGAACACCAATGGGCAATACAAAGCCGTACTGCTATCTACCGACGGCGGTCGCGTCGAAACGATCAAACTGACGATAATCATAGGGTCGGTTTTAATTGTCGTCACCGTCGTCGTGATAGTTATCAAGGCAAAGCGAAAGAGGGCAAGATGATGTGCGAAACCGAAGAAGAATTTCTGCGTCGTTACGACCCGACAAAATATCGCCACCCATCTGTCGCCGTCGATTGCGTAGTAATGCGCGGGGACGAGATCTTGCTTGTACGTCGAGGGGGACACCCGTTCAAGGGCAAGTTGGCTCTGCCCGGCGGATTTATAGAAGAAGGCGAGAGCGCGGAACAAGCGGCAATGAGAGAACTACTCGAAGAAACGGGCATAAGAGCGGAGCGGTTGCGCCAATTCGGGTTTGCGTCCCAGCCGAATCGCGACCCGCGCGATTGGAACATAAGCCTCGTCTTTACGGCGTATTCGGCGCAAGGAATACCGCGAGGCGGCGACGACGCGGCGGACGCGAAGTTCGTAAAAGTGACTTTGGACGGCAATATTTTGACGGTGGGCGGCAAAAAAGTTGTCCTCGACGTCGCGATCGGCGACAGCGGCGATCTCGATTTCGACAGAACGAAGATAGCCCTAAACGACGTTTTGGCATTCGATCACGCAAAAATAATAGCCGCTGTCTTGCTTAAACAACCAAAAACAATATAATTTACGGAAACGACCTCAAAATGTTTGCATTTTCCGAAAAATTATGATATATATTAATTATCAATCGAAAAGGAAGGTCATTTAAACCACATGGATCCCGCGAGTCGGTGTACGTTGCTTTTATCCGCAATAACCACCAACGATTATATCTGGATTATAATTCTTTTAGTCGCTTTGCTTGTATTTTCGTCTTACTTTTCCGCAACGGAAACGGCATATACTTCCTGCAATAGGATAAGGCTCAAAAGTATAGAAAACAACGAGCCCAAAAAAGCAAAGAAAGCAAAAAGAGTTTTGGCTCAACTTGACAATTTCGACAGAATACTTTCTACCGTACTTGTCGGTAATAATATAGTAAACATAGCGGCGTCCTCGCTCGCAACGATATTATTCGTAAGTCTATTACAAGGCAACGAAGACATTGCTCCCGTCGTTTCAACGATAGTAATGACGGTAGTCGTTCTCATATTCGGCGAAGTAATGCCCAAGACGTACGCAAAAGATCATCCCGAATCGTTCGCTATGGCATTTTGGGGCATAACGAAATTTTTCGAGATCTTGTTCTTCCCGATAACTTGGGTGCTGTCGCTCATAAAGAAACTTTTCCGCACAAAGAAAGAAACGTCAATTACCGAGGACGAACTTATCACGATAGTGGAGGAAGCGGAGAACGAGGGCGAAATAGACGAACATGAGTCCGAACTCATACGCTCCGCCATCGAATTCGACGACGTGGACGTTTACGATGTTATGATACCGCGCGTAAACGTCGAAGCGGTCCCCGACGACGCGAGCATGGAGGACATAGCGCGCGTATTTCACGATACGGGGTATTCGCGTTTACCCGTATATCATGAGTCGATAGATTCGGTGATAGGCCTAATCCATATGAAGGATTTCTATGAACTTTATAGCGACAACAAGACGGATATTCGCCCGATAATTCAAAGCAGTATCATAGTAACGCGCAATATGAAGATAAGCGCCGTTTTGAGGCTTTTACAAAAAGCCAAGATACACCTCGCCATAGTCGTAGACGAATTCGGCGGCACGGCGGGCATAGTCACCCTCGAAGACATAATCGAGGAACTCGTCGGCGAGATATACGACGAACACGACGAGGTTGAGGAACTCGTCAGCAAGCAGAGCGACGGCGTGTTTGTCGTCAGCGGCTCCGAAAATCTTGCCGAGTTTTTCGAACTCGTGGGCAAGAATATAGACACGGGAGAGGAATTCGAGTCTACGACGGTGGGCGGATTCGTCACCGAACAACTCAAAACCATTCCGCAACAGAACGAGGAATTCGTATACGACAACTTGAAATTTACCGTTCTCAAAGTGGATACGCGCAAGGTTTTGGAGGTAAAAGTGGAAATTCTTCCCGAACAGGAAGAAGAAAGCGAATAAAAAATCTTGAAATAATACATAAGATTCATAATTTTTATTGCTTAACAGAAAATAATATGGTATACTGAGTATATTGAATCTTTTATACGGGAGAAAATAAGGGTGAGAAAGGGAATTGTATCTAATAGCAGAGAGCAGGATCTTTTGTTCTGCCCTTTTTCCGTATATAAATTCGAAGTTTTTTACAACGTTTAGATACGAATAAATTATTTTTGGGGGACAAATGGAAGATCAGCAGAAAGAAAAGATAGTCAGAGTAGAGGGGCTTTGCAAAAAATATTCGCAAAAAGCCGATTACGCCATAAAAGACGTTTCGTTCGATTGCTACGCGGGCGAGATCGTCGGCTTACTCGGTCACAACGGCGCGGGCAAATCCACTACGCTCAAATGTATTGAGGGTATGTTGCCTTTCGAAAAAGGCGATATTTTCATTAACGGTTTCGATATCAAAAAGGAGCCGATCAAGGCTAAATCGAACATGGGGTTCGTCACAGACAACCACGCGGTGTTCATCAAGATGACGGGTATGGAGTACATCACCTTTATGGCGACGGTATACAAAGTGCCGCCCAAGGACAGGGAAGAACGACTCAATAAACTCGAAGAAGTTTTCAGGCTCGGACCTGCGATAAACAATCTCATATCCTCGTATTCGCATGGTATGCGACAGAAAATTTGTATGATGGGTTCGCTCATTCATATGCCGAGGCTGTGGATACTCGATGAGCCTATGACAGGTCTTGACCCGCGCACGATGCGTGCCGTTCGCGAATTTATGCACGATTACGCGGCGGCGGGCAATTGCATTATCTTTTCTTCGCACGCGCTCGGTTCGGTTGCCGCAACGTGCGACAGGGTAGTGCTTATTCGTCGCGGTCAGCAGATATCCGATATAGACATAAAGCAGATAATGACAGACGATCCGACGTTCGACTTCGAGGAGTATTTCCTCAAAAACGAGCGCGAGGCAGAGGAAGCGATGAGCGGCGAACATGAAAGCGGTGAGCATGAAAGCGGCGAGGCGTTACGCGAGGCGGCTGCGACCAAAGACGAGGAAAGCAAAGATGAAGGAAAAAATTGATTTTTCGCTCATAGGCGCTTTGCTCAAAAAGCAGCGGATAGAAACGACATATCCGTACCGCAAGGGTCAATTCGACGTGATAGGCTTTTTGCTTAAACTGATCCTTATCGGCGCGATAATTTCCCTTTTTGCTGTATTTTTCGGCAAGTTCACCGATATGTTCTTGAAGATAAGGCAGGACGGCGTATATAATTTCGGTATACGTTCGACCGAACTGCTCAGCGTGATTTACAGTTGCGTCATAATTTTTATGGTGATCAGCGGTATGGGCGAAATAAATCGTCAGATCTTCGCGGCGGATGACGTCAAGATCTTTTCGGCAATGCCTGTCGGCGCGGGTTCGCTGTACATTGCCAAACTCATTTCCATATATCTCGGTCAGTTGCTTATTTCGATTGCGGTCGTTCTTACGGTAAACATAACTTTCGCCGTGTCGTTCGCTCAAGCGGCTTCGTCGGTGAATATCGAGGCTGCGCTCGGTGCGTCATTCTGGATCGCGACCGTACTCGAATGTTTTCTTATGCCGCTCATAACAATAACGATAGCGTCCATTCTGGCGCTTCCGTACAATTTCATCAAGAGATTTTTGAGCAATAAATATCTTGTTACGTTTATCATCATAACGGCAATAACGGGCGTCGCGTTCTATCTTTATTCGATAGTGCTCAATGCGGTTCAGCAGATGCTCGTGGGCGACGACCTGCGATATTTCTTCAACGAGGCGACGATGAACGTAATAGGCGGAATAGCGGCGTGGCTGTATCCCGCAAGGTGGCTCGTCAATCTTATGCTCGGCAACGAAATTCTCGTCAGCGCGATAGGGATCGCCGTCGTGCTCGTCGTTTGTCTAATCGTTTCGATGGCGATAATACGCAGCATATTGCGCCGCGCGTTGCAATCGCGTATGGCGGGCGCGCCCAACTTCGTCAAAAAGAACGGCAGCATTAAGCCCGACACGAACAGTTTTTTCGAACTTGTAAAAAAAGACTTTTTGCTCATTTTCCGCACACCGTCCTATATGTTTTCGTACTTTTCGGTGGCGCTCATAATGCCGCTCATGGTTTACTTCTGTATGGCGGTGGGGTCGTCGATAGTTTCGCGGCTAATAGGAATGGAATTCGATCTCGAACTCGCATTGCTCCTCACATTGCTTTTCGGTGCGCTCACCAACATTTTTTGCGCGACGAACATAAGCAGGGATGGGCAAATGTTTTATATAGTTAAGGCAATGCCGATAGGACACAACACGGTTTTCTTCTCGAAGATATTTTTGTGCATGGCTGTTACGGTATTTTCGCAACTTGCTTCGGCGATATTGCTTTTGGCGACGGGTTGCGTGAATTGGTATTCGGCAATATTCCTGTTTATAGTGGGGACGCTGTTCAGTTTCGTCAACATATGCGTTGCGACGAGATACGATTTCAACCACGCGCACTTCTCGACCGAGGAGGACGGCGAAATAAAGGAGTCGAGCAACGTTGTTAGCACGATAATAATGCTCGGCATAGTTGCGTCGTTCCTCGTGGGCGGCGGAGTATTCCTGCTGAGAATAACTTTGCAATTTATGAATATGGATGCTCATCTCGAATGGCTGTCGTACCTTGTGTCTGGCGTAGCCGCAGTCGTAGCGGCGTTATTGTCCTGGCTGTATTTGACAAATCGCTTGGGCAAAAAATATTACGAATTCCAAGGCGGAAACATTTAGGAAAACTACGGTAAAAATTACCGAAAAATAACGGGAGAATAAATTTTCGAAATATAAATTAATGAAAGGGGAAACAAAAATTTATGCGAAAAATTATTATAGCGCTTATGCTCGTATTGCCGCTATGCTTTGTGCTTGCGATTTACGCGACGGTAAATACGGTAAGCCTCGCCGTGGACATATCGGCGAACTCGATAAGGATCGTTCCGCTCGACCTTGCGAACTATAATGAAGAAACAAGAACGTTGACGCTCGACAAAGCCGACCTGCCAAAAGAAAAGGTAACGATAATGGCGGAAGTCGGTCCCGCCAACGCGAGCAACAAGGAGTACGTTTTGTACTCGTCCGCGCCAGAAGTGGTAAATGTAGACGGTAGCGGTGTCCTTACCGTCGGCGAAAGCGTGGGCACGGCTACCGTAACCGCCCGTTCGAAAGACGGCAATTTTTCGGATAGCATATCGGTAAATGTAATATCCACTAAGCCATACGACTTCGCTTTTGCGCTTACCGAGAACGAAAAGGATAGCAATGAGAGTAACAATCTGCTCACGCTCAAAGAAAACGGGGATTACAGGGGAAAGATAACCACGGGGACATATGCTTTTCGAATGAATATATCGCCCGCGCAGTTCACCCAGTACGAAATTCGCAATCTCGGCTTTAATGAATCGGCTGTTTTCGATTTCGGAGCAGGGACGGTTATGTTCCCGTTTGGCGGCATAGTGGAATTCGAACTCTCCGTGCCAAATTCGATAGGCGATCTCAAACGCAGGGTAAGCCTTGCCGTGGAGTCCGATTTGAAAAGTTCGTCTACCGACATTCTCGTCAACGGTATGCCCGACTACGATTCAATAACATTGGCTACGGGGTCCAATAAGTTCGTCTTGTATGTGGAAGCGCCTTCGCGGCCCTCGATAAGTTCGCATTTTATAAATGATACCGAAATCGAAGAAGTCGGCGCGCGTGACGAGGACGAAAGAAAACGATACAAGATCACCGCTTTTCTCGCACCGGATACGGACAAAACTTTCAAGTGTGAAATAGAGGCGGGCGGCAAGACCGCGGTAGCCGAAATCAACTTCGCCGCGTTCGACTTCGGCATCTCGTCCGATAGACGGATAGACCGACTGGAAAGCAGAACTTGCGTTATTATAGGCTCCGAAGCGGCGTTTTTCGCAGTTCCGACCGTAGGAGCGTTCGACGTGACTTTCGTCTGGACGCTTGACGGTATGCCCGTAAACGGCGACGGAGAATGTAAGATAGTCATAACGCAAAAGAAAGATCATATTCTCACCGCGAAAGCGGTCCGTGACGGCGTTACGCTCTGCGAAAAGTCGATAACGGTGGAGGGAATAGAGAGATTAAACGGACTGACCGTTTCGAACAGAGAATTTACGCCCGACGCAATGATCAGCCGTTACACCGTCGCGGGCAAAAAATATTCGGGCGACGAACTTACGGACAACAGATACAAACTTAACGTCATAACATTTACGACCACGTTCGGCACGGACATTTCGGACGTATTGTTTGAAGTTTCGAACGAGGATCTTGCTCAAATAAGTGTGGACGAGGGCAAGGCATACTTAATTGCCAAGGGAACCGGGAAAGTCGAATTGACCGCTAAATGGAAAGGGAATAAATATTTCGATTCCTCGATTTCGTACTCTGTCACCGTCAACGTTGTCGGCGACGCCGTCGAAGTAGCCGATTATCCGTCGCTCAGACGCGCGACCGAAAACGGGCAAAAAGCGGTACTTGTAGATGACATAATGCTCGGCGCCGCCGAAAACGGCAAAAAATTCGATACGGGAAAACTCAGGGAGATCCTGAGTACGCACAGAATGAAGTCCACGTACAATATCGAATGGTATAAGCAAGAGGGCAAAGAGAACGATGCATACGTAAGTTACGTAATGGAGTTCGAAAACGACGTTTACGGCAACGGACATACCCTCGACGCGAATTATTTTACCGCCGCGAAAGACGGCGCGGGTCAACCTGCGATAGATCTATACAGAGGTCCGTTAAAATTCGTAAGTTACGGCGACAGCGCAAGCGTTGCGGGACAGGACAATTGCGCGTTTTTGATACGCACCGACGGGGTAATGCTTTACGGCGTAAATTTGCTCGGTTGCAGCGACGTTTCGTTGCAGGAGGGGGACAACACGTATTTGAATTTCCTCGACAAGGTTGGGACTACGCTTGAAATAAATGCTGACGCAAAGATAATAAATTGCAAAATACGCAACGGCAGAAACGTCGTTCGAGTATACGGCGGCAATCGTGACGGCAAAAATTACTTTACGGATAAAACGGAGGCTTTGAGCGACGAGGAGAGGATAAACGTCACCATCGACGGTTGCATAATTTCGCAGGGCAGAGAGTTTTTGATAAAGGCGGGGACGAACAAGGCTATTCGCGCGAGCGCGACGAACGCAGAGCCCCCTCTTACCGACGGAAAGGGCGGCACGTATTTCGAAACGAGCCCCAATCGCTATGCGGGTCTTTACAAAGATAAAGAGTTCTACGACAAATACGTCGTCACCGACCTCACCGTTAAGGACAGTGTTCTCGAAAAGAGCGGACTGTTCTCGATAGGCGTCGAAAGCAATTTCGCAGGCGATTTTCTTAGACCCGAAAACGACGGCGCGGCAATTTTCCCAGGCATAAAAAATTGGCAAAATTCGGGCGGCACGTCATATGCGGCGGTAGTTCGTCTTGTCGGCGACGTGAGGTTGTACGATTGGAAGTCGATCGATCTTTTGAACAGCGACACGCTTATTGAATCGCCTAACGGCGGAACTTTGGAGGGTTGGCTCAATTTGGATATAAAATCCATGATTGATTTTGTGTACAAGAGCGATCTCGGCTATTCGGAACTCATCGACGACAGGGGGAGCGAACGATACGTGCACGGCGGCATAGCGTTTTACGGCGGCGGGCGAAATTATTCGCAACTTGATCTCGATGATTTCGCGAGAGAAAAGCCGAACTTGTACAACGTCAACATAAGCATTTTGGCAAATTCCGACGATACATTTATGAAGAACCGCGGAAACATCTTGCCGAAAGCGGCGGGTACGCGCGATTTCAATTTCTATATGTACGGCAAGAGCAGCGAGAACAATTACGATAAGCAGTCGGGCGACGTGGTTAGCGATCGCAAATACAGCGGGCTCAGTAAAATCAGCCTTTTTGAGTGAAATTTTTCAGCCTTTATTACTTTTTCGTGAAAGCCTATTGACAAAACACTTTGTATGGTATATAATATTGATAAGACTTAATTGTGGCAATAAAGGAATACTCGGTGTGTAGTCTGTGATTTCGAAAAAAGGAGAGAAAACTATGAAAACAATCAAGAAACGCTTGGCGGCGGCGCTTACGATAGTTTTTGCATTGTGCCTGTCGCTGGCTGTATTCGCAGCGTGTGGCGAGAAGACTTACGAAGTCACGGTCAATGCGGGTACGCACGGTAGCGTAACGTTGACGCCCGAAGCGAAAGACGGCAAATACGAGTTGGACAAAGAAGTGACAGTCAAGGTCACGCCCGACAGCGGTTACGAAGTGGATTCGTTCAAAGTGGACGTTGACAGTGTAGCCAAACTTGACGCGAACAACGAGTACAAGTTCAAAGTTACGGCAGACACGAAAATAGACGTCACGTTCAAGAAACAAAGCGGGGGCGAAACTCCGTCGGGCGAAACTTATACCGTAACTGTGAACGGTGCTGAACACGGGAAAGTCGAACTCAGCCCCGCGAAAACGGACAATAAGTACGAAAAAGGTACCAACGTTACCGTAACCGTAACTCCCGCAAGCGGTTATAAAGTAGGATCCTTTAAGGTAAACGGTACGGATAAGCAACTTACCGACAACAAGTACGTTATAAACGATATATCGGAAAACATTACGATAGACGCTACTTTCGTTGAGAAAAATTACGCCGTTACGGTAAGTTGCGGCGACAACGGGTCGTGTACCGTGACAGTGGGCGAAGGCAAGCCATCAGATACGGGCGAATATACTGTTCCCGCGCGCGAAACGGTCGTCTTTGCCACGTTGCCTGCGGAGGGATACGAAGTAAGTTTGTTTACGATCAACGGCAATGACGTATCTTTGACCGATGACGGCACATACACAATGACGGTGGAAGAAGATTTGGACGTGCTAATCGAATTCTCGAAGATAGCGTACACCGTTACGGTAAGTTGCGGCGACAACGGGTCGTATAAATTGACTTCGGGCGACTCAGAGATACAGGGCGAAAACGATACATATAAACTCGACATAGGCACGGCATTAACGTTCAAGGCTTTGCCGAGCGAGAATTTCGAAGTGGGTACATTTAACGTGTCGGGCGACGAGAATGCAACGCTTACCGAAGACGGAACATACGAAATAGCCTCGCTTTCGGCAAACACGGTCATAACCGTCACTTTCGTCAAAATTCAATACACCATAACGGTCAATTGCATAGGAGACGGAACTTATTCGCTCGCCGCGGAAGGTAAACCCATCGCGAAAAAGGACGACGGAGTTTATAAAGTGGATATGGGGTCGGAAATACTGTTTACGGCATTGCCAAACGAGGACGTATACGTAAATTTCGAAGTGGTCGGCGACGAGAATGCGAAACTTGCATCCGACAATACCTATCTCATATCAATGACGAAGAACGTCGAGATTAATGTTAAATTCGGCGGCTTTGCGGCTGAATACAGCGGCGATTGGCTCAAATATTTGGATAGTCGAAGCACTCATCTTGCCGATCCCAACTCGTTGAATTTGAACAGGATCTCGATAGTTGCGGGCGAGCAAACGTGCATAATCGGCGGCAATACCGAATATTCGATAGTGAGCGGAAACGCTAAGGACGGGTACACGATCAAGGGAGCGACGTCGACAACATACAAAGTCAAATATCATTACGGTTCGCTCTCGATCACCGAGGTAAGTTCTTACGGAGTCGTTACTTGCTACGGAAAGACGTGGGACTCGACTTGCGACAACATTCCTTCCGATTTGCGCGGCAAGACTTGGAAAGGAGATAATAAGTACGATTTCATAGGTCAACTTTCTATCTCGAATACGGGTATCACGATTTCGGGCATTACGGCGGGAAATATTACGGTGATAGACGATACTCATATATGCTTTGTGGCGGACAACAAGATTTTGTTTATGGAAATAGACGGGACGACAGCGACGATAACAGACGTCAAAGGCAAGGTAATGGGTGTATTTACACTGTAATTATCCTGCTAAATCATCGATAATTTTCTCGATAATTTTCTTGATAAATTAGAATCAAAGAGCGGAGGACAAATAAAACCTCTGCTCTTTTTGTATATCGCAAATCCCAAAGCGTGGTTTTTTATTGCTCTTGTCCCGAAACTATGATATAATTAATACAAGTGGAAAGCCCGATATGAAACGGCGAGCAAGAAAAAATGACATATGGAGCAAGAAAATGAGCAAAAGCAATGAAATAAGAATGGATATCTTGAAGCATTATTTTTCGATCGAAGGCAACGTAGCGACTTTGAAACTCGTTTACGACACGTTTGCCGAACTCATAAACCCGAATTTCGGCGGCGTTGAAATTGAAAAACTCAACGACACGCTGTTCTCGGATATACGCGAGGCGGTGTCGCTGCTGCCGAGAAAATTCAAGTTGAATTTGCATATCATCATAAAGGATTTCGGGGAATACGAAAAAGAAGAATGTGAGCAGATAATAAAGCAAAATATCTATCTCGTCGGCTATCGAACTATCAAAGAGAACAAGCAAAAACTTATCAGCGGTTGGTCGTTGATAGGCGCGGGCGCCGCCATTTTGGTGCTCAGTTATCTACTCAGCAATTACGAGTTATGGTTTGATCTCATAAACATAAGCGGTACGCTGTTCGTGTGGGAAGGGGTCAATATGGCGTTTTTGGAAAGGAACCTCGAAAACAAGGCGACTCGCACTCTCGCAAGATCGATACAAAACATCACTATCGAAGGCATGGGCGACGAAAATAAAAAATAACGCTTCTTGCGAAAATTTAATAAAAATTTAATAATTTAGAGGTTATAATACTTTTGACGTAAACTTTCGACGGAAAAACCTAAAATCCGCGAAAAACAAATGACGAACTTCGCGTCGCCGCATAGACTTAAAATAACGGTAAAACGGCTTGACAGAAGTTTTTATTAAAGGTATAATAACAATGAAAGGAACCTCGTCGAATTTTCGACCGATATTTTCAGGCGTGACGGATTACTTTACAATCGGCGCTTATTACGAAAGAACAAGTAAAGCACAGGAGAAAAATATGTGGCACGTAACGCTTTATAACGTTTTTACAACCGCCAACACCATTATTTTGATTCTTATAGGCATACCGTTCATTTTGCGATTCATCTATATGTTGCTGAAACGAAATGTAGGAGGTGCAAGGCAATGATATCTATCGTACTGATCGTATACGGCGCTTTGGTATTTCTTGCGTTTCTCTTGTTTCTGCCCAAACTTGTCGGCATATTTTACGGGTTCAAGAAGTTCGAAAAATACGAGTCGTCGGTTAGGCGTAAAATAGGAATAATAATTCCCGCGCGCAACGAGTCGTCGGTAATAAAGGATCTTTTCGACTCCTTGCAAAAGCAAAATTACGACAAAGATAAATTCGAAGTTTTCGTAATAGTAAAGGAAAAAGGCGACCCCACCGTTGACATGGCTCGCGAAATCGGCTATAACGTTACGATAATCGAGGACCAAACGTGCAAGGGGGATGCGCTTGACGGATTTTTCATGTCGCTGCCGCCCGAAAAGTTGCGATCGTTCGACGTGTTCGCGATCGTGGACGCCGATGGCATACTTGACGAGAGTTTCATAAGCGAACTCAACAACGCAATGGAGAGCGGAGCGGATATTCTCGTTCCGCGCAAAATAGCCAAGAACTTTTTGCTCGCCAAAAAGTACAGGTCGCTCAATTCCAACTGTGCGGCTCTTACTTGGCCCATGGTAGACAATTTCGGCAACGCATTGAGGACAAGGGTGGGAATGCCCCTCAATTTGTGCGGACAAGGCTTAACGTTCAAACGAGAAGTCGTGGAAGAAATAGGCGGATGGCCGTACCACACTTTGGCGGAAGATTATGAATTCAAAGTGGGAGGAGCGCTTTTGCATGGGTTCAAGTGCGCTTACTACCCGTATGCCGTGCTTTATACCGAGGAGGCGCTCAGTCACAAGGAGAACTTTACGCGCCGCGTCCGCTGGCTGACGGGATTTAGGCAGTGCGACAAAAAATACAAAAAGGACGTAAAAAACAAGGTCAAGAGCGAAAAGCGACTCAGTTTCGGCACAGCCGAATATTTGTTCGGAATATTGACATACCTAATATTTATAGTCGCGACGTTGTTATGCGTATTTACCGGCGTCGGGCTATGCATTTACTATGGGGTTCGGCACGAGCATTTGTGGCGATATGCATTGTATTTTCTCGTACTTTTGCCTATCGGTGCGGCGTATATTTTGCTGTTTACTTACACATTACTTGCATTGTGCGTATCGCGTAAAGATTTCGCCATGATCACCTTCGGCGAGCGGGTCGCCGTTGCGTTTTATAACCCCATTTATATAATCGAGTACCTGTTTGCATATATCAAGGGACTTTACATCATAAAGACAAAACAGGACAGGGAATGGAAACCCACCGCAAGGATAACGGAAAACGAGGAATATGGATCGAAAGAGAACAAAGCGTGAGAAAATAGAGGGCATACAAGATACGCTGGAACGCCATGGCAGATTCAATTTCAATTCCATCGCTTACGGCTACAATTGGAGTATGCCCGACGGCGATTACAAATACGCTCAGCCGTGGTATCACCGTGCTTTTACGGGCTTTTGTCGTACCGTTTTGGCGACATTCGGGCGCCTGCTCATCAAGTTGTCGTTCGGGGCGAAAGTGGACGGCAAGGAGAATCTCAAAGCGCTTGGGAGTAGTGGCGCGATAACGATATGCAATCATTTTCATTTTCTCGATATCTTGTTCGTAAGACTCGCTACGGGTTGGTACAAATCTTTCAGCACGTCTGCGCCGTTCAACAACAAGAAAGGCATCGGCGGAGCAATTATTCGTCACGGCGGTATTTGGCCGTTCAGCGCCAACGTAGTGGCTATGCGTAACCTCATAAACGAAATGGGAAGCCAACTGAAAAAGGGCAACAGGGTACACTTTAATGCCGAGCAGTCGATGTGGTGGAATTATCAAAAACCGCGCCCGATGAAAAGCGGCGCTTTCCACTATGCCGTAAAGTTCGACGTGCCCGTTCTGCCGCTGTTTTGCACTTTCAAAAAAAGCAAGAGGGGCGGACTCAAAAAATTAAGGATACATATCCTGCCCGCGATTTACCCGAATAAAAGTTTGCCGCCAAAGGAGCGTGAATCGCAAATGAAAGCGACGGCGGAACAAATGTGGAAGGATACTTACGAATCGGTTTACGACCGCAAACTCGAATATCTGAGTTTGTAGAAAAAGCCATTATATTTTTATAGTCTATGCTTAAATAATTATGAGCACACAGATATTATTTTTATGGGCTATACAAAAATAATTATGAGCGCATCGGATCGATAAAAGCGCCGCATGACAACCTGCCAAGCGGCGCTTTTGTATAGAAATGGATTTTATTTTGCTTATTCTTTTCCCGTCAGTTTACCGAGCCAAAAGTCGTAGGGGATACCGTAAGTTTTGCCATTGTACTCGGCTTGCCCAAGAAGATACAACACGCTTATGCGTATTAAATAAAAGTAATGATTATCCCAGAAATCGGGATAAATTTCGGCATAATATTTTGATAATTTTGACGATACATAATGATAAGTAAGTTTCTCATCTAATACTACACTGTAAAATCGTGATTCCACCGTATGGGTAAATTCATGAAGATATGTTTCTAAATAAGATAACCAACAATTTTTATAATAAATATGCGAAGGATTGAGAAGTGTATCTTGAAGTGATTGATTGTTAATATAAAACCCTCTAAGTTGGCTATCCATATATACGCATGCATATTTAGAACCACCAAGCCCGGTGCTTGAATGAAGCCTTGGACGTATATCTTCATATTCCATAAAATTGACCGTAGTAATTACGCTTCCGTATTTACTTAACATTTCATCCGACATTTCGGGAATATCGTCGGCATCAATGAAATAATCAACGCTGTTAGCACTGATACCTTGGCGAAAACTACTCTCTTTTAGCGGTTGCGTTGTGTAATATTCATCTACTTCGAAAGTAACCAAGCCTGCAAACATTGTATTGAGCATTTCTTCAAAGTATTGTGTTGTCATTTTGCAAAGCAATCGTTCATCTTCGCTCATGGAATATTTTACATATTTTGTTCCGCATATTTCACCCCATTCGCCTGGTTTCTTTTCAAATAAATAAAACTCGTCGTCTATTTCGGTAACATATACCATAAGAATTTTGTACTTTGCTTCTTGCAGAGTAGTGTATTTTGCATATAATTTTTTGGAATTATTGCGCAAATTGTCTTTGCTCATAGTGATTTTTCCGTCTTTATCCGCTACTTGTGTTTGGTAATCTATTTCAAAATACCAACCCTCGAAAGTAGAGTTAAGCCTTTGCGGAACGGGCAACGTGATTTTAGACAGATCGTCGAAATATCCTATTGTTATTTCCTTTTGTTCAGTATTTTCTGTTGCATAGTTGTAGATTAATTCGTAGGTATTAATGATTTCTTCGAATATTGCCTGTACGTCAATGTTTTGCTTAACGTCTGTGTCTATTCTCGGATTATCCGTGCAACCATCAGACCATTTTGCAAATCTGTACCCTTCGTCGGGTATCGCCTCTACGGCAGTTGTATTATCGCCATAATAGATATTTTGCTTGGCAACGCCTTCTATATTACCGTTTTCGCCGGCAGAGTAATTTACATCGAATATTTCTTTTTCTCGGAAAATTGCCTCAACGTCAATGTCTTGCTTAACGTTCGTATCTTTTCTCGGATTATCCGTGCGACCATCCGACCACTCTATAAATCTGTAACCATAGTTGGGTATCGCTTCTACGGTGAATGAATTATCTCCGTACTCGATAAGTTGAATATCAGCGCCTTTTATTTGACCGTTTTTTTGAGCAGTGTATTTTACATTGAGTACGACTTTTTCGAATATTGCCTGAACATTGATGTTTTGCTTTATATCGGTGTCTATTCTTGGGTTATCCGTGCGATCATCCGACCACTTTACGAAAGTAAAACCTTCATAGGGGATAGCCTTTACGGCGGAGGAATTGTCTCCGTATTCCAAGTTTTGGATTGGCGCTCCTTCGAGTTTCCCGTAATTAGATGAGGTAGAATATTGAAGTGTTATTGGGATCTTTTTGAATATGGCGACGATTTCAAGGTCTCGTTTGATATTGGAGTCATTACGCGGATTATCCGTGCGTTCGTCTGACCATTTTGTAAACTGATAGCCTTCATTTGGAATTGCCTCTACAACAGAGGAGTTTTCTCCGTATTTTATTATTTGAATTGCAGTGCCCGAAATATAACCGCCATCGCCGTTCGATTTATATTGCACAAAAACGTTTTTATTTTGCGGGCTGCATGCGCAACAAATAATAGAAGTAACTAAAATACACATTACAATTATAAAAGTTTTACGCATAATATAATCCTCCTTGTTAAATTTTAGCATAATTAAATAAGTATAGCAAGCAAAATTCAATGTTTTATGTAAAATAGTATAAAAATAAATAATTTCGATGAAAAAAATTGCAATATATTTTCATATCGTAAAAAACAGCGGATTTGAAAGCCGAAAAATAATAAATTGTTTTATGCGTGGATATCTTTTGTAGTTTCTTTATAATTATTATAATAAAGCAGACAATGCGGCAACATAATAGAGTAGCCAAAGATAGCGAGGTAAGTCGGGAAATTTTGGCAGACGAAAAAAAATAAAAAAAATATAGAAAAAAGTACAGAAAAACGCTTGACAGGGTAGGTAGGAAAGTGGTAATATA
>CANQAE010000007.1 GCA_947589465.1 uncultured Clostridia bacterium | reverse complement strand
AAAGAACTGTGATATACGAAACAAATATGAAGATTTGGAATAAAATCTTTATTTTTTATAAATCGCGCAACTTTTATTTGACAAATAAAGGCAATTGTTGTACAATCTATTGTGTCATAGAATAGGAGTAGTTATAAATGGCAAAAAAGAAAAACATATTTCAAAGGTATTTTGAAAATTTCGGGCTTAAACAGATTTGCGATATATTGATGTTGATCGCGCTTGTCGTGCTCATCGTCGGTTGGATCATTTGCGAAACCACTCAAATCGTGCTTTATGTAGCGTTCGGTCTTTTCATATTGACGGCGTTACTCGGCATAATAAAGTGCATATTCACGATACGCAAATCTCCAAACAAACGTTCGCCCGAAAGGCGTGCGGCAATCGTCAATATCGTCATAATGGCGGCTATATTGGCAGTTGCTACATTCGCACTTGTGTACGGGCTTACGGCAGGATTTTTGGTACCCGTACAATAATTTTCGGACACGAAAGAGAGCGTTTGCTCTCTTTTTGTCGTAACTGAGGATCTTCATACCAACCGCGTGAGTGACATATAATATTTGCGAGGTGAGGATATGAGTTTTTTCGGTGAAGTGAAAAAGGACGTCGGTATCGACGATCTGAAACTTTTGAACGGATTTTCGTATATCAATTTTTGCGGCGAAACCCTTTACATAGAGGGGCTGACCAAAATTGAAAGGATATGCGACGAGTGCGTAATCGTGCGCACCAAGAATGCCGAACTTACGGTTTGCGGTGATCTCGCGGTCAAAGATTTGACTCCAAATACTATTGTCGTAAGCGGAAGGATAGACAACGTGGCGACGAGGCGACTGAAATGAAAGGTTGCGTAAAACTCGAATTTATCGGTCTTAATCAAGTCAAGTTGCTCAACGCCTTTGCCGCCAAAGGTATTACGGTCAAGGAATTGTCGAAAGTAAGTCAAAAGTCGATGACGATGTGGATCCCTTTATCGAGGAAAGCGGAGGCTCTCGAACTATCCGAAAAGTACGGATTCGAATGTTCCGTAAAAGAGGAAAGGAGCGCCAAAAAAACTTTTCTCGGTCTATTGCCGCGTTGCGGACTCATTGTGGGCATAATTTCGATGATAGTCGTTTCGATAATCGTTTCACGATTCGTGTGGAAGATCGAGATCAGCGGCAACGACAGGGTGGACGAATTGACAATTCTGCGCACCCTCAAACAAAACGGCATTTCGGTGGGACGCGAAAAGAATTTCGATCGCCGGTTCGTCGAAGACGCGCTGCTTGCCCTCGACGAAATTTCCGCCGTCAGCGCAGAAATAGTCGGGACGACGCTAAAAGTCAACGTCGTGGAAAGCGCGGTCGTCACTCCGTCCAAACAAAAGGGCGACATAATCTCTCTTTACGACGCGGAAGTGACGCGAATAGTTGTCAACAGCGGCACGGCAAAAGTTAAGATAGGCGATCGTGTTCCTATGGGAACAGTACTTATCGAGGGCGCAGAGTACGATACAGAAGGAAATCCGCTCGTAGTTACGGACGCACAAGGCGATATATTCGGCAAAGTCAACTTTACTTATACCGAAGTGGCGACGACGAGCGGCGGCTATGTGCGTACAGGCAAGGTCCAAAAGAATACCGTCATCAAATTTTTCGGGTTGAATATAGGTAAGACCAAAGAACCCGACGGCAAATTCGAGGCGCAAAAGACGGTAACGCGACTGTTTTCGATATTTCCGCTGTATGCGGAAACGACCGAATATTACGAACTCGAAAAGGCGGAAATTTCTTTGGACGAACTTGTTCGAAAGACGGTGGACAAAGCCGTTTCCACGCTCATAATTCGCGCGGGAGGAAGCGCGGTTTCGACCACTTCCAATGTCGCCGAAGTAGCGGAAAACATATACAAGATTACTGTGCATATCGAGGCGGAAGTTTCGATAGGAGGCAAACGAATTGACTGAAAACCTTGAACTTGACGCGAATATTACAATCAAACTTTTCGGCAGATTGGATAGAAATGCCGAACTTATCGAGGAACTTTTGAACGTTTCGATCAAAGCGAACGACAACGGAATTTCGATTTCGGGCGAAGATCAAAATGTCGAAAAGGCGATGAAACTCGTCGGCGGGCTCGTCGCCCTCATCAAATCGGGCGAAGAACTCGACAGAATAACGATAAGGCAAAGTTTGGATCTCGTGGAAGCGGGCAAGGCGGAAGAAATTTTGGACCTAAGTAGCGAAGTCGTTACCACCACCGCCAGAGGAAAACAGATCAAATGTAAAACTCTCGGTCAACGTAACTATGTGCGGGCGATCAAGAACAATACCATTGTTTTCGGCATAGGACCCGCAGGCACGGGCAAAACTTATCTCGCTGTCGCGCTTGCCGTAACTGCGTTTAAGGCGGGCGAGGTGGAGAAAATCATACTTACGCGTCCCGCGATCGAGGCGGGGGAGAAACTCGGCTTTTTGCCGGGAGATCTTCAAACCAAGGTCGATCCGTATCTGCGTCCGCTTTACGACGCTTTGCGCGAGATGTTCGGCATAGACAATTACACAAGACTTATCGAGCGCGGCATTATAGAGATCGCTCCGCTCGCTTATATGCGCGGCAGAACGCTCTCCTCGTCGTTCATAATTCTCGATGAGGCGCAGAACACGACGAGCGAACAGATGAAAATGTTCTTGACAAGACTTGGAGAAAACAGTAAAATGGTAATAACGGGCGACGATACCCAAATCGATCTTCCTTACGGAAAGTCGAGCGGACTCGTCGAAGCCGCCAAAATTCTCGACAAAATCGACGAAATCGAGATTTGCAGATTTACGGACAAAGACGTGGTCAGGCACGAACTTGTTCAAAAAATAGTTCTTGCATATGAAAAGGCTTTATGAAAAAGAGGAGTGATATTATGACGTCGCAAAGCGATGAAACGCAAAAATCTTCATTATATTCGGTGTTGTTGCTAATGGGAATGAGCGTATGGATCATAGCCATTACTCTCGTTAGATTTATTTTCATCGATCATATGAGCGCTAAACTTTCGATGCCGTATCTTACGTATGGCGCATTGAGCGTTGGATTTTTGCTTTTGATAAACGGACTTATGATGTTTATGTACTTTGCCTTGCGCTTCAATGAGTGTAAGATAAAGGAGCAATTTGCTACTATTTGCGTCATTACTTTGTCATATACATTGTGTATTTACGGATCGCTTATAAGCGTTTATGTCATGCCGACTTACTTGTGCGCATTGATTCTCGCGCAACTCGGTCAAAAGAACAGGGCGCTAACAGCCAATTTTATGACGATCATATTCGTTCTTTACGCGCTTATGATACAAAGTCTTATTATGGGCGTTTCGGTTTTGCCGATAATCGTAACCATGGTGACGGGATTGCTTTGCGGCGGCTTGTCGGCGCTCGCTCTCAGCAGCGACGCTTCGAGGCTCGTATTTATGCTCAAAAGCCTACTAATCTGCATAAGTTCGGTCGGTATAATGTCCGAAATTTCGCTTATCCTTATGCAAAGCGATTTTTTGAGCGAAATGATGTATATGGGAATTTCCGCGGGTGCGCACTTTTTCCTTTCACTTACCATTTCGCCTATAATCGAACGAATGTTCAATCTCATAACCAACGTTCGGCTTATGGAACTAACTAACCATTCGGCGCCGCTCATAAGCAGATTGCTCAAAGAGGCGCCCGGAACGTTCAATCATTCGCTTGCCGTCGCGTCTTTCGCGCAGATGTGCGCGTCTAATATAGGCGAGAATCCGTATCTCGCTCGCGCTTGCGCATATTATCACGACGTCGGTAAACTCGCCAATCCGCTTTACTTTAAGGAAAATCAGGCGGATTACAATCCGCACGACGATATTTTGCCCGAAGTGAGCGCGGATATTCTCCGTTCGCATACCGAAGAAGGGCTTAAACTTTGCAAGGCGTATCACATTCCCGAAGAAATAAGCCACGTTACCATACAGCACCACGGAACGATGCTCATACCCGTGTTTTACAACAAGGCGCAAAAACTCACCGACGGCACTGTCGAGGCGAGCGACTACTGCTATCACGGCGAAATTCCGACAAGCAAACTCGCAGCAATTGTTATGATTTGCGACAGTAGCGAAGCGGCTATTCGCGCTATGGACAAACCCGACGGCGACAAGGTGGACAAGTTGCTTCGAAAACTCATCGGCGACCGTCTGGAACGCGGACAATTCGACAATTGCAAAATAACCATGCGCGAACTCAATATCATTCGCGAAACCATCATAAGCGCTTACGGAGGACTTTTCCATAAACGTTTGAAATACCCGGAGGGCAAATGATAACCGTATCTTCGACGGAAACCGACAAACTTTACGACGAAATCGCCTCCAAAACTTTTGAAATTCTGGAACTTGACGGCGCGGCTAACGTCGAACTCGAATTTATGAACGAGGAGGATATGCGCGCGCTCAATTCCAGAACGCGCTCGATAGACAAGACGACGGACGTTTTGAGTTATCCCAATCTCGACGTTATAAAGCCGTTTACGAAACAAAATTATCCGTTCGATTTCGACGAGGAAATCAAAGCGGTCTTTTTGGGGAGCATTGTTATATGCAAGCAGGTCGCGGAGCGTCAAGCCGAGGAGTACGGACATTCGGTCTTGCGGGAAAGAGCGTATCTGTTTTTGCACGGGCTTTTGCATTTGCTCGGTTACGATCATATCGAAGATGACGACAAAAAATCAATGAGAAGCAGAGAAGAACAAATTTTATCCTCTTTGGGAGTCGAAAGATGAAATCGGGATTTATAACTTTTGTAGGCAAACCTAATGTGGGGAAAAGCAGCCTTATCAACGCTTTGGTGGGCGAAAAAGTGAGCATTGTTTCGCCAAAGCCCCAGACTACGCGTGACAGAATCATGGGTATTCTCAACGAAAGCGACCTTCAAATGATATTTGTGGATACTCCCGGAATTCATAGACCGCGCACCAAACTCGGCGAATATATGATCAAGTGCATAAAGGATGCGACCGCCGACGTTGACGTTATTGTCGCGGTGTTCGACGCTTCAAAGGGAATAAGCGACGACGACCTAAACAGGCTGGATATGTACCTGCAATCCGATTCCAAGGTCGTTGTTGTCATCAATAAGACCGATCTCGTTTCGCAGGAAAAAATTGTCGGAATGTTGGCGTCGATGAGCGAGTATATTCGCAAGGGAGTAGCCGAAGTTTTGCCATGTTCGTGCCGCAAAAAATTCAATATAGATGAACTTAAAAAAACTCTTGCTTCGCTTTTGCCGCAAGGCGAAAAATATTTTTTGGACGACGAAATAAGCGACAAGCCGATAAGTTACATGATAAACGAACTTATTCGCGAAAAAGCGTTATTGCTACTTCAAGACGAGATCCCACACGGACTCGGAGTTACCATGCAACTTTACGAAGACAAGGGCAAAGTCATAAATATCGAATGTGATATAATTTGCGAGAAAGATTCCCATAAGCGTATAATCATAGGCGACAACGGCAGCATGATAAAGAGGATAGGCGAATCGGCGCGCAGAGATATCGAACGGCTTGTCGGCAAGAAAGTCTATTTGAAACTGTTTGTAAAAGTGCGCGACGATTGGCGCAATAACAATAATTTTATTACCGACATAGGTTATTCGCATAGATAAATGCGCAAACTGTCTTTGTGGACAAAAAATTAAAGGACATAGCCTGGGAATTGTTCGTGAAAACGGGCGAAACGGGCTACTATATGTTGTATTCGAAATTGAAGGACGATGAATAAGAGCATTACCGCCGTTGTACTCAGAAGCGAAGATTACCGCGACTTTGACAAACGACTCAAACTTTTTACTCAGGAAGGGGAAGTCGTAAACGCCGTCATACGCGGAGTCAAAAAGTCGGGAGCGAAATTGAAATTCGCAGCCCAGCCTTTTGCTTTCTGCAACTTCGAACTCAGCGGAGGCAACGGTACGTGGGTAGTGACAGGCGCGCTTGCCGTCGAAAATCTGTTTTGCGCCAAGGATTACGATAAATTCACGGCGGGATTTTTGATGCTCGAAGCCGCAGAAAAGGCGTGCGAGATCCAGCCCAATCCCGAACTGTTTATTTTGCTCCTTAAAAGATTGAAAACGCTCTTATACGGCGAATATGATCCGCGCCTCGTCGCCGTGTCGTTTTTGCAGAACGTGATACATAAAAGCGGTTACGCGTACGTTTACGAGCCGCCAAAGGCAGACCCGTCTACCGTTATGGAATTGCTTGCCTGCACGCTCATGCTCGACACCGAATTTTCGGCGGACGAGGAACTTATCGTAAGGACTTTGAACAAGATCGCCGCTAATTTCGAGAGTAAATTTGTTTGCAAACTGACAAGCAAAAACTTTATTTGACCTATGCAAAATGTCGAAATAAGTCCTATTTGCGAATGTGACGCTAAATATTAGCGCATATTATTTTTTTATGGCAAAAATTGCTTGATTTATAATTTCGAAAGTGGTATAATTAACCGATTTAATTTTATTAAGGAGTAAAAAAATGGCAAAAAAATACGTATATTTGTTCAGCGAAGGCAAGAGTTCGATGAGAGAACTCCTCGGCGGCAAAGGCGCCAATCTCGCTGAAATGACTAACTTGGGTTTGCCTGTTCCCCAGGGCTTTACCGTCACCACCGAAGCGTGCACTCGATATTACGAAGACGGCAGAAAGATCGATAAGGAAATAGAGGATCAAATTTTCCTTGCTCTCGCAAAAATCGAAAAAATGTACAACAAAAAGTTCGGAGATGAAAACGATCCGTTGCTCGTTTCCGTTCGAAGCGGCGCAAGGGCATCTATGCCGGGCATGATGGATACGATTCTCAATCTCGGCTTGAACGACAAGGCAGTAGAAGGACTCGCGAAAAAGACGGGAAATCCTCGATTTGCTTACGATTCATATCGCAGATTCATTCAAATGTTTTCGGATGTGGTCATGGAGCAGTCCAAAAAAGTTTACGAAGATATTCTCGACGAAATAAAGTCGTCCAAAGGATACAAGTCCGATACCGATCTTACGGCGGACGACCTCAAAGAGATAGTCAAATTATTCAAATCCAATTACAAAAAGAATCAGGGCGTCGAATTCCCCCAAGATCCGCATACGCAACTCCTCGAAGCGACGAAAGCGGTATTCCGTTCGTGGGACAACCCCCGCGCCAACACATATCGCCGTATGCACGATATCCCGTACAGTTGGGGTACTGCCGTTAATATCCAGATAATGGTATTCGGCAACAAAGGCGAAACGTCGGGTACGGGCGTTGCGTTTACGCGAAATCCCTCGACGGGCGAAAAGGGCCTTTTCGGCGAATATCTTATGAATGCGCAGGGCGAGGACGTCGTTGCGGGCATAAGAACACCCAAGCATATCGAGGATCTCAAACAACAAAACAAGGCGCTTTACGAGCAATTCCTCGGAATTTGCAAGACGCTCGAAGAACATTACCGCGATATGCAGGATATGGAGTTCACCATCGAAGAAGGCAAACTCTATATGTTGCAGACGCGTAACGGCAAGCGCACGGCAAAGGCGGCGCTCAAAATAGCGGTCGATCTCGTCGCAGAGGGAATGATCGACGAGAAGCAGGCGCTTTGCATGATAGATCCCAAACAACTCGACGCGTTGCTTCATCCGCAATTCGTCGCCGCCGCACTCAAAAAAGTGGCTCCCATAAGCACGGCTTTGCCCGCGTCACCGGGAGCGGCTTGCGGCAAGATCGTATTCACGGCAGAAAAGGCTTGCAAGATTAAGAGCGAGGACAAAAAAGCCAAACTTATTCTCGTAAGGTTGGAAACAAGCCCCGAAGACATCGAGGGCATGAACGTTTGTCAAGGTATTTTGACCGCTCGCGGCGGTATGACCTCTCACGCGGCTGTCGTAGCGCGCGGAATGGGTACTTGCTGTGTTTCGGGTTGCCAACAGATCACGAAGATCGACGAAGATAAGGGCGAACTCGTAATCGCGGGCAAAACTTTGCGCGAAGGCGATTGGATGAGTCTTGACGGCAGCACAGGCGCGATCTACGATTGTGAGATCGCTACCGAACCCGCGACTCTTACCGGCGACTTCAAGACGATAATGGATTGGGCGGACAAGTACCGCGTACTCAAAGTTCGCACCAACGCAGATACGCCGAAAGACGCCGCTCAGGCGGTGAAGTTCGGCGCGGAAGGCATAGGTCTTACGAGAACCGAACATATGTTCTTCGATCCCGACCGCATTATGCCTATGCGCGAAATGATAGTAAGCAAAAACGTCGAGGAACGCAAAAAGGCTCTTGCCAAACTTCTTCCCATGCAAAAGCAGGATTTCAAGGGTATTTACGAGGCGTTGGAAGGCAGGCCGGCGACAATAAGATTCCTCGATCCGCCGCTCCACGAATTTGTTCCGCACACCGATGAGGAAATAAAGATCCTCGCAAAGGAAATGGGGCTTCAATTCGACGAACTCAAAAGCACCATCGAAGGATTGCATGAATTCAATCCCATGATGGGACACCGCGGATGCAGATTGGGAGTAACTTATCCCGAAATCATAGAAATGCAGACTACCGCCGTTATCGAAGCGGCAATCGAAACAAATCGCGAAAAGGGCTTCCATATTGTTCCCGAAATAATGATCCCGCTTGTCGGCGACGTAAAAGAACTCAAATACGTCAAAGATATCATAGTCAAGACGGCGGACGCGATAATCGCGCGAGAAAAAGTTAAACTCGATTACCTTGTCGGAACAATGATCGAGATCCCGCGCGCGGCTCTTACCGCCGACAAGATCGCGGAGGAAGCGCAGTTCTTCTCGTTCGGTACAAACGACCTTACGCAAATGACATTCGGATTCAGCCGCGACGACGCAGGCAAATTCCTCGGCGAATATTACGACAAGAAGATATTCGAGTCCGATCCGTTCGCGAAGATAGACGAAACGGGCGTAGGACAACTTGTGCAGATTGCCTGCGAAAAAGGCAAAAAGACAAGACCGGACATTAAACTCGGCATATGCGGCGAACATGGCGGCGATCCTTCAACGATCGCGTTCTGCCATAAGACGGGACTTACCTATGTTTCTTGCTCGCCGTACAGAGTGCCCATCGCAAGACTTGCGGCGGCACAGGCGGCAATAAATTTTCCGCGTAAATGAATTTGATCCGTAAAAAGCGGGGACGGCGCAATGGCGTCGTCCTTGCGGCGGATTACGGCGGTAAACGATATGATGGATTTCGAATTGATTACATACAAAATCGAAGACGAATTTCTCTCTCCGTACGCTTGCAAGGCAAAGGATACGAAGGGTAGACTCGCGCCCATGGAACCATGTCCCGTAAGGACCGATTTTCAACGCGATCGCGACAGAATTTTGCATTGCAAATCTTTCAGACGACTTAAACACAAAACTCAGGTCTTTTTGTCGCCCGAAGGCGATCATTATCGTACGCGTCTAACGCATACCCTCGAAGTCAGTCAAATAGCCCGAACGATAGCGCGCGCGCTCAGAATGAACGAAGATCTTACCGAAGCGATAGCGCTTGGACACGATCTCGGTCATACTCCGTACGGACACGCCGGCGAAAGGGCGCTCAACTGTTTTACGCCGTTCAAACATAACGAGCAGTCGCTCCGTATCGTTGACAAACTCGAATACGACGGCAAGGGAATGAACCTTTGCTACGAGGTTCGCGACGGCATACTCAATCATCCATCCGATTGCAGCCCTTGCACGAACGAGGGGCGGATCGTTTCTTGGAGCGACCGCATTGCTTATATCAACCACGATATAGACGACGCCATACACGGCGGGATCATCAAAGAAACGGATATTCCCGATTTATACCGCCGTAAGGTGGGTACAACACGCGGATTACGTATCAACAGTATGATTTTGGACATAATAAATCATAGTTTCGGCAAAAAAGAGGTATCGCCGAGCGCGGAGTACAAAGAATATATTTCGGGACTGAGAGAATTCCTTTTCGAAAAGGTATATCGAAAAAGTCTTGCCAAAGCGGAAGAAAGCAAAGCCGTGGATATGATCAAATTTTTATACGAGTATTACTACAATAATTTGGACAAACTGCCGCGCAATCTTCTCGAAATGGACAGCACAAAAGAACAAAAAGTATGCGATCACATCGCAGGCATGAGCGACAGATATGCGGTGATGATATATCAAGATATAACAATACCGAAAAATTGGGGGTTATAAACGCGTTAATTGGACAGAGATTGGCTTGATGAACTTTTAGCAAAGACGGATTTGGTGCAACTTGTATCTAAATACGTTCAACTTACCAAAAAAGGCAACAGTTATTGGGGCTGCTGTCCGTTTCATCACGAAAAAACTCCTTCATTCAGCGTTTCCGCCGACAAACAAGTGTATTATTGCTTCGGCTGCAAAGAATCGGGCAACGCAATAACGTTCGTAAAAAAAATCGAGAGCGTCGAAAGCGCCGACGCGATAAAGTTGCTTGCCGAGGCTGCCCATATGCCGGTGCCCGAATACAAGGGCGACAAGAAGTCGGCAGACCTCAAAAACAAACGCGAGCGTCTGTCCGCGCTCATGCGGGAAGCGGCGCTCCATTATCACGAAAATATCTATACTCCGGGTGCAAAAGCCGCGCTCGCTTACGCCGAAGAACGACAAATTACGTCGATGATAAAAAAATTCGGCTTGGGATATTCGCTCGGAAATAGAGAGATAATAGATTATCTCGAAACAAAGGGCTTTACGCCCGCCGAGATGAAGGAAGCGGGCATTGCCGAGCAAAGCGGAGATACCTATTACGATGTTTTTATGAACAGATTGATGATACCCATCATAAATCCATACGGTAACGTTATCGCATTCGGAGGCAGATTACTTGAAAAAGATTCAAAGTTCGCTAAATATCGCAACAGTTGTCAGACAGTTTTGTTCGATAAGTCGAAAGTCCTGTTTGCGCTCAATCTCGTCAAAAAGAAGAAACAGCGCGAGCATCTCGATTCCATTATCGTTACCGAAGGCTATATGGATACCATATCGCTGTTCAAGGCGGGATTCGATAATGTCGTCGCGAGCATGGGGACTTCGCTTACGCTTGACCAAGCGAAATTGCTCAAAAATTACTGCAATAAGATATACATAAGTTACGACGGGGACGGAGCGGGACAAAAAGCCACTCTGCGCGGTTTGGACATTTTGGAATCCGTCGGGCTTAATGTGCGCGTTGTGCCGCTTGCGGGCGGAATGGATCCCGACGACGTGATAAAGCGTGAGGGCGCGGCGGGATACAAAGCCTTGCTCGACAAGGCGGTGACATTGACGACGTTCAAGATCAACAATCTCGCTTCGCAGTACGACCTCAGCGACCCCGACGGCAACAGCAAATTCGCCGTCGAAGCCGTAAAGGTCATAAAAAAACTCGACAATCCCGTCGAACAGGAAGAATATCTCATGCAGGTCCACAATTTGACGGGATATTCGATGGCTGTACTCTACAAGCAAGCCGAACTTTACGAAGAACCGAAAATCGAGAGCGAACCTAAACGTGAACCGAGCAGACGAGATGCGCTTACGGCGGCGACCGACTTTGTGCTCGCATCTCTTATAAACGAAAAGCCTTATGCCGATTTCAACTTCGACGTCGTTCCGTACCTTACGGGCGACAACGAACGCGAGGCTTACAGATTGGCTTTGGAAAAGTACAAAATGAAGTATTCTCTGCAATCCCTGTTCAACAGGGCGGACGAACGATACGCCGATTATGTGAGCGGACTGGTTAATTACGATTTCGTGCCGGGCGACGATCGAAAAAAATTCGAAGAATGTGTTTATCTAATCAAAAGACGGAGCCTCGAAGTCGAGAAAGGCAAACTCGAAGCCGAATACGAAGCCACAAAGAATATCGAAATTTTAAGCAAACTCAAAGACATAGAAAAAAAATTGACGCAAATGAGGAAAAGCGGAGGTTTTATAAGTTAAATGAACAAATCCAAATTGAATGAAAATTTACTCGAAGCGGTGAGCGACCTTATGATCGCGGGTGCCGAAAACGGATTGACTTACGATCGCATAAGCGACAGAATATCTCAATTCAATCCAACTCCCGAAGAAATGGAAGAAGTGATCTCCATGCTCGAAAATCAAGGGATCAAAATTTCCAAGGAGGAAGTTAAGGAAACCGCGGAACCCGTTCGATCTTTCAAGACCGACAAACTCAGCGAACCTGTCGCAAAAGAACTCGAAAAATTTCTGGCGGTCGGCAAGTCGCGTCCGCTCAGTTACGATGAAATTTGCGAGCGACTTGCTGTCGTTTGCGAAGCGACTGCTTTCGAAATGGACGAGGTTTTCAAAATTCTCGAAGAAAACAAGATCGAGGTCGTCAATAACAATATCGACCTGAAAACGACCGAAGCGTTCGATAAATTGATGATGGACGTCAATATCGACGACCCCGTCAAAGTATATCTCAAAGACATAGGCAGAGTTCCGCTTCTTTCGATAGAAGAAGAAATCGACCTTGCAAAAAAAATGCAGGAAGGCGACGAGGAAGCCAAGAAAAAACTCAGCGAGGCTAACCTCAGGCTCGTAGTTAATATCGCAAAACGTTATACAGGTCGCGGAATGCTCTTTTTGGATCTTATACAGGAAGGCAACCTCGGACTTATGAAAGCGGTCGAAAAATTCGATTACACAAAGGGATTCCGATTTTCGACTTATGCGACCTGGTGGATAAGGCAGGCGATCACGCGTGCAATAGCAGATCAGGCGAGGACGATACGTATTCCCGTGCATATGGTCGAAACGATAAACAAACTTACGCGCACGACGAGATTGCTCGTTCAGGAATACGGCAGAGATCCGACGCCCGAAGAAATAGCCAAAGTTATGGGCATAAGCGAGGAACGCGTAAGAGAGATACAGAGGATTTCGCTCGATCCCGTTTCGCTCGAAACTCCGATAGGCGAGGAGGACGACAGCCATCTATCCGACTTTATCGAAGATACCAACGCCACCGCTCCGCAAGACGTAGCGTCGTTCACCATATTGAAAGAACATCTTTTGGCTGTTCTCGACACACTGACTCCTCGCGAAGAAATGGTACTGAGATTGCGATACGGCATCGAGGACGGACATCCGCGCACGCTCGAAGAAGTCGGCAAGGAGTTCGGAGTTACCCGCGAGCGTATAAGGCAGATAGAAGCGAAAGCGTTGCGTAAACTTCGTCATCCTTCCCGAAGCAAAAAATTGAGGGAATATATAGATCAATGAGGTTACGCGGAATTTTCGAACTTATCGAAAAGACCGAAGTTTTTGCAGATATAGGTTGCGATCACGGACAACTGTGCAAAATGGTACTTGATGCCGGCAAGGCGGACAGAGTGTTGGCGACGGATATCAGCAAGGCTTGCATAGAAAAAGCAAAGGCGCTCCTCGGCGACAGAGCGGAATATTTTGTCGGCGACGGGCTTGAACCTTTGGGGGACATTGTACCTAACACTACGGTTATTAGCGGTATGGGCGGGAATACTATTTTGCACATACTCGAAGGCAGATTGCTCCCGAATTTGATTATTTCTCCGCAAAACGACGCCCATAAAGTACGTGCAACGCTTGTAAAAAACGGTTACAGAATAGTCGAGGACAAAGTCGTCGAGGAGAGGAATAAATATTATGACATTTTGAGGCTCGTGCCGGGAACGCAGACGCTTACCGAACTTCAAATCGTTTTCGGTGTTTATTTCGACAGGAATGAAGAAGCGTTTGTAAGGCGATTAAAGCGGGACAAGTCAAAATTAACGACGTACAAGCAGACGCCCGAAAATATAAAAAAATTACAACTGATCACGGAGGTCGAACGATGGCTAAGGTAAAAGACGTAATAAATGTAATGAAAAAGATTGCGCCCGAACAGTATGCGTACAACAAAGAGTACGACAATATCGGCTTGATAGTCGGCGACATTGACGCCGACGTAACGCGCGTAATGTGCTGTCTTGATGTTACGGACGAAATCATAGACGAAGCCGAGGACATAGGAGCGCAGATGATTATCAGTCATCACCCGATGATATTTTATCCGATAAAGAACGTTTCCACGGCCGATTCGCAGGGACGAAAGATCTTTAAGGCGATCAAGAAGGGTATTGCGATATATGCGGCGCATACAAATCTCGATTTTGTTCGGGACGGAATAAACGAATTTATCGCGAACGAACTCGGCTTGCTTGACATAAAGCCTTTGGATCCTTACATATCGGGAGAAGCGGGTTTCGGCAGAGTCGGCAATTTGTCGGGCAAAGTGTTCTGCACCGTGCTTAAATCGGAAGTCGAATTGCTGCTTAAAGACGATTACGTCAGGATAATAGGCGAACCCGACGGCGAAGTATTGCGCATTGCCGTCATAAACGGGGCGGGCGGCGGCGACATTTCTTACGTTGATATGGCGCTAAAAGCGGGCGCCGATTGCCTGATAACCGCGGACGTCAAACATCACGTTGCGGTGTACGCGCACGATAACAAACTTACGATAATCGAACCGCAACATTTTACCATGGAATATGCGTACATTTCGCGTCTTGTGCAAATTCTCAAAATCGAATCGCTCGCAAAACGCATAAAACTCGATATAGTTCAATCCAAGTGGGAAGTTAATCCCAGATTTTGAAGGAGAAGAATATGGACAAAAATTTGGAAACATTGCTCAAATATCAGGAAATCGACATCAAACTTCGTCGCAAACTCGACTCTCTCGAACGCAGCGACGCAAAAAAGAAAATGGACGTCGCACGCACCGAATTCAACAATGCGAAAAAGTCGGTAGGCGACAGTGAAGCCGCGGCAGGCAAGACGATAAAGGATATCGAAGAAGTTTCGCTCAAAATCAAAGAATATTCTCAAAAACTCGGCGAACTCGTATTGATCGTCGAAAATGCGGAAAGCGACGACGACCTTACGGGCTTTGTCGAAGAACTCGAAGCGCTCAAAAGCAAAGTAGTCGCTCTCGAAAAGAAACTTGCGGACCTTAAAGCGACGGGCGAAGGGCTGGTCAAAGATTATCGAAACGCAAATACGATAGGACACAAAATGCTCGATCAATACAATTCCGCAAAAGCAGAATACAACACGCTCTTAAAGGAATCCGAACCAGAAATAAATTTGCTCAAAAAGCAACTAAAAGATCTCGAATCGCAGATAGATGCGGATACAATGAGAAAGTATAAGTCTATAACCGCCGAAAACAAATATCCCGCATTCGTGGAAGTGCATATAGGCGACGGCGGAATTTGTTCGTGTCGCGGGTGCGGACTTCAACTTTCTCAAAAGAACACGAGCATACTCAACGAAAACGGCATATGTACTTGCGAAACGTGCCGCCGCGTCATTTTTAAGAGGTGACTATGAAGGCGGTGATCCCTTGCGGAGGACGCGGTACGAGGTTTTTGCCTGTAACGAAAGCGATCCCGAAAGAACTTTTGCCTGTTGTGGACGTTCCCGTCATTTGCCGCATTATCGACGAATGTGTGGATAGCGGAATGAACGAAATTCTCATTATCATCAGCCCGTCGAAGCAAATAATAAAAGACTTTTTTTGTGACAAAACTTTTTTGGACGAACTTATTGATAGCGGTAAACCCGAACTTGCTCGTTCGCTTTCGGACGTAATGACGAAAGCCGACTTAATGTTCATAGTTCAAGATAAGCCTCTCGGTTCGGCTCATGCCGTTTCGCTGGCACATTCGTTTACGGGAAACGAGCCGTTTTATCTCGCTCTCGGCGACGACCTGACCGTAGGCGATACGCCTGTCGGCAAGCAGATGACGGACGCATATTCGGCGACGGGCAGCACCGTTATAGGCGTACAAAGATGCGATACGGACGATATTGTCAAATACGGAGTAGCAGACGTAAAAACAACGAACGGCAGACTTAATCTTATTAGAGGGATAGTCGAAAAGCCGCCGCTTGACGCTTTGCCGTCAAGACTTGCTTGTTATGGCAGATATATTCTGGACGACATATATTCATTTATCGACAGAATAGGCAAAGGCAAGGGCGGAGAGTATCAACTCACGGACGCGTTAGAACTTCAATGCCTCGAAAAAAACGTCTATGCGTATGAGTTCGAAGGCAAACGCTACGATATGGGCGACAAGTTCGGATCTTTGAAGGCAGCAATCGAATTGTCGCTTTGCCGCAAGGATTTCGGCGACGAACTCAAAAAGTACATTATAGAACTCGCATCGACATTAAAATAGGCGTTAAGAACAATAATTCGTGTCGCCATTAACGAGTAAATAAAAAATCGTACAAAAATTTACAAAACTTGCGTCAATTTTCTTGACAAATCATTGCCGATTCATTATACTTATATAGCATTTGATTACGATAGGAGGTGCGTATTATGGCAGTACCCAAGCATAAAGTATCCAAGCAAAGGACTCATACCCGAAGTGCGAATTGGAAGATCTGTAAGCCTACTTTGACTGTATGTCCCAAATGCGGTGAAATGATTCCGCCGCATACGGTTTGCAAACATTGCGGCTATTATAAAGGCGACTCTGTTGTGCAAATTAAACAAGAAAAGAAAGATTGATCGTATTTTGCCCCGTAAATCGGGGCAAATTGATTTTTAAGGAGAAGTTTATGAAAATAGTCATTGATACTGCCGCTTGCGACAACCAAAGCGAAGTTATCGGCGGATGCGCTCTCGCGCTTCAAAACGATAAAAATCTCGAACTTATCCTCACGGGGAACGATGAGGAGATTAACAAAATTCTTGCTTTGTACAACGTCGATCGCAAAAGGCTGGAAATAATCGACGCAAAGGAGATAATAACGAACGAAGACGTTCCTACCGAGGCGATAAGACACAAGACCGAATCGTCGCTCGTAAAAGCCTACGAAGCGCTTAAACGGGACGACGTGATCGGGCTGATTTCGGCGGGCAGTACGGGCGCGGTATTATCGGGGAGCGTACTTCGTCTTGGCAGGATACGCGGAATACACCGTCCCGCGCTCGCACCCATTTTGCCGACTATCGACGGCAAAGAAGTTTGCCTTATTGATTGCGGAGCAAATGTCGATTGCAGGCCCGAATTTCTGGTCGAATTCGCGCTCATGGGCGTAAGTTACATGAAGTCGGTCTACGGCATCGAATCGCCTCGCGTCGGACTCGTTTGCAACGGAGTCGAGGACAAAAAAGGCAACGAACTCACGAAAGAAGTTTTTGCAAGACTAAAACGATTGCCCATCAATTTCGTGGGCAACATGGAAGCGCGCGAAGCGATGAGCGGAAATTATGACGTGCTTGTATGCGACGGCTTCGTAGGCAACGTTTTGCTTAAATCGGTGGAAGGCACCGCAAAACTTGTTTTGAGTACTTTGAAATCGACAATTATGGCGGACGGCATGGCGAAATTCGGCGCTTTGTTTATGAAGAAGGCTTTCGGAAACGTAAAGAACAAGATGGATTATCAGCAAAAAGGCGGCGCACCGCTGTTAGGCGTCGAAAAAGTTGTAGTCAAGGCGCACGGCGCATCCAACAAAGACGCGATACAGGCGGCGATAAGACAGGTAATAAAAATGTACGAAGGCAAGTTGGTGGACAACATTAAGTCCAAACTCGACGAACTAAACGCGGTATCCGAAAATGCTTGAAAAATCAGACGAAATAGAAAAAATCATAGGGTATACATTCCGCGACAAGTCTTTGCTCGAAACGGCTTTTACACATTCGTCTTATTCGAACGAATACAACGTCGAGAACAACGAAAAATTGGAATTTCTCGGCGACAGCGTGCTTAATTTCGTGATAGCCGAACTGCTTTATCTAACCGCATTGGAGGACGAAGGGGCTATGACGGTAAGTCGAGCGTCCATAGTGTCGCGCGAACCGCTCGCCGAGGCTGTTCACCGAATGGGACTACTCAAATATTTGCGCATAGGCGTAGGCGTGGCGCGCACGAGGAATTGGTCCACGAAATTCAAATCGAACTTGTTCGAAGCCGTGCTCGGCGCTATATATCTCGACGGCGGAATGGAGAACGCAAAGCATTTCGTATACAACAATCTCGGCAAGAACATAGCCGAGAACGCCGTTTACGATTACAAAACGCGGTTGCAAGAATACAAGCAAGCAAGATTCAACGATATGGAACTCGAATACAAGACGGAGGACAACGGACGAAAGGAGTTCGTTTCGCACGTCTATATCGGCGGAGAAATGCTCGGCGAGGGCAGCGGTCGCAAAAAGAAGATCGCGGAACAAAACGCCGCTTTCGAGGCACTCAAAAAACTTAACGCAATATAAGGTCGAATGTACTTCGACCTTTCTTTTATAATTTGTATATATTTATCGAAAACAGTCGGACATTTTGCAATTAGCGCAAATAAAACGTTTGATTTTTTTTTGCATTAATGATATAATTATTTTGCATAACAATACACCGTGAGGTCAAAAATTTGAAATTTAAAAAAATCGAGGTTTACGGATTCAAATCCTTTGCGGACAAACTATCCGTAGAGTTCGGCGAAGGTATAACGGCTATCGTCGGTCCCAACGGTTGCGGTAAAAGCAACGTCGCCGACGCCATAAGGTGGGTACTCGGCGAACAATCCGCAAAATTGTTGCGCGGCACTAATATGCAGGACGTAATATTCAAGGGTACGGAAAAACGCAAATCAATGTCTTTTTGCGAAGTTTTGCTTTACTTCGACAACAGCGAAAAACTTTTCCCGCTTGAATTTAACGAAGTTGTTCTGTCGCGTAAACTTTATCGTTCGGGCGAAAGTCAGTATCTCATAAACGGAACTCCGTGCAGACTAAAAGACATAACCGACCTTTTGCGTGACGGCGGTATGGGCCGAGAAGGTTACAGTATAATAGGTCAGGGCAGAATAGACGAACTTTTGTCGTCCAAGCCCGAAGACAGACGCGCCATTTTCGAAGAAGCGGCGGGCATTTCGAAATTCAAAGCGCGAAAATTAGAGTCCGAACGAAAACTCGTGCGAACTCGCGACAATATGAGCCGTATTTACGACATTTTGCAGGAAAAAGGTCGCCAACTCGAACCGCTCACCAAGCAGGCTGAAACGGCGCAAAAATATTTGAACCTGCGCGATCAACTTCGCCATAACGAGATCAACACTTATATATATCAATACGACACGGCAAATCAAGCCAAGGAAGCAATAAACAATAGGCTTAACGGCGTGAACGAGGAACTATCGCTCCGTCAACGCGAATTCGATACATTGCTTGCCGATTACCGAAAAACGATGGAGAGTCGCGAACATATCGACAAAGATATCGAAGAACTTCGCACAAAACTTGTCGATCTAACAGTCGGCATAGCCAATCAGGCAGGCGAGATCCGCTTGCTCAACCAACAACTCGGTTACATTAACGAAAACACCGCTACTCTTAAAGAGGAGAATATCAAACTCGGCGCATTGAAAGTCGAAAACGAAAAGTTGCTTGGCTCCCGCATAGAGGACCTCGACAAACTCAACGCCGAACTCGATTCCTTCTCAGTAGAATATGACAAGAAAAACGAGGAGTATTTGTCTGTTACCGACGAACTTACCGCGAGCGCCGAAAAAGCAGACTCGGCTCGTCGTGAAGAACTTGCCGCCATTGAAAAACTAACCGATATCAAGGCGAATATGTCGCGCTTGCTTGCCGAACGCACAGCGAAAAGCGAACGCATAGCCGAATTCGGGCAGAGGCTTATCGCGCTGAAAAGCAAGGTCAAAGAACTCGAACCGAAAGTCGAAGAATTGTCTGCTTCCGTAGAATCTATACGCGCTCAGAAGGACGAAAAGAGCAAAAAACTCGACGAGTTATATACCGCGAACAACGAAATGCTGTTCAAACTAAATTCGCTCAACGTCGAAATAGACAAATTAAGCAACGTTTATCATACGAAAAACGGGCAATTCAAGATCTTGCGCGACATGAAAGAATCGTACGACGCATACAACAACAGCGTAAAAAATCTGTTGCTCGACGCGAAAAAGGACAAAGAAGTTTCGTCGCGTATAGAAGGCGTTATCGCCGAACTTATCACTGTGGAACCGAAGTTCGAAACCGCCATCGAAATGGCTTTGGGCGGTGCAGTTCAAAATATCGTGGTGCGCACGGAGGAGGACGCTAAATTCCTCGTTGAGCACCTCAAACGCACAAGGCACGGCAGAGTGACGTTTTTGCCTATGAATGCGGTCAAGCCGCGCGATATCGACCCCAAATTTTCGGGACTCATCACCGGCAAAGGGTGCTACGGCAAGGCAAGCGACGTTATCAAATTCGACGACAAGTATTTACGCGTTATAGACAGTTTGCTCGGCGCGACCGTTATCGTAGACGATATGGACGCGGCTATATCTTTATGCAAGGCAACGGGCTATTCGTTCAGAGTGGTCACTCTCGACGGCGACATTATCAATCCGCAAGGTTACATTACGGGCGGTAGCAAAACGGGCGATCGCAATATCACCAACATATTTACTTACGAACGCGAACTCAAAGAACTCACTGTCGAAGTCAAAGAGATAGAAGAAAAACTTTCCGCAATGACAACCGAACGCGACGAAATTTCGGCGAAACAGCAGAACGCAGACGGCGAAGCGAAAAAGTTGCGCGAACTTGTTCACGGTTGGGAAATAGATGCCGCGGCAAAGAACGAAACGCTCGCTTCCTTGTCCGCCGAACTCGAACAGGCTCAAAAAGATATTATTGCAGTCGAATATCAATACGACCGCGACAATGGCAGGGTAAACGAAATTACGGAATCTATCGACAGCGTAGGCAAACTCGAAGAACTCATCAAGACCAAACGGGCGGAAGCGAGCGAAGAAAACGAAACCAAGCAGAAGTATATCGACGAGTTGCGCCGCCGTCACGATGAGTTGCGCGAACAGGTCACCGAACTTCTTATAAAGATCAACGGTCATCGTTCGGCAATAGAATCGGCAAACGGCGACATAGAACGTTTGAAATCGGAGATCGTCGGCGAAACCGAGCGCATCGAAAACAATTCGGCGCAGATCCTCGCAAACGAAACGGAGAAAAAGAACATCGACTCCAAACTCACAACGCTCACGGCGCAAAAGGACGAGAGCGACACCAACAAAGTGGCGGAGATCAAAGAGAAGATATCTTCTCTCGATGAATACAAAAAGAACCTCGTCAACGAAATAGGCGTTATCGACAACAAACGTACCGAATATACCGAATTGATACAGTCGCTCAACGAACGCAAAATGAGCGAAGAATATCAATTGCAAAAAGTGGATACAGATATCGAAATGATGGAAAACAATATTCGCGAACAGTACGATCTCGATTACAACGGTTGCCTTGTATATAAAGCCGAGAACTTTAATATAAACGACGGAATGGCTGCCATCAACAAACTTAAACGCCAAATAGCCGCGCTCGGCAACATAAATCTGGACGCAATCGACCAATGCAAGGTCGTTTTCGAAGAATATCACAACCTCGAAGAACAGCATCAGGATCTTACCAAAGCGGAAGCCGATCTTGTCAGGATAATAAACGATCTTTCCGCAGATATGTTGAAGATCTTTTCGACGCAGTTCGAACAAATACGCCTCAATTTCATAAAGATATTCAAAGAACTTTTCGACGGAGGCAATGCGGACCTACTGCTTTTGGAGAGCGAAGATCCTTTGGCTGCCGGCGTGGAAATAGTCGCTCAGCCGCCGCAAAAGAAGTTGCAAAGCATTTCGCTACTTTCGGGCGGCGAGAGAGCGCTTACGGCAATTGCCATATTGTTTGCGATCTTACGCCTAAAACCGATGCCGTTTTGTGTACTCGACGAAATCGAAGCGGCGCTCGACGACGCAAACGCTTCGAGATTTGCCCAATATTTGCGCAGATTCTCGGAGGAAACTCAGTTCATCGTCATCACTCACCGTAAGCCGACCATGGAACTATCCGACAATCTGTACGGCGTAACGATGGAGGAACGCGGAGTGAGCAAGATCGTTTCCGTCAAACTCAGCGAGGCGGTAAAACAAGCAACACAGGCAACAAGCGAAGGAGCATAAAACCCAATGGGACTTTTCAGTAAAATAAAAGAAGGACTCGCAAAGACGCGCGACAAGATCGCATACGCGTTCAACAAACTCTTTACGGGCGGCGCGCTCAACGACGAGTTTTACGACGAACTCGAAGAAGTGCTTATAACGGCGGACGTGAGCGTGGATACCACGACCGAAATTCTCGAACGTCTGCGCGACGTTGTGGACGAAAAACTCATTCGTACCCGCGAACAGGTGCGCGAAGAACTCAAAGCCATTATGTGCGACATTCTCGACGAGAACGAAAAACCCGAATACGAATATCCGCTCGTTATTTTGGTTGCGGGCGTCAACGGCGTGGGCAAAACCACCGCCATAGGCAAACTCGCGAACAGATTTCGCAAGGAAGGCAAGTCCGTTACTCTTGCCGCCGCCGATACATTTCGCGCCGCCGCCGCCGACCAACTTACGGTTTGGGCGGAACGCGCCAAAGTTCGTATTATCAAGCATAGCGAAGGCGCCGATCCGGGTGCTGTCGTTTACGACGCTATTGCGAGCGTAAAGAGCAAAGGAACGGACGTGCTACTAATCGACACTGCGGGCAGACTTCACAACAAAAAGAATTTGATGAACGAACTCAACAAAATAAATAATATCGTCGATAGGGAATTTCCCGAATCTATGCGACTTAATTATATAGTTCTTGACGCGACGACGGGACAAAATGCAGTTTCGCAAGTAGACGTATTCGACGAAATAATCGACATAGACGGTATCATACTTACGAAACTCGACGGAACCGCAAAGGGCGGCGTGGTGCTCTCCATAGCGGGTGAACTTGCCGTGCCTGTCGTTTACGTGGGCGTAGGCGAGGGTATAGACGACTTGGAAGACTTCAAAAGCACTGAATTCGTTTCGGCGCTTTTCGACGAAAATTAATAATTTGTTTGCGCAAAATCGCAAAGGACTTCGAACATATATTCGAAGCCCTTTTTTTGATTTCAAACCCCATTCCGCCGTTTTGGCTGAAAATCTCACCCCGTCCACAACTTGATTTTTTATTAATTTATATTATTATAACATTATTTTTCTTGACAATATTTCATAATGCAGGGCGAAAGATTTATCTTCGTACTGCATATTTTTTTTGTCGCCGACAGATATTAAATACGAGGTTTTTATGAAAAAAGATCGTAACATTCATCCTTCGTTTAACGAGGAGGACAAAGAGATATTTGTAAGGGGGACAAAAGAGTATGGAAAAAAGTAAGCGCAATAAGCGTTACAACGCTTATGTCGAATCGGTCACGCCCAAAACGGGAACTTGGCATTCGCTCTGGAACGCTCTCTGGGTAGGCGGACTTACGTGCATGATAGCGCAAGGTATAGGCGATATCTATTATGCGCTGTTTCCGCATCTCGGCAAAGATCTGATCGTCAACTTCACGTCAATGACCATTATAGCGCTGGCTATACTGTTTACGGGCTTCGGGTTCTTCGACGTGATAGCGCGTAAGGGCGGAGCAGGTTCGTTTTTGCCGATAACAGGTTTTGCAAACGCTATGGCGAGCGCGTCCATGGAGTTCAAGACAGAAGGGCTGATCATGGGAACGTCCGTAAAAATGTTTACAGTCGTCGGTCCCGTCATCGTAAACGGTATCGTTTGGTCGGCTGTTGCCGGAATGATAAACGTTTTGATAACGGGAGGAATATAATATGAGTTTCAAAACGTTGCATAGGGGCGAAAATTGTTCGTTTTCGCCGCGACAGACGACAATCGCGGGCAAGATACCGTATACTCAAAGACAAACGATAATCTTCGATAATCCGCCGCATATCATAGGCAGAATGAGCGTCGTCGGCACAAAAGAAGGCAAAGGTCCGATAGGAAGGTATTTTCATCGCGTCCTCGACGACGATAAGATGGGCGAAAAAACTTTCGAGAACGCCGAGATAAAAATGCTGACTTCCGCCATTGACGGCGCTGTTTATAATTCGGGTCTGCGACCGAGCGAGATCGATCTTATTATTTCGGGAGATCTCTTAAATCAAGTTACGACTTCGAATTACGTGGCGCGCAACTATCACGTTCCTTATCTCGGCGTTTATTCGGCTTGCTCGACTATGACCGAGGCTCTTGATCTCGCTTCCACCTTTATAAGCGCAGGTAAATTCAAAAACGTTCTATGTTCGACGGCAAGTCATTTTGCCACCGCCGAACGCACATACAGATATCCGCTCGAATACGGCTGTCAACGCCCGCCGTACGCTCAATGGACGGTGACAGGCGCGGCTTGTACGGTCCTGTCGGCAAACGGCAACGGTCCGCGTATTACCATGGGCACCGTCGGCAAGGTGGTGGATTTCGGCACAACCGACCTTAATAATATGGGCGCCGCCATGGCTCCCGCGGCGATGGACTCGATGCTCGCTTTATTCAAAGAAACGGGCGCAGAGCCGTGCGACTTCGATCTTATCATAACGGGCGACCTCGGCAAACTCGGTTCGGATATTCTTCGCGATCTTATGACCGAGCAGGGCTATTATCTTGGGCAAAGATACATCGACTGCGGCAATATGATGTACGACGTTTCCCAAAACTGCTATCAAGGCGGAAGCGGGGCGGCGTGCAGTGCGACGATATTCAATTCGTTTGTGCTTGACAAGATTTTCGACGGCACATATAACAGAGTGGCATATTTTGCGACGGGCGCGCTCATGAGTACTCAAAGTTGCTATCAGGGCGAAACAATACCGTGTATTTCCCATGCGGTTGTGATCGAGAGGTAAAGTTATGAATCCGGTATTAGATAAAATATTGACATATCTCATAGTGTTTCTCGTAGGCGGAGGATTATGCGCCATTGCGCAACTGCTTATAATAAAAACAAAATTGACTCCCGCACGTATTCTCGTAATATTTTTGCTGTTGGGCGTCGTACTCGAAGGCATAGGCATATACAAACCGTTAAACGAATTTTGTCAAGCGGGCATAAGCGTTCCCATTGTCGGGTTCGGCGCGGCACTTACTCGCGGCGCGATCGAATACGCAAAGCAGATAGGTTTACTCGGCGCATTGGGCGGAGGACTTATTCGCACTTCGCTCGGTATAGGCACGGCGGTGGTCATGAGTTATATAGTAACTCTCATTTTTTCGCCGCGCAGTAAATAGTTAAAAATATCGTCATAACATAACGCTTTAAAAAAGTTTGTAACATTTCTTTTCGTCGTCGCATATAACAGATATTATGTCCAAGCCGAAAAGCAAAAAGATCATTATATGGTTTGCCGTATTATTTTTGCCGATACTGTTTGTCTTGCATATCGTTATCAACGTTGACCCGATAATCGAACAAGTTTCGGATAAGGAAGTCAAAGCGCTCGCTACCGTGGCTATAAACAAGGCGTGCGATTCGGTGCTTGCCGAATACAATGCTCTTGATATCGTCGATTACGTGATGGACAATAACGGGAATTTGCAAATGGTGACTACAAACACGGCGCTTATAAACACCATTTCACGCAAGGCTATCGACGCTTCGCAGGAAAAGATCGAACGGCTCGGCGAAGAAGGAGTACCAATTCCGCTCGGTTCGCTGTCGGGAATAACCATTCTCGCGGGGCAGGGACCGGACGTGTACATAAAAGTTTTTCCGATAGGAGCGGTCAATGCGACGCTTTCGTCACAATTCGAGGCTGCGGGCATAAACCAGACAAAGCATAAAATTATGCTCAATGTGACTGCCGACATAAAAGTCGTAATGCCGGGAGCGAATAACGTAGTGAAAACGCAAGCGGAAATACTGCTGTGTGAAAACATTATCCTCGGAAAAGTACCCGAATTTTATTTTCAAACCGATAATTTATCCGATTTGCTTAATCTTATGCCGTAAATCGACCTAAAACACTTGATTTTCGAAAGTCGAATGTGCTAAAATATTATTGGCTATGATAGCGGCATAAGATATGTTCAAATTACAGAGAGCGCTCCGCGGCTGAAAGAGCGCACGAACAAATGATATTCACCGCAGGAGTCAGTCGCTGAAAATTTTTGTAGGCGACCGCAGGGAAAAGCGTATTTTCTTCAAAAGGCTTGATTTTTCAGGCGAAGTTAGGTGGTACAGCGTTTTTAAGACGCCCTAATGATCGGGGCGTTTTATTTTTTATCGGAGGAAAAATGGAACAGAAAATATCGAAATTGAAAAACGAAGTCAAGGCAAAGATCGCAAGCATAAGTTCCGCAAAAGAACTTACTGACCTAAAAGTAGAAGTTCTCGGCAAAAACGGCGAACTAACTCTCATTTTACGCGGACTAAAAGACCTGAGCGAAAGCGAACGCCCGATAGTAGGCAAGATCGTCAACGAGGCAAGGGTCGAACTCGAAGCATTGTTTAACGAAAAGTTTTCCGCGCTCGAACGAAAAGAATTGGACGAAAAACTCTTGAAAGAAAAGGTTGATATCACTGTCGATAAAAATTATACTCTCGGCAAAGTTCATCCGCTCAATGCGATAAAGCGCAAGGTGATAGACTTTTTCGTGTCAATGGGATTTATAGTTACGGATTCGCCCGAAATCGAAACCCAATACTATAATTTCGATATGCTTAACATTCCCGCCGATCATCCCGCGAGAGAAATGCAGGATACGTTTTTCATAACCGATGACATTTTGCTCCGTACTCAAACGTCGGCGGGACAGATCCGCACCATGGAAAAGACCAAACCGCCCATAAAAATGATTTCACCGGGCAGGGTATTCAGGAGCGACGAGGCAGACGCCACGCATACTCCGTGCTTTCACCAACTCGAAGGGCTTGTTGTGGACAAGGGAATCACAATGTGCGATCTCAAAGGCATATTGGCGTCGTTTGCAAAACACTTCTTTTCGAAAGAAACGAAGATCCGTTTTCGTCCGTCGCATTTTCCGTTTACCGAACCGAGCGTCGAGGTCGACGTTTCTTGCGTTCACTGCGGCGGAGAAGGTTGCAATGTCTGCAAACACACGGGTTGGATCGAAATTCTCGGCGCGGGAATGGTCAACCGCAAAGTTTTGTCCGGTTGCGGAATAGATCCAGACGTTTACACGGGATTCGCGTTCGGGATAGGACTTGACAGAATAACGGCAATAATACACGGAATAAACGACGCGCGTGTGCCTTTCGAAGGCGACATTCGCTTTTTGAAACAATTTTAAGGAGGCACGTCTTATGAAATTACCAATCAGTTGGCTTAAAGAATATGTAAAAACAAATGCGACAGTAGGCGAAATATGCGACGCTCTGGTAAATATAGGATTCGAAGTCGAAGATATTATCGAGTACGGGAACAATATTTCGGGCGTTGTCGTCGGCAAAATACTCGACATAAAGCCTCATGATGGCGCCGACAAACTTAAAATTTGTACTGTTGACGTAGGCAAAGAAAAACTTACGATAGTTACTGGCGCAAACAACATCTTTGTGGGCGCGGTCGTGCCTGTGGCTACCGATGGCGCAGTTTTACCCTCAAAGACAATAAAAGCCGCGCCGCTTAGAGGAGTGATGAGTTACGGAATGATGTGTTCGGGCGGCGAACTCAATATAAGCGAGGCTTTTGCGGACGGCGCTTCGGTGGACGGCATAATGATTCTCGACGGCGACCTTAAAATAGGAGAGGATATAGTTAAGGCGCTCGATTTGCGAGAAACAGTTCTCGACGTTTCCATTACCGCAAATCGACCCGATTGCCATTCGATAATAGGTCTTTGTCGCGAAGTGGCGGCAAAACTTAACGCGCCCTTCGCCATGCCGTCGTTCGATTTCGAAGTAAAGCCGTATAAAGAAAAAATCCCGTCCGTTAAGATTTCGGCACGCGATTGCGCGGCTTATACAGGCGGCTTAATTGAGGACGTAAAAATCGCTCCAAGCCCGAAATGGATGCAGCGTCGCCTGTTTATGTGTGGCATAAACTCAATAAATAATGTTGTAGATATAACAAATTACGTGCTTTTGGAGATCGGACAACCACTGCACGCTTTCGATATGAAAATGATCGAAGGAAATATAGAGGTTCGAAACGCCCTGAGCGGCGAAAAGATCACCGCCTTGAACGGAGAAGAATATTCGCTCGGCGACAATATGATGCTCATTTGCGACGACAAAAAAGCGCTTGCCATAGCGGGCGTCATGGGCGGAAAATTCAGCGGCATAACAAACGATACGCAAACCGTTTTTTTGGAAAGCGCTCGTTTTGCGCGAGGAAACATTCGCAGTACGTCGCTCAAATTGGGACTTAAATCGGATTCTTCGATAAGGTTCGAACGCGGAGTGGATTACTACGGAGTGGAATACGGGCGAAGGCGAGCGCTTGCTCTCATGGAAGAACTCGGCGTAGGCAAAGTTACCGCTCAGCGTCCGCTCGGCGAGATTGAAAGAAAAGTAATAACGACTACGGTGGATTCAATCAACGGTTTGCTTGGCATAAAAGTACCGAAAAAGTCGATTTGCGACATCTTGACTTCACTCGGTTTCGAAGTCGAAAGCGGCGCAAAACTGAAAGTTACCGTTCCGCTTTATCGCGAGGACGTGGACAATTACACAGATCTTGCGGAAGAAGTAATTAGATTTTACGGCTATGACAAAATGGCGGAAACGTTTATGCCGACCGCGGCTGTAACGATCGGCGGCATGAGCGAAAAGCAAAAGAAAACGGAGCACATAAAAGATTTGTTGTGTTCGGTCGGCGCATACGAAATCATGACATATTCGTTTACCGACAAGAAAGTTTTCGATAAGTTAAATCTTGCACATAGTGACGAAAGACGACAGGCGATCGAAATACTCAATCCAATAAGCGAGGAACTTTCAATTATGAAAACCGAACTCGTATCGGGAATGCTCTCCGTCGTATCCACCAATTTAACGCGCAAGAACGACAATTTTAGGTTGTTCGAACTTGCCTCGGTATATATTGCGAAACAATTGCCGCTAACCGAACTTCCCGATGAAATAGGGACGCTTTGCGCTTGCGCGGTGGGAGGCAAAGAGGATTTTTATTCTGTCAAGAGCATGATGACGGCAGTCCTCGACGACTTTGATATATGTTACGAACTCCGTCGAAGCAATGAGCCGTATTTGCATCCCGGAATGAGCGCGGATATCATTTGCGACGGCAAAGTCATAGGCTCTTTCGGCAAAGTACACCCGCTGGTAACAAAGAACTTCGGCATAAAGAAGGACGTATATTTGGGAAGTATGCGCTGCGACAAGTTGACCGAAACCGAAAAACAAATAAGAAAATACAAACCGCTCCCGAAATTCCCCGTTGTCGAACGCGACCTCGCTTTTGTGATGTCCGAGGACGCCGAGGTAGGGAAAATCATCAAAGACATATATGCGCTCGATCCATTGCTCGGAGAAATCGAATTGTTCGATATTTATCGAGGTGCTCAAATTGCCGATAATTGCAAGAGCGTCGCATTGAAAATCAAAATAATTCCGAACAAAACTCTCGTGGACGCTGAAATCGGGGCAGTAATGAGCAAAATTATCGCCATGCTCGACGAGCGTTACGGCGCTAAGGTACGATCGTAATGGAAATTCTCGCACCCGCAGGAAATTTCGAAATGCTCAAAGCCGCCGTTATCAACGGCGCCGATGCCGTATATCTCGGACTCGACAAGTACAGCGCACGAGCAAAAGCCGAAAATTTCGATGATAATCTTGCGGAAGCAATCGAATACGCGCACATTTATGGAGTAAAAGTCTATGTGGCAATAAACACGCTCATAAAAAATGAGGAAATGGACGACGCGTTAAACGCCGCAATGCGTGCGTACGAATGTAAGGCAGACGCGTTCATAGTACAAGATCTCGGTTTTGCGCAATTGCTCCGAAAAAAATGTCCGAAAGCGATAATGCACGCGAGTACGCAACTCGGAATACACAATGCCGAAGGCGCGCTTATCGCAAAGAAACTCGGCTTCTCGCGAGTAATATTATCGCGGGAAACTTTACTCGAAGACATTAAAGAAATAAAGAAAAGAGTAGATATCGAAATCGAATGTTTTGTTCAGGGCGCACTCTGCATATCGTTTTCGGGCAATTGCTATTTCAGCAGTTTTGCGAGCGGTTACAGCGGCAATCGCGGTAAATGTATGCAATTGTGTCGCAAAAAGTATAAAGCCGTTGTGAACGGAAAATCTTGCGACGGGTATCTGTTGTCGGCAAAAGATCTGATGCTCGCAGACAAATTGAATTTACTGAGCGGCATAGTCGATTGTATCAAGATAGAGGGACGAATGCGTCGCCCCGAATATGTGGCGGAATCGGTGCGAATATACAAAAAAGTTTTGGAAACAAAACGCGCTACCGAGGACGACGTCAATGCGCTTAAAAAAGTTTTCAACAGGGGTGATTATACGGAAGGTCATTTGCGCGTAGGCACTCAAAAATTGCTCGACACGAAAATAGCGTCGCACAAGGGGTTGTTTTATTGCAAAGTCGTATCGGTAAAAGGCAGGACGCTAAAAGCGGAAAAAACTCTTGTGAAGGGCGATGGCATAAAGATTTTGCGGTCGGGCTATGAAGTCGGTTCTGCAAGCGTTTCCAAAACGGGGAACGAAACGGGCTTTGCGGGAGAAGTAAAGGCAGGCGACGACATTTACATTACCACGGACGAACGCATTAGCAGGGAAATTTTAAGCAGAAAGCGAAAGTTGACGGTCGATGTGGCTGTTAATTTTAGTGAAAGAAAAATTTCGCTATCATGCGGCACGGCTCGCGTCGAACTTACGATAGAGAATGTTTTGCCGGCGGAAAAATTGCCTATTACCGAAAACGATCTAAAAACGAATTTCGATAAGTCGCCGTATTTCGAAACGGGCAGGGTGACTCTCGAAGGCAAAAACGCGTTTATGACAAAAGCGGATTTCAATGAACTACGACGAAGTTCATATCGTGCTCTTATTGACGAAATTTTGCGGCAATATAATGCAAAAATGCCGATATACGAGGATAATTACCTAACTCTGACAGACATAATAAGCAAGGATATTGATTTATTTTTGCAAGATCGTACCATTTATCAAGTTGATGATATAAATCAAATAACCGACGAAATGGAAGTGATCGCGCTTAATCCTACCGAATATTCGGTGGACCACTTAATGAAGTTCGAGCCTTACTTTGACAGAATGATACTTAATTTGCCTTTTATCGCTCGTGGCAAGGATATCGAAATTCTCAAAGAAATTATTGCAAAGTGTCCGTTCAAAGGGTTTATCGCCAACAACCTTTACGCTTTGGCTATCGTAAATGACGCTCCCGTAATTGCGGGATTCGGACTCAATATTCTCAACGATGTATCCGATATCCCGAAAATTTATTCGATAGAAAGCGACAGGATAGGCGAAAAGGGTTATACTTATGCTCTCGGCAATATTCCACTCATGACTTTTTGTCATTGCGAAAAAAAAGAACTTTCAAATGGTTGCGAAAATTGCAAAGGATATGATATAACTTTGACGTACGAAAATCGGGATTTCCGTTTGCGCAGATACAAGATCCATTATTGTTACGGGCAACTTTTGAACTGCGCCGATCTCGATATAACGCGGCTTGTCAAACAAAAAATCGTAATAGATTATTCATATCGCCGCACCGGCGCTTTCACGAAAGGAAATTACGGCAGGGGACTCAAATAATATGGATTCTAAAACGCTGAAAACACTGGAATACGACAAAATATTGAGCAAAATAGTGAGTTTTGCCGTTTCCGCGCGCACAAAAGAAGAAATAAAAAAACTTTTACCCGCCGAGAACAGAGGCGACATTTTTAGATTGCAAGACGAGGTGTGCGAAGCGTACAAAGTCAAATACACTTACGCGGTAAACCCGATAGAGGAATTCGACGATTGTTCGGAAGCGATACAAAAGGCGATAAGACAAGCGATGCTTTCGCCCGCCGAACTCAATAAAGTCAAAATTTTGCTTCGAGCGGGAAGGATCGCTCAATCTGTCTTGGCCCCTCTCGACGTAGAAAGATTAAAGTCTTACACCGAAAGTTATTTTTGTATCCGCGATCTCGAAGACGAAATCGACAGATGCATAGTCGGCGATTCCGAAATCGGCGATAACGCAAGTTCGACTTTGCGCGACATAAGGCGCAAGATCGCAGACAAAAAGAATTCGCTCAAAGAAAAACTTTCGAGTTACTTTCGCAAGAGCGAATACTCCAAATTCATGCAGGACAACCTCGTAACAATACGAAACGACAGATTCGTCATTCCCGTAAAAAGCGAATATCGCTCGTCCGTGCCCGGACTTGTTCACGACATTTCTTCGAGCGGCGCAACGGTATTTATCGAGCCGTTTTCGGTAGTAGACACAAATAACGAAATAAAGAGCCTTACGATAGCCGAACGCGTCGAGATCGAAAGGATATTGAGTGAACTCAGCACGAAAGTGGCTAACGAAAGTGCCAACCTAATAAAAATGCAGAAAGCAGTCACCGAACTCGACGTTATATTTGCCAAAATGAAGTATTCCGCAGACATAAACGGCGCGGTTCCGCATTTCAACGACCGCAAGACAGTCAATTTCGTCGAAGCAAGACATCCGCTAATTGACAGATCCGCGGTGGTGCCCGTTTCGATTTCGGTGGGGAAAGATTCGCGCATTTTGATGATAACGGGTCCGAATACTGGTGGAAAGACGGTATGTTTGAAAACAGTCGGGCTTTTGTGCCTTATGGCTTACACCGGACTTTTCGTGCCTTGTAAGAGCGCGGATCTGGCTATATTCGATAATATTTTCTGCGACATAGGCGACGACCAAAGCATAGCCGAATCACTCAGTACGTTTTCGTCGCACATAGTCAATCTCGTAAAGATCACCGAGGGAATAACTCAAAATACATTATTGCTCCTCGACGAACTCGGCGGCGGAACAGACCCGCAAGAGGGCGCTGCGCTCGCGCTCGGTATAATCAAATATATCGAAATGCGTAACGCCATAGCCGTTATTACCACGCATTACGGCGAACTCAAAGAATATGCCCTCGTGTCGCCGAATATCCAAAACGCAAGCATGCAATTCGATGCGACGACTTTCAAGCCGACTTATCAACTTATGCTCGGAATTCCGGGTACAAGCAACGCCATGAATATCGCCAAATTGTTAGGTCTAAACGACGTGATACTCCAATTCGCAGCCGAAAGCATGAACGAAGAAAAGGTAAAACTCGAAAACCTCATAAAGAGCGCCGAAGCGCTGAAAATGACTTCCATAAAAGAAAAAGAGGAAGCCGAGGCGCTCAAAGCCGAATTGGAAGCGATGAAAAACGATCTTGCGGAAAAGCAGCGCGTTCTTGCAGAAAAAATCGAAAAGATCAACTTTTCGGCAAAACTCGAAATAAAGAGATTGGTCGCTTTGGAAACCGAAAAAGCCGACGAACTTCTCGAAGAATTGAAACAAAAAGTCAAACAAGGCGATGAAAGGGCGCTTTTCGAAGCAAAAACAATACGAAAAAAACTCGACGAGATGAAGTTTACGACGGAAGAAAGCGTTCAAACGGCTTACGAGGAGTTGGATCCGTCTACGCTCACGGCGGGCGATAGCGTCTATATTAAAGATCTCGGTTCGATAGGTACGGTAGTCAGTTTGGACAGAAATAACGAAGTTACCGTTTCGCTCGGCTCGATAAAGACAAAAATCAAGGCGGATCGACTTGCAAAGCCTATCGCGGCGCCGAGCAAAAAACAACAGCCGAAACCCGCAAGCCGACCTTTGAAAACGGAAGCGAGCAATATAGTTACCGAAGTAAACGTAATAGGCTATATCGTCAGCGAGGCTATCGAAATAGTCGAACCGCACCTTATTTCGCTCGCAAATTCAGATGCGGGCAAAATACTTCGCATTGTTCACGGCAAAGGCACAGGCGCGCTCGGCAAAGGTTTGCAGGAGTACCTTCGAACTTCCCCATACGTCAAATCATATAGGTACGGCGGTTACGGCGAGGGGGAACGCGGAGTAACAATAGTGGAGGTCAAATAAATGATATTTCTTGACAATGCGTCAACTTCGAAATTATGCCCGCCCGCGCTTGCGGCGGCTGTCGAAATGGGCGAAAAAATGTATTTCAATCCGTCTGCGCTCTATGGCGAAGCGTTGAAAGTCAAAAACGCGATAGAGGAAGCAAGAGCGCAACTCGCTTCAATGCTCGGCATAGAAAGTGACGAACTGTATTTTACTTCTTGTGCGACCGAAAGCAATAATTGGGCTTTCGAAAAAGGCGTAAAAAACAAAAAAGGCAATATCGTTGTCACGAAAGGCGAACACGCTTCGGTATACGAGAGCGCACTCGTCCAAAAGAGCAAAGGACTTGACGTTCGGTTCGTTTCTTTGAATAAAGACGGCTCGGTCAATATAGACGACCTTTGCTCGAAGATTGACGAGAATACCTGCTTTGCTTCGGTAATACACCTATCCAACGAAACGGGAGCGATAAACGATCTCCAAATTATATCACGCAGAATAAGGGAAATAAATCCTCGCGTCATAATTCACAGCGACGGCGTTCAGGCTTTCGCGAAAGAGGATATTAACCTAAAAAAATTCGGCGTGGATATGTACTCTATAAGCGCACACAAAGTTGGCGGACTTAAAGGGTGCGGCGCGTTGTATTTGAGGAAAGGGATCCATATAGCACCTTTGATTGCAGGCGGCGGACAGGAGCGCGGACTGCGTTCGGGGACCGAAAACGTTGTCGGCATCGTCGGTTTTGCGGCGGCGGCAAAGTATACGAGAGAACGCTACGACGCCGAAAAAATAAAAGAAATGCGGGCGGCGGTAATTTCGACGCTTATGCCGCTCGGAATAAAGGTAAACGGAAACGCGGGCGGAGCGATATTGTCAATTTCGGCGGAAGGAATCAAAGCCGAAGTCTTGCAACATATGCTCTCGGACAAAGGCGTTTTGATAGGGCTCGGTTCGGCTTGTTCGTCGAAAACGAGGAACAATCGGGTACTGAGCGCAATCGGCTTGTCCGCAAAAGAAATAGAGGGAAGTATACGAATAAGTTTCGGAATAGACAACGACCTCGAACAAGCGATCTTTGCAGCAAATATAATCAAAGAGCAAATTATAACATTGAGAGGAAATATAAGATGAATGACAGCGTCATAGTTATTAGATATGCAGAATTGTATCTGAAAGGCAAGAACAGGAGTTTTTTCGAAAATTTACTTATTGATAACATTAAAAAAAGCCTTGTCGGCATAGATTGTAAATTAAGGTTCAATCGCAGTCGATACGAAGTATACGACTATACCGAGGAAACAAAAATTCTCGATAGGCTGAAAAAAGTTTTCGGCATACACTCGGTAAGCGTTGCGTTGAAATGCGAAGCCGATATAGACAAAATTTGCGAGATCGCAAAAGGCACAGATTTTGTCGGCACGTTTAAGGTTTCAACTAACAGAGCCGACAAGACTTTCCCCATGACGTCCACAGAAGTTAGCGCCACGGTCGGCGGCGCGATTTTGTCCGCCCACCCAAAACTCAAAGTAGACGTAATTAATCCCCAAAATATTTTGAATATAGATATTCGCGAGGACGGCTATGCGTACATTTTCAAAGACAAAATACCTTGTTCGGGCGGTATGCCCGTCGGCAGTTCGGGCAAAGGGCTATTGCTCCTTTCGGGCGGACTTGACAGCCCCGTCGCAGGGTACATGATGGCGAAGCGCGGACTCAGATTGGACGCCGTGCATTTCCATTCTTATCCTTATACGAGCGAAAAAGCAAAACAAAAGGTAATAGACCTTGCCAAAATTCTCGTTCCGTATACGGGACCTATAACCTTGAATTGTATTCCGTTTACTAAGATCCAGGAAGAAATACACCGTTGTTGCGCTTCAAACTATATGATAACGATAGTAAGGCGATTTATGATGCGCATCGCCGAAAAGGTCGCGCAGATGAGCGATTGCGGCTGCATCGTAAACGGCGAAAGTCTTGGTCAGGTCGCAAGTCAAACTTTGCAAAGCATTACCGTCACGAACGATATAATTAAATCCATGCCGATTTTCAGACCTTGCATAGGAATGGACAAGCAAGAGATAGTAGACATAGCGTTGAAAATAGGGACTTACGACACGTCCGTGCTTCCGTACGAGGATTGTTGTACCGTCTTTTTGCCGGACAGTCCCGTTACCAAACCTACGCTATTACGCGCCGAAAAAGAGGAAAAAAGGCTGGGGGATTTTGCAGGTTTAATTGCCGAGGCTATCGACAATCGTGAAATTCTTCATATCGAATAGGTCAAGACTTTTTTCGTAATCGCTTCGTTCGTCATAGGCGTTCGGCATATTATCGACCGTAAAACTTGCCGTAATTCTGTCTTTTTGAGGTAGGGTTTTCCGCGCCGCGATTATCCTTTGATTATTGCGATATTGTAAGGCGTCGATATCTACTTTGACTATTGTTGACGGCATTTTGAATATTTCATTACTGATTATGTCACGCATAAACAGTTTTTTTGCTATTTTAGTAGGCAAGCCGCCGCCTGTGATCGTACTCGCATTGTCCATTACGTGAACTCCCACGGTAAACCTAGGCGAATATGCTATGCAATAAGCGTCGCTGTTTCCGCATTTGTCACCGACCGTACCCGTTTTTGCGGCGATAGTAAAATCGGTGGCTTTTAACAATTTAGCCGTACCCGATTGAGCACATTCATTGAGCATTTCGTTTACAAAGTACGCCGTTTCCTCTTTCATTACTCGCTCTGCGTCGGCGCCCTGAACATATATAGGCGCGCCGTCTTTCGTGATCGACTTGATATACGAACATTCCTTTTTTAGTCCGCCGCAAGCGAAAACCGAATAAGCCTCCGCCAAAGTTTTCAAATTAGTTCCGTACTTCATTCCGCCGAGAGCGAGGGCAAGTCCTTCGTCATCGAAATCGAGTCCCATTTTACGGGCGAAATTTTCGGCGTATTCTATGCCGACGCTTCCGAGCAATTTGACCGCGGGGATATTAAGAGATTCTTTGAGCGCATAGCCGCAGGAAACCCAACCGCTGTAAATATCCTTGTAATTGGACGGAGAATAGCCTTCGAATGTTGTTTTTTCGTCGAGAATTGGGGTGATCGGTACTATAATATTTTTTTCGAGCGCGGGCGCATAACAAACTATCGGCTTTATCACCGAGCCGGGACTGCGCATTATCTCGGAAGGATCGCCGCAGTATTTGGCTTCGTGCGCAATAATCTTGCCCGTTTTGTTGTCTACAACTATCGCTTGAAGCAGGCGATCATCGTAGGGAGCAAAATAATCGGCGATCTTTTTTTGCAAATCAATGTTACAATTCGAATATATCTTTATATTGTTGTGCAAGAGGAATTCTTCTGTGCATCCCAAAATTTCGCACGCTTCCTTGATCACAAAGAATTTGTATTTGTCGTACAGCGACATTTGAATCGTTTTTACCTTTTCGCCGAGCGCGACGGAATATTTTTCGTCTGTTAGTTTTCCGTTTTCTTTCATGAGGCGCAAAATAAGTTCGGTTCGTTTTGCGAGATTATCGGGATTGTTATACGGGTCATAGCGAGCGGGGTTATTTATAATTGCGGCGAGCATTGCGCTTTCGCGTACCGTCAATTGATTTACCGTTTTACCGAAATAATTGTGCGCGGCACTGCCTATGCCGTAATTGCCGTTGCCGAAGTAAAGTATGTTCAAATACATTTCCAAAATGGACTTTTTGTCGTATTTTCGTTCTATATCGCGACTGAGCCGTACTTCCTGTATCTTGCGCGAAATAGTCTTTTCGCTATTCAGATGAGTATTTTTTATGAGTTGTTGTGTTATCGTCGAAGCGCCTTGCGTAAATGCTCCGTCCTTCAAATCTTTTATCGCCGCTGTGAGTATTCTGAAACAATCAATGCCTTCATGTGAAAAAAATCTTTTGTCCTCCGCACATAAAAATGCGTCTATCGTATAGTCATTGACCTTTTCAAGGGGAGTGAACATCTCTTTGTTGAGTTCGGTTTTGCCGTCGTCAGCGTAAATAACGAGTGTGTTTCGTATATTTTTTAATCTGTTATCGTCAAGTTCGGCAAATCCGTAAACCTTTATAGTCGGTTCCAACAATAGCCCCACGCTTACAACGAATGTTATGCATAAGAATGCGGCTATATAGGATAGCGTTTTAAAAAATTTTTTCACATAGTTAGTATGTTTTACAGGTTAATTTATTATGAGCGCAAAAAATACTGTACTTTTTTTTTCATATCTGCTATAATTAATAGGTACAAATAGTGCTATGAAGAAGTTTTTTATAAATACATACGGTTGTCAAATGAATGTTCACGAGTCCGAAAAACTCGCGGGTATTTTGTTTCGTCGCGGTTACGAGAGAGCGCAAAGCAATGAGGATGCGGATATAATTTTACTCAATACTTGTTGCATACGCGAAACCGCCGAAACGAGAATTCTCGGCAACCTCGGAATGATCAAAAAAATAAAAGAAAAACGCCCCGATGTAATAGTAGGCATTTGCGGTTGTATGCCGCAAAAGCCGGGCAATGCCGAAATGTTGAAAAAACGATGCCCGTTTATCGACATTATTTTCGGCACGTTCAATATGTATAAGTTGGACGAATACCTCGACGCCGCCGAAAATCACGAAAAAATATCCGAGATATGGGACAAAGAGGACAAAACGGACGACGCGCCCATTCGTCGGGACGGCGATATAAAAGCCTTTGTCAACATTATGTACGGGTGCGACAATTTTTGTTCTTATTGCATAGTTCCGTACGTGCGCGGTAGGGAAAGGAGTCGCAATTTCGACGACATAGTTTCGGAAGTTTGTTCGCTCGTTCGTGACGGTTATAAAGAAATTACTTTGCTCGGTCAAAATGTCAATTCATATAAGGGCGGAGCACCCGAATTTTCTCATCTATTAAGGGCGCTGACGACGTTTGACGGGGAATATCGTATCAAATTCATGACATCACACCCAAAAGATTTTACAATAGACGTCGCCGAAGCGATGGCAAGCAGTGACAAAATCGCAGATTTTATTCATTTACCCGTGCAATCTGGTAGCGATCGTGTACTCAAAGCCATGAACCGAAGATACACTTCGGAAGATTATCTAAATAAAATAGAAATGATCCGCAGTTACATTCCGTCTGTCGGCATATCGACCGACATCATGGTAGGCTTTCCGGGAGAAACGGAAGACGACTATAAAGACACCGAAAAACTAGTCGAAAAAGTTCGTTTCGACAACATTTACACGTTTATTTATTCAAGACGTAGCGGAACGGTCGCCGACAAAATGCCGAATCAAATCGACTTGTCGGTAAAAAAAGGCCGCATAAAAAGATTGATAGATTTACAGTTCGAAATAAGCGATGAACTTGCCGAAAAGTGCGTCGGCAAAACGTATCGCGTACTTTGCGACAGTTGGAACAACGGAATCGCAAGCGGAAAATCCTCGTGCGACAAGACGATATCGTTCCAATCCGAACGGAATTGCTACGGAGAATTTTTGAACGTAAAAGTAGTTAAAACCAAAAAGAACAAATTGATAGGAGAGTTGGAGTAAAGATGGCTTTGGTACCTATGATGAAACAATATCTGCAAGTAAAGGAAAATTACAAAGATACTTTGCTTTTTTACAGATTGGGTGATTTTTACGAATGTTTTTTCGACGACGCCGTTATTGCAAGCAAAGAACTCGACTTGGTTCTCACGGGGCGCGAATGTGGACTCGAAGAACGCGCTCCCATGTGCGGAGTGCCGTTTCACGCCGCCGACAACTATATCGCGAAACTAATCGAAAAGGGTCACAAGGTGGCTATCTGCGAACAAATGACCGAACCTGGCGGCAAAGGCTTGATAGAACGCTCAGTCGTGCGCGTGATAACGCCCGGAACTTTGGTAGACTCTATAATGCTCAATGACGAAAAAAGCAACTTTCTTGCTTGTCTTGCCCTCATTGACGGCGAGGTGGGAGTGGCATGGACGGATATTTCGACGGGCGAATTCAAGCATATAGCGCTCGACGCGAAATTGAACGTTAAAGTCAACGAACTTTTGTCGAGGATTTCTCCCGCCGAAATAATTTGCAACGAACAAATGCTCGCCGAGAGCGTCAACTTGTCGATAGTAAAATACAGCGCAGTATGCCCGTTTACTTTGTACAACGAAACGGCATTCGATTTCGACAACGCGTTAAATGAAATAAAGAGCAAATTCAATGCCGAAAATTGTAAAGAGATCTCCAAAAACAAAGCCTGCGTCTGCGCCGTCGGCGCATTGCTTCGCTACATAGGTGAGACGCAAAAGCGCAACCTCATCAACCTAAAAGGCTCGCTTCGCGAAGAAATGAACGGCGTTATGAGTTTGGACGGCACCGCTCGCAAGACTTTGGAACTTACCGAAAATTCTTCCAACGGCAAAAAATACGGCTCGTTGCTTTGGCTCATAGACAAAACTTGTACGAAAATGGGCGCCCGCAGACTCCGCTCTATGCTCGAAATGCCGTCCACGGACGAAAATATCATAAACGAAAGGTTGGATGCGGTAGAAGAACTTTTTGGCGACGTGGATGCGCGTTCGAAGATCGGCTCATTGCTCGAAGGAATCTGCGATCTCGAACGTTGTTGCGGACGACTGAGTTACGGAAATATCGCTCCAAGAGATTTTCTTGCGCTCGGCAATTCGCTCTGTCGGCTGCCCGAAATCAAAAGCAGTTTGTATGCTCTAAAAGCAAAGTCGTATCGCAAAATAAACGATAATATTTTTGACCTCAGCGACGTGGGAAAATATATTTTGTCGGCAATAGACGAAAAGCCGGCGAATTTCGTTAGGGACGGCGGGGTCATAGCGAACGGATTCGACAAAACTTTGGACGAATATCGCAAATATTCGGAGAATTCTCAGGGCGTAATAAAACAAATGGAAGAATCCGAAAAAGAAGAAACGGGCATAAAAAATTTAAGGATCGGCTTCAACAAAGTTTTCGGATACTATATCGAAGTGCCGAAAGGACAGATATCTTTGGTTCCGTATAGGTACATTCGCAAACAAACGACGGTAAACACCGAACGTTATATTACGGAAGAACTCAAAGACATAGAAACAAAGGTGCTTTCTTCGGGCGAAACGGCAATCAAACTCGAAATCGAATTGTACGCCAAACTGATAGAGGACATAAAAAAACATTTCGACAAGATAATGAGTTGCGCGAAAGCGATAGCAGAACTAGATTGTCTGTTAAGCAATGCGCTTACCGCCCGCCAATATAATTTTACAAAACCTATCATCAATTCCAAAATACGGGCAATAAAAATTACAGAAGGACGACATCCCATAGTCGAAAGGCTCAATAAAGCCGAATCCTTTGTCCCAAATGACACAAATATCGACGACGAAAGCAACATAATGCTCATAACAGGTCCCAACATGGCGGGCAAGAGCGTCTATATGAAGCAGGTGGCATTAATAACAATACTTGCGCATATGGGTTCGTTCGTTCCCGCGCAGAAAGCCGAGATATGCATCATCGACAAGATTTTCACGCGTGTAGGCGCGAGCGACGATTTGGGGACGGGACGAAGCACGTTTATGGTGGAAATGAGCGAAGTAGCGTATATCCTCGAAAATTTGACGGATAACAGCCTTATTTTATTGGACGAAATAGGGCGCGGTACTTCGACTTATGACGGACTGAGCATCGCGTGGGCGATCATAGAATACATTTCCCGAAATTTTAAGGCAAAAACTCTGTTTTCCACACACTATCACGAATTGACCGAACTCGAAGGCGTGATTGACGGCGTAAAAAATTACAAACTGACATTAAAGGAACTTAACGGTAGCGTAGTGTTTTTGCGAAAACTTATGCGCGGCAAGGCAAACAAAAGTTTCGGCATAGAAGTCGCGGGACTCGCGGGAGTACCAGATTTTGTACTAAAAAGAGCAAAGGAACTGCTTTCTTCGCTCGAAAAGTCGGATATTTTGAATACCGACAAAAGTTACGCGGACAAGCAACTTTCTTTATTTAACAATGTAAACAACAGCGCCGAAATAAACACGATCTTGCGCGAACTCGATATAGACAATATATCTCCGCGACAAGCCCTCGACGTTTTGGCAGACCTAAAAGAAAAGGCGGAAAATTAAAATGGCTAAAATCAACATCCTTGACAGTTCGATTTTCAATTTGATATCTGCGGGCGAAGTGGTGGACAAACCCGCTTCCGTCGTCAAAGAACTTGTCGAAAATTCGATAGACGCCGGCTCGACGGACATTAAGGTGGAAATTAAGGGCGGCGGCATAGATTTTATAAGAGTTACTGACAACGGTTGCGGTATCGAAAAATCCGAAATGCCGAAAGCGTTCATGCCACACGCAACAAGCAAAATAAGTTGCGTAGACGACTTGAATTCGATATTGACGCTCGGTTTCCGCGGCGAGGCTCTTGCCAGCATAGCCGCCGTCGCGAAAGTCACTCTCATTTCGCGCATCGAGGAGGAAGAACTCGGTTATGCAATGATTTATGAGGGCGGAAAACTCGTTGCGGAATACGAATGCGGTTGCAAAAAGGGGACTGTCGTAACGGTCGAAAATATTTTCGAAAAGATCCCCGCAAGACAAAAATATCTTTCCTCGCCCTCGCGCGAAGAAGCCGATATAACCAATCTCATTACAAGGTTGATTTTGTCCAACCCGTCGATTTCTTTCGGCTACGAGAGCGAAACGAAAAAACTTTCTTCCACGGGAGAAAACGAAAAAAGTGCGTTAGTTGCGGTATATGGCAATGATATTTTGTCTAATATGGAAGAAGTTTCGCTTGTTATGCCTGACATAACCATAAAAGGATTTGTCGGAAAGCCGTCATACAGCAAGTACAGCCGCAATTATCAGACCTTGGTAGTCAACGGCAGATACATAAAAAACGAGGATATATCTTTCCTTGTGTATTTGTGTTACAAGGATTTTTTGATGACGCGGCAATATCCCGTATTTTTACTTTACATAGATTTGCCTGCTGATATGGTTGATGTGAACGTTCATCCTAACAAAATGGACGTCAAGTTCGTGCAAGCGGACAGAATAAAGAAATTGATAAGGTCGCTTGTAAATTCAAAATTAAATAAAATCGCTTTGTCACCGAAAACAATAGAAAAATCGGTGGAAGCGAGCGAAGATAAGACGTTTTACGGAAGTACATTTTCGGCTAACGGCATATTTAAAAACAAAAGTACATTTTCGGCTAACAACATATTTACAAGCGGATCGGGACTGAGAGAACGCCATGAACCGCATATAAGCGGGTCGGGAGCGAACGCGTTTCCTTACGGCGCGAAAGCGAACAATAATACCCCCGAATACGTAAATAACGACTTTTTGTTTGACAAAACATACACCACGGTGGGAACTTTATTCTCGACCTATATAATAGTGGAAAAGGGCGAATTTTGTTATCTTATCGACCAGCACGCCGCTCACGAAAGGATGCTTTACGACAAACTTGTCAAAGAACTCGATTCGGGCAAGCCTCTCATTCAGGAACTGCTACTCCCGTACGAGTTCGAGTTAACGGGGGACGAGAGCGTAATTTTGAAAGAAAATATCGGGATATTCGAGCAATGCGGATTTAAAATAAGCAAAGATGGACAAAAATTCATCATAAAAGCAGTGCCCGCGATAGTTTCGGGCATATCGCTCGCCAAATTTTTACCGATATTTTTCGACGCGATAAAACTTGATTCATTGAAAAATTCGACGCTTATAAAAGATATTCTCGCACAATCCGCCTGCAAAGCCGCGGTAAAGGGCGACAGACTTTTGTCCGCAGGCGAAATTAAATATCTTATCGACGGCATCAATAAGTTAGACGCGCTGTTGTGTCCGCACGGCAGACCGATCGTCATCAAACTCAGTAAAATCGAAATCGACAAATGGTTCAAAAGAAAGTGAAGAAATTACTCGTAATTACAGGTCCCACCGCGGTAGGCAAATCGTCATATGCCGTAGAGGTTGCGCAAAAGATGGGCGGAGAAGTCGTAAGCGCCGATTCGATGCAGGTTTATAAGTTTATGGACATCGGCACGGGAAAAATCACCGACTCCGAAAAGCATAATATTCCTCATCACATGATCGACGTGGCAATGCCGAACGAAGATTATTCGGTGGGAAGATACGTCGTCGAAGCGCGAAAGGCGATAGACGACATTTGCGCGCGCGGAAAATTGCCGATAGTGACGGGCGGCACGGGATTGTATCTAAATTCGTTGCTTTTAGATCACACGTTCGGCGGCGTACCCAAAAACGAGGAAATTAGGCAAAGACTGAAAGATTTCGCCGAAAGATACGGCAGCGCGGCTCTTTACGAAAAACTCAAAACCGCAGATCCGCAATCGGCATCCGAAATCAACATAAACGACACGAAACGCATTATACGCGCATTGGAAATTTTCGAGACGACGGGCAAGCCGCGCAGCGAGTTGAAAGACGATATGACTCCTGCGTACGATTACAAGATGATGATAATCATCGACGACCGAGAGGCGCTGTATGCCCGAATAGACAAGCGCGTCGATAAGATGGTCGCGGACGGACTGTTTGATGAAGTGCGAAGTCTGTACGAGTACAAAAACTGCAATTCCATGCAGGCAATCGGCTACAAAGAAGTTATCGCACATTTCGACGGCGCGATAACTTCGACCGAAGCGGTGGAACTCATTAAACAAAACAGCAGAAAATACGCCAAACGGCAAATGACGTTTTTTCGGGGAATGAAACAGGAAAAAACTTTCGTAGACTTAAAAGATCTCGATATACGGTCTGCCGAAAAATTATTGAACGGAGAAGATTATGGAAATTGATTCGATTATCAGCGACACGCGAAAAGAATTGAAAGATGTTTTCGAACATTACGAAGAAATAGCATTATTCAACCAACAAAAAGTTCTTGACGCTTTCAAAAAAAACAATGTCGCGTTAAGACACTTCAACGGCACAACGGGATACGGATATGACGACATAGGGCGAGATACGCTCGACAAAGTATTTGCCTCTGTATTCAATACGGAAGCGGCGATAGTTTCACCGTATTTTACGACGGGAACTCACACGATTTCGACTGCACTCTACGGGCTGTTGCGACCGAATGACACGCTGCTCTCTGTGTGCGGAATGCCGTACGACACGTTGGAGCAGGTAATTTCGGGGAAAAATATCGGTTCGCTTGCCGATTTCGGCGTTAAGTTCGTAAAAACGGATTTGACAAGCGACGGCAAATTCGATTTCGATAAAATCAAAAGCAATCTTAAATCTCCTCATTCGGTCGTATTTATACAACGCTCGCGCGGTTACAATTGGCGCGACGCATTCTCGATCGAGGAACTCAGACAAGTCATCGAGTTTATTAAATCACTCACAGACGCACCGATCATCGTTGACAACTGCTATGGCGAATTCACAGACAAACTCGAACCCACCGACGTGGGCGCCGACCTTGTAATGGGCTCGCTAATAAAAAATCCCGGGGGCGGAATTGCGCCGACGGGAGGTTATATTGCGGGTAAAAAAGATTTGATCGAAAAAATTTCGTACAGAATGACTGCGCCCGGCGTGGGTAGAGAAGTCGGCTCATACGAGGGCGGATACAGACTTTTTTATCAAGGTCTGTTTCTTGCGCCGCACGTGACTTTGCAGGCTTTGAAATCCGCCTTGACTTTTGCCGCCGCTTTCTCCAAACTCGGCTACGATACGCTCCCGAAAAAATCTATCGGTTGCGGCGATATAATCTGTTCGGTGAGGTTCGACACGGCGGACGAACTCATTTCGTTCGTTCAATCTGTGCAACAATGTTCTCCGATCGACAGTTTCGTAACGCCGTACCCATGGGATATGCCGGGCTATTCTCATAAGGTCATTATGGCGGCGGGCACGTTCGTGCAGGGGGCATCGATCGAATTGAGCGCAGATTCACCCATTAAATCGCCGTATATCGCTTATATTCAAGGCGGACTTACGTATGAGCACGCTTTGATCGCGCTCAGGCAATGTCTTTGCGGTCTTTGCCGGGGTGATAGCGGTCGTCTTTGATGCGCATCGTCTTTAAGTGTCTTGCAATCAACGAAATCAATTCGTGATTGGTGGGGCAGTATGATGAATCAATGACTTCGAAACCGAATATTTCGTTCAGTCTTAACAATTTTTCGTTTTCATATGCGGAATGAATTGCATTTCGTATGCAACTGTCGATCGTGCATATGTTCGAGCCGCTTGTCGCTGAGATCTGTTCGTAAGCCTGTCGTAAAGTCATTCTCTCGTTGTCGAACAGAACTTCAAGTACGGCTTCCATATAGCCGAAACCTTGCTTGTTAGGCATGATTCCGAGATAAATAAGTAGTTCTGCGATATCATTTGTGTTCATAGTGATTTTATTCCTTTTTTTCTATTAATGTTTAAAAATTATAACACTAATGAAAATTAATTGCAAGCGATTTTAATATAAAATTAAATAATTTTTTATAATTTTAAATAATTAAAATTAAGAATTTCTGGATAAATCTCAGATTTTCTTAAAAATTCTTTAATTTTATGTGCCAATATCATTGACTAATTCGACTTAATTTATTATAATATTATAGAAAATCAAAGGGGAGTGGCTCAACGGTAGAGTAGCGGTCTCCAAAACCGTAGGTTGCGTGTTCGAATCGCGTCTCCCCTGCCAAAAATAAGGCGGCACAAATAAGTGCCGCCTTATTTTTGCGTGGAGACGATGATGAACACGCCGTGTTCGTTGTCGCCAAAGAAAACGTAAAATCAATCGAACATAGAAATTATGGCGACAGAGGGAGTGCTCCCAATAAAGCAGTAAGTTCCGATTAATTCCAATAAATATCCATTGCTATTAAATATCCTTGCACGACCGCCTCTCGCGTCTATATTATGCCGCCTTATTTTTGCCGTGGGGCTGCGAGGCGAACACGCCGTGTTCGTGGTGGCGAAAGACTTCGTAAAAACGAACCAAGCAATTCTCTCCACCGAAGGAGAGAAATCGAAGGCGACGATAACCCAATCTTTCGCGACGAGCGAACGAATTAATGATTTTCTTTTCGACATATTCGCTTGACTGAAAAAAGTAAAAAT
>CANQAE010000006.1 GCA_947589465.1 uncultured Clostridia bacterium | reverse complement strand
AGTGAAAAAGTTGCCTTAGGTCAGAGAAGACCTACGACGCTCGTCAAATTATTTCTTGAACCAATAGTAAGATGAAAAGCAACGGATCTTCCGTTGCTTTTTTACTACGTAAAAATATGGCGCGGCGAAAAAATTGACTGCGCCATATTTTATGATAAGCGGGGAGATGGTGTCGATATTTAAGCCAAAAAGTATTATAAACTATATTATATAGTATAGGCGCAAACACCGATATAGCGCTAATTTGAGTTATAAAAGTATGGTGCAAGCATATATTTTAGTATGCGCGGGAACGCTCGTTTTTGCGACGAATCCCCGCTACATAATCTCGGAGGAAATATGACCGAATATGCCAAAACGACAGCCGAAGTTTTAGCCGAAAACAGGACTTCGGCGGACGGTTTATCTGCCGATGAGGCGAAAAAACGAGGCGAAATATACGGCAAGAACAAACTTGTCGAGCCGAAAAAGAAGTCGCCGATAATAAGATTTTTGCAAGAACTTGCAAATCCGATGATAATAATATTGATAATAGCGGCGGCAATATCGGGCGTAGTATCGCTAAAAACAGGCGAATCGCCTGCGGACGTTATTATCATAATGGCGGTCGTAATAATCAATGCGATACTCGGCGTAGTTCAGGAGAGTAAAGCCGAAAAGGCGATAGAAGCGCTCAAAGAGATCAGCGCCGACACGGGCAAAGTGTTGCGTGACGGCAAACCGACAGTCATAAAAAGCGAAGAACTTGTTCCGGGCGATATCGTTATGCTCGAAGCGGGTGACAATATACCTGCCGACGGGCGGTTCATCGCGACGGTGGATGTCAAGGTAGAAGAATCTGCGCTCACGGGCGAGTCGTTGCCCGTCGATAAGCACACCGAAAGACTTAATGCGTCGCAAAAAGTCGCCTTGGGCGATCGAAGAAACATGGGATATATGGGTAGCACGGTGGTTTACGGACGCGGAACTATGGTCGTAACCGCAATTGGGATGAAAACCGAAATGGGGAAAATCGCTGACGCAATTTCGCAAGCGAAGGACAACAGAACGCCGCTCCAAAAGAAACTCGCGCAACTGAGTAAGACGCTGAGTATTCTGGTAATAGGCATATGTGTGTTGATTTTCGCGATAGATATGATACGCTCGTATCCCGAAATAACGCTCGGTTCGACGCTCGAAACGTTTATGGTTGCCGTGTCGCTTGCGGTTGCCGCCATTCCCGAAGGGCTTGCGGCGGTCTTCACGATCGTACTGAGCATAGGCGTGACCAACATGAGCAAACGGAAAGCGGTCATTCGCAAACTTACAGCCGTGGAAACGCTCGGTTGCACGGGAGTGATATGTTCGGACAAAACGGGCACTCTTACGCAAAACAAGATGAAGGTTGTCGAATATCACGGCGACAAGAGCGCGCTCTGTTACGCAATGTCGCTGTGCAACGACGCCGAAACGGTGGACGGAGAACCGAGGGGGGAGCCGACTGAAAATGCGCTCGTAATGTTTGCGACGGGCGAAGGCTACGACGTTTCGAAACTGCGGAACGATTTGCCGCGTCTTGCCGAAGCACCGTTCGACTCGTCGCGAAAGATGATGAGTACGGTCCATAGAGTAGACGGACGCATAATTCAGTTTACGAAAGGCGCGCCCGACGAACTTCTCAAAAGGTGCGGAAGTATATATATTGGTGGCAAAATCGTGCCTTTGACGGACAAAATGCGCCGCTCCGTGCTTGACGAAAATTCAAATATGGCAAGGAAGGCGCTCAGAGTTTTGTCGTGCGCGTTCAAACTCTATTCGGCGCCGCCTTGCTCGCGCGCCGAGGAACTCGAACGCGATATGTGCTTCGTGGGGCTTGCGGGAATGAGCGATCCCGTTCGTCCCGAAGTTGCGCCCGCGATAGTCGAGTGCAAAAAGGCGGGAATACGACCTGTAATGATAACTGGCGACCATATGGACACGGCGGTCGCGATCGCCACCGAACTTGGCATAATTTCGTCGCGCAAAGAGGCTATAACGGGCGCCGAACTCGACGAACTCACCGATGAGCAATTTGCGGACAGGGTGGAAAAATACGGAGTATACGCGCGAGTACAGCCCGAACACAAGGTGAGGATAGTCAAGGCTTGGCAAAAGAAGGGAATTGTTACCGCAATGACGGGCGACGGCGTCAACGATGCGCCGTCCATAAAAAACGCCGACATCGGCATAGGAATGGGCATTACGGGTACCGACGTAACGAAAAACGTCGCCGATATGGTGCTCGCCGACGATAATTTTGCAACGATAGTAGCCGCGACGGAAGAAGGGCGGCGGATATACGACAATATACGCAAGTCCATACAATTTTTGCTCGCGTCCAACTTGTCCGAAGTTCTTTCGATATTTGCGGCGATGCTGATGGGCTTTACTATATTACAGCCTGTCCACTTGCTGTGGATAAACCTCATAACCGACTGCTTTCCCGCCCTCGCGCTCGGCATGGAAGCGGCGGAAGACGACATAATGCTCCGTCCGCCTCGCAATCCGAAAGACGGGATCTTTGCCGACGGAATGATGATCGACGTGGTGATACAGGGGGTACTGGTTACCGTAATCACCGTCGCGGCATATTTTGCGGGCGTGTATATGGAAACAGGTTCGGTCGCGATAATCGAATCGGCGCACGGTATGACAATGGCGTTTTTAACGCTGTCCATGGCAGAAATTTTCCACTCGTTCAATATGCGTTCGCGCCGTAAGTCGATATTCGGCATGAAACACAATCGTTATATTTGGTGTTCGACGGCGGCGTCGCTTGCGTGTACTGCGCTTGTCATTTACGTGCCGATTTTGGCTCTCGCATTCAGGTTTGTCGCCGTCCCGCTTCCCGAATACGCCATAGCGATGGGGCTTGCGATCTCCGTTATACCCCTTGTCGAACTTATGAAAGCGGCGGAACGGGCGATTGCGAAATACAAGCGATCGCGTAGGTCAAAGGTTGCCGCAAGGTGAGTTATCTGCTTTTCGCCCGAATTTGAGCAGTGGCAAAATGAGCGCGCCTATCGAATTGCCGAGCAGTACGATGAACACGACCAAAAGCGCTTGCGCAGACGGAGTTCCGTAAGCGGCGAAGTAGAAGATATCGGCTATCGAATGTTCGTACGAACTGAGAATAAATGTGGGGATGCATAGCAAAATACCGAGCGGAGTTTTGTTTTCGCGGAAGATATCCACGGCGAGGTAGACCAAAATTCCGCACAGCGTCGCCCTAACGAAAATTTGCCAATAAGGCAATGCGAGTTTGTATTCGCACAGCGCGGCAGCCGCAACTTTGATTTCGGGTATCGCCGCCGCAATGAGGTAGCCGAAGGCGATCGTGCCGATCGCGTTTCCGAGCAATCCGAGCAAAAGTACCGAGATGTCGTCTTTGCCGTGCTTATCGAGCGTGTAGCCTATCTTGCCGGTGTATAGCGAATAGCCTTTTATGCAAATGCAATACAGCCCCACGCAAAAGAGCAGCGCGCCTATGTAACGATTGTCGTTGTAGCACGACAGATACGCCGTGCCGCCGAGCGCTATCATGATGCCGGCGATAATGCCGTCTGCGGTTTGTCGCAAGATCTTACCGAATGTATTCATAGAAACAATTCTCCATCAGCCTCGATTATACCACATCGAAGCACTTTTGTCAAAAAACAAACTCGGTCATCCGCCGAGTTTTTCGTCGCACCTGCGCTTTAAGCAAGTTTGCTTTGCGCAGCCAATCAAATTATGTAATACGGCTTGTGCGATTGCAAGTATCTCGCACGAGGCGGCTTTCGCCGCTTTTTATAAGGAGCAGGCAAGAACAAAGGTTGGTTATCGTCGTTTTATATAAGATGCGTCTATCGTTGTTTTATATATATTGAGAGAATAAGGGGCGGATAATTACACATAATAAATTCGATATGAAAGCCAAGGAGTTACTCGATAAATTCGCAACGCAGACGTCGGTCAAGACGCGCGAGGTCAAGGTGGGGAAGAAAACCTTCGAATTGTTATTCAACACCGAATTGACGGACGCGGTCGTCATTAAGGGGGTCATCAAAGCGTTACAACTCTACGGACTCAAAGCCGAGGGCGCAAAAGAAATAAAAAACGTGGTATTGCAGGCTTCCGAAACCGAAATTCTCGAAAAGGAAGAAGATGCTATGTCGGCGCTGCTCAGCGGCGATCTGTTGCTTTTCGTCGGCGATGACGTTCTCGGCATAAACGCGCGCAAATACGACAAGCGAGCGGTTGCCGAACCGCCCACCGAAACGGTCATGCGCGGACCTCGCGAGGGGTTTATCGAGGACCTGAAAACAAATCTGGGACTCATCGAAAGAAGGCTCAGAACCCCGGCACTGGGTATCGAAAAGTTCCGTGTCGGGCGGGTCGGATCGACCATGGTGGCGCTCGTGTATATTTCGACGATAGCCTCGCCCGAAATAATCAACGAGGTGCGTAAACGCCTTACGAAAATAGACATAGATTGCCTTGTGGACAGCCACTATTTGCAGCCGCTGCTCGAAGATCACCCGTTTTCGATATTCCAGCAGTCGGGCGTGTCCGAAAAGCCCGACGTCGTGTGCGCGAAATTGCTTGAAGGCAGGGTAGCGCTCATAGTGGACGGCTCGCCGATGGTGATAACCGTCCCGTTCATGTTCATAGAAACGTTGCAGAGCAGCGAGGACTATTACGAACGCAACACATATTCGTCTTTTCTGCGAATAATGAGGCTTATCGCCCTCTTTTTCGGCGCGATCTTGCCGGGATTTTTCGTCGCGCTCCAAATGTTTCATCAGGAAGTAATTCCCGTACGGTTTTTGACGACGCTTATGAACGCGATCGAAGGGATCCCGTTGCCGCCGCTTACCGAAATTCTGTTTGTACTGCTTCTGTTTGAAATTATCCGCGAGGCAAGCGTCCGTATGCCGCGCGCAGTCGGTATGGCGATGAGCATCGTCGGCGCTCTTGTGCTCGGCGAAACGGCGGTCAACGCGGGCATAATCAGTTCGCCCGCGGTAATGGTGGTGGCGCTCAGTTCCATATCGCTTTATACCGTTCCCAACGAGGTGGGGACGATGAGTCTTATACGCATAATTTTGATAATCATGGGCGGGCTTTTGGGCTTTTACGGCTTGATAATTTCGGCGCTTTTCTTCGTGCATCTCATGACTTCTCTCGACAGTTTCGGCGTGCCGTACACAGCGCCGTTCGCGCCGTACGTCAAAAACGATCTCAAAGATTCGTTGATAAGAGTCCCGATCCCCAAATTGAAAACACGACCGCAATCAATACCCAATATAAATAACGTAAGGCAGGGGGAGGACGAATGCGAAAATCAATAGACGCGAGCCAATTGTCGGTATTTGTGTTCATTGCCGTAATGGCGCTCAAAATTTTTCTTGCGCCGGGATTACTCATAAAATATTCGGGCAGAGATGGGTGGATAAGTATGCTCATCTTTGTGCTGATAGAACTTGCCATGCTGCTCGTAATTTTGTTTATCATCAAACTCAATCCCGACAAAACTTTTTACGAGGTGCTGTTGGGCAGCGTGGGCAAGATCGTCGCAAAGGCGATTATGCTTGTTTTTGCCGTCTTGCTCGGCGTAAAAACCATAATTATGATAGGCGAAATAAGGCTGTTTTTCACGACGTCTATCTTGCGCAGCATAGATTTTACCGTTTGCTTTATTCTTCTGCTGTTTTTGCTCGTGCTGTTCGCCTCGAAAGGACTTCGCCCGCTCGGAAGAACGGCGCAACTGTTTTTCCCGTTCATTCTGGCGTCGCTTGCCATATTGTTTTTTCTCACGGCGGGCAACCTCGAAATAAGCGGATTGTATCCCATGATCGCCGATAAAAGCGACATTATAGGCACGCTTAACAAGTTTCCGCTTTGGTTCGGCGACGTAGCCGTATTGCTCATCTTTACGGGCAGGGTGCGTATGCGCAAACTCTTTGTGCTCAAAAGCATGGCAAGCGCGTTGATTTCGAGCGCGGCGGTAATGTACTTTGCGATAGTGCTGTTCGCGGCGTACGGCGACTACCCGATCATCATAGACTACGGGCATAATATAAGCAACATGGTAGTATATTCGTCGGGCAGTTACCTTTTCGGCAGGTTCGATATACCAATTTTTTGTATTTGGATGATATCCATATTCATACAGATAATTTTGAGTTTTATTGCCATAACTTCGTCGCTGAAAGACATTGTAGGTAAGGGTGGCGATACGGTTTGGAGCATTATCGTCGCAGTCGCGCTGTTCGTGCTTTGCCAATTCGTTTTCATCGACAAGAGCAGTTTGTTTGAACTCGGCACGAGCCCGGCGAGGTGGCTGTGCCTTGTTGTGGAAGTGATTTTGCCCATTTTTATGCTTGTAATTTCGCTCATAGGCAGGAGAAAAAAGAAAAATGAAGATGACTCACGAGAAAAAAGTACTGATAATTAAAGTTTTCGCCCTGATTTTTTTGCTTTTGGTCGCCGTCTTTCCGCTCGAAGATTCGCCGAGCGTCGAAGCAAAAAGTGCGGTGACGGTTGTCGCTTTTGACAAAAAAGACGACAAAATAGAAACTTTCGTGCAGATCAACGTGCCGCAACAGCAGGCGCAGGGTTCGTCAAAACTGCTCGTCGTTCACGCAGAAGGGAAGGATATCGGCGAGGCGTTCGAAAAACTCTCCACCAAGATGGGACTGAAAATCGAACTCGCTCATTGTGGAATAATCCTTGTCGGCGAGGAAATGGCAAAACAGGGATTTACCAACGAACTCGATTATATTTTGGCGAGCGGAATGATTAGTCCGCAAATGATATTGTTCGTATGCGAAGGCAAAGCCGAAGAATTTATGCAAAAACTCAACGAATTTTCGCAGACTAACGGGTCGGGCGTTTTCGACGTAGCCGACTTTTCGGAAAATTCGATCAATATTCGCATTGTTTCGGTGCTTAAATTTTTGAGTGAAAATCACACACCGTCGCACGCTTCTTCGCTACCCATTATAGGGTTTGAGGAGGATAGTGGCAGCGGCGGAGGCGGCGGAAGCGGGGGCGGTGGCTCCGATTCGGGAGGCGGAGGCGGCGGTTCGAATTCGGGCGGAGGTAGCGGAAGCAGTAGCGGCGGAAGCGGGGGCGGCGGCTCCGATTCGGGAGGCGGAAGCGGCGGGTCGCAGGGACCGAGCCTTAAAGAACTTAACATGTCCATGCTGTTCAAGGATGGCAAGGCGGTGGGCAAAATGTCGCCGCTCGGCACAAAGGGACTGAGTATGTTTGACAAGAAAAGCAACAAAGGCTATTTCGAGGCGGACAACGTCGTGATAGGCGACGATGTAATATCTTACGTGCCGATGCAGGTCCGCAAAAAAGACGGGACGATCAAAGCGCAATTCGAAGACGGCAAGCCGATCGTTACTTTCAACGTCAACATGGAACTCGAAACCGAAACGAGATTCATGATTTCCGAAACGGGCAAGTTCGCGAGCAAAAAAGAGGTCAAAAAGTGCATTGCCAAACGCGCCGAGCAGATCGTAAAAGAAGAAATAGAAGAAGCGCTCGATTACGGCAAAAAAACGGGCGCGGACATTCTCGGTCTGGAAACGCAGTTCTATAAGCAATGCAACCGTGAGTACAAAATTTACGGCGAACAAATTGATTTCGTAAAAAATGTACAAGCGGAATATAAAATAAATGTAGAAGTTTCATAAATTTTCCTCTCAAAGGTTGATTTTTATTTTTCGAAATGCTAAAATATAGTCATAAAATATTTTTAAGGAGAGATAGAATGAAACCAACTTACATTGCCGAACCTTTCAGGATCAAAAGCGTGGAACCGCTCAAAATGCTTACACGCAAAGAAAGAGAAGAAAAAATCAAAGCCGCACACTATAACTTGTTCGGTTTGAATTCTCAGGACGTTTACATTGACTGCCTTACCGACAGCGGTACCAACGCCATGAGCATCAATCAATGGGCAGGCGTTATGATGGGCGACGAGTCGTATGCAGGCGCGCTCAGTTATCAACACGTGATCGAGAGCGCGACAGAAATTTTCGGTTTCCCGTACATTCAGCCCGTACACCAAGGCCGCGCCGCCGAAAAGATCCTTATGCCCATTTTGCTTGCGGGCAAGAAATATGCCATAGCAAATATGTTCTTCGACACGACGAGAGGTCATGCCGTTATGGCGGGCGGTATTCCCATCGACTGCGTAGTTCCCGAAGCGTTGGATACTTCGCTCAGACTTCCGTTTAAGGGCAATATGGATTGCGGCAAACTCAAAGAACTCATAAGAGAATACGGCAAAGAAAATATCGGCGTTATTATAATGACTATCACCAACAACTCGGCAGGCGGACAGCCCGTTTCGGTCGCTAATATCCGCGAGGCGAGCAAGATAGCCCATGACAACGGAATTCCGTTTATGATCGACGCCGCTCGTTATGCCGAAAACGCGCACTTCATCAAACAGCGCGAGGAAGAATTCAAGAATTCGTCCATAAAGCAAATTATATCGGAATGCTTCAAATATGCCGATTACTTCACCATGTCGGCGAAGAAAGATGCAATCGTCAATATGGGCGGTCTTTTGGGAACGCGCGACAAGGCGGCTTTCGAAAAGATCAAGCAAAGTTGCATTTCCTTTGAGGGATTCGTTACTTATGGCGGTATGTCGGGACGCGACCTCGAAGCGCTGGCGATAGGTCTAAAAGAAGGTATCGAGGAAGACTTCCTCAACTATCGTATAGGTCAACTCGAATATATGGCTGCAAGACTTGACGAGGCGGGCATCGCTTATCAAACTCCCGTCGGCGGTCATGCGCTGTTTATTGACGCAAAGAAGATGCTTCCTCATATACCCTGGTATCAATATCCCGCACAGGCTCTTGCCGTTCAACTTTACATAGAGGCGGGCATACGCGGTTGCGATATCGGTTCCTATATGCTCGATCGCGATCCCGTTACGCACAAGGAACAGGAATCCAAGTTCGAATTTACAAGACTTTGCATCCCGCGCAGAGTATATACTCAGGCGCACCTCGACGTTATCGTTGACGCTCTTATCGAGGTCAAGAAGAATGCAAGCAAGATCAAAGGTCTTAAAATCGTGGAAGAAGCGCCTGTGCTTCGTCACTTCACGGGAAAACTCGAACTTCTCAAATAACAAATATCGCAAACATTAAAATAAAAAGGCGAGGACTAAAAAATTATCCTTGCCTTTTTTGTTTGCAGGTAATTTGTCACAAAAACTGTCGCATTTCGGTGACTTGACGTTCGCCGAGATTGACAAGACGTTTAGCAAGACTAACCGATTCGTCGTCGGCGTCCGCAAACAGATTTAAAAATTTATTGAGCGTTTTTATACCCATATTGCATCCGTCAGTCATAATATCGGCAATATTTTTGTCCGATTCGTCAAGACAGATTTTCAGCGACGTTTTCATCCACGCCATTCCGCGAACGACGGGGTTGGGGCTTTTGCCCTCGTCCTTGTGCTTTTCAAGCAGTCCTTGGATCTCGTTTTGAAGTCTGTTGTACTCCTGTTTGTAGCCGAAAAGTTTGTCGTGAAACTCCTTGTTGTCAACGTGACGTATTACGTCGTCGATGGCTACGATGCCCATCTTGATCCCCGCGTCACATTCTCTCAAAAGTTTAATTGTGTGTTGCTCGTTCATAAGTATCTCCTTAATCGTAGTATGTGCTTTTGTTCGTGCAAAAATACGATAAAAATAAAAAAGATGCCATATGGATTGCATAACACATGGAAAAAATGATTTGTCGCCTCTGTTCGGCGCGGTCTTATTCGGCAGTTTCTTCGAGGTTTTTGGTAGTTTCGTAGTTTTGCTTTTCGGCGGTTCCGTTAAGGTTTTCGGTCGCTTCCTCGATTTGCGTTTCTGTTGTTTCGTTAAGGTTTTCGGTAGAGATATTAAGTTTTTTGGATTTTACCATATCGCTAACAAACGAGTCCGTGTTGATTTCGATTATGTTTTCGATATAAATGATAACGGGAATGGTCAACAAAATGGCGATAAGCGGATTGATGAGCCAGAGCAATACGGCGAGCAAAGCGCAACTTGCGTACAGTATGCCGCGCACCGCGAGGTTTTGCAAAATGTTTTTCAGCGTGAACACGTCTTTGAGTTTCAAAGATTCGTCTTTGTACACGAGCCAAGAGAATATGAGCGACAGCATTTCGGCGGCGATGACAATTGCGACGAACGCCAAAATCGCGAAGTACCCTATTAGAATAGCCATGACTATGATTATGATTATCATTGCGGATTGAAACAGGGGGGTGATCGTAAAGGCGAAGATCGTTCTTTTTATATTTCGCTTTGCCGAACGTCTGCGAATCGCGAATCCGGTGGCGAGGTTGGCGAGCATTATGCCTATCGCGCAGACCGCCGCAAATGCAATGATTTGCGATACGAACGTGCCAAAAAATCCGTCGATGATGAGCGTGAACTGTTCGCCGAACCCTTCCGCCGATACGTCGAGCGTTTCGAAGAAGCCTTTGACGGTGTTTTGTATCCACTCGGTGCTTATGATCTGCTTGATTGTCGCAAAGAAGTTGCCGTGCCAATTTATTTGACCGAAAGCGTATCCCAAAAATTCGTTTACAGCCGTGGACGACTGCACCGACGAGTCGTTGATAAGCGCGCCGAGTTTATTGAAAGTGTCGCCGATATTGCCCGTAATTGCCGAAATAAGCCAAAACAGCGCAAGTAAGATCACCAGATACACTATACCCATGGCGACAAAAATAAAGATAGAATTCTTAAATACGTTTTTTAGAGCAGTTTTTATCATTTCGGTTTACCGACATTTATTGTAGCATATAAATATGATGAAAATCAAGCACAGATGAGCCGTTTTTGCAAAAAAACAAGGCGAAATATATTCGCCTTGCGTAAACGACAGTACTTGTTTGTTTTTATTTGCACGTTACGCTTACCGTAAGTTCGGTATTGCCGCGCAGAACTTTTAGGGTGACGACGTCGCCGGGAGAAGACAGGAGCATTACGTCGGTAATGTGGAAACTTCGGGTCACCGTCGTTTCTACGCCGTCTATGCTTATTGACCTAATTATGTCGCCTCGTACGACTTTGCCGACCGACGCGCCCTCGACCTCTTTTACGGTCACCGTTTCGGCGATCCTGATCTTGCCGTCAGAGAGATAGGAGTGGGGATTTACCGATTCGACTGTAATGCCGAGAGTGCCTTTTAGGAACGTGCCGTGGTTGTTTATTATATTTTGAGCCACCGCCGTCGCCACCGAAACGGGAATTGCGTACCCCATGTTTTGGTAAGACGTATCCGCCGATTTGGCGTTGACTATGCCTATAAGATTGCCGTCCGCGTCGAACAAGCCGCCGCCGCTGTTTCCAGAATTGACTGCCGCGTCGGTACGAATTGCACGGCTTTGAACGGACTGCGATCTGTCGTCGATGGCGTTCATTGTGAGGTATTCGCTCTCGACGCTGACTATTCCCGTCGTCGCCGAAATTCCGTAACCTGCGGGGTTGCCTATTGCTATTGCCGTTTGTCCCACGCAAACGTCGTAATTTGCGATCGAAACGGCGAGAGGCAGGTCGGTCGTAAAGTATGCGTCGCTTGTACGTAAGACCGCTATGTCATATATCGCCGAACCGCCTATGTACTCGGCGGAAATTTTTTTGTCGCTGCCGTACGGAGTTATCGTGATATCATTCGAAACGGTATTGAGCGACGTGGAGTATACGACGTGGTAGTTGGTGATTATGTACGCGCTGCCCTCGGTTTTATTGAGCCTGTACACGACGCCCGCGCCAGCCTGAACGCTGTCCATGTGCGTGATATTGTGAATTGTACATTCTATGAGTACGGCGCTTCGCAGTCCCTTGGTAATTGCCGCGGAATTGTCGGCGGACTGTTCGAAATCGAGATATTTATCCAAAAAGTCGAGATAACTTCCTTCGAACCCAGAATCGAGAGCGGTTTGATAGATATCGTAAATATTGAGATCGGCTCCGTCCGCTCCGTCGTTTCCGCGAAGCGATACGAGCCACTGCTCCTCGCTTCCTTCGTAACCGTTTTTCTTTGCTATGTCGTAGGCGGACGGCGCACAACCTACTAATAGCGTAACAATGAGCGCCGTTAGCGTTATGATCAAAAATTTTTTAAGACGCATTTTTAGACTCCTTATGAAAAATTCGTATAGTAATATTATATACTTTTCGCCGCTCGCGTACTTGAAATAATCGACAATTACTATGATTTTTTGGCGAAATTTTTGCAAATCGAAGTAGGGGAACTAATATAAACAACGGAGCGGTTACATAATAAATCATGTAATCAATCCCAAAACAGTTGACTAAAATTAAGGAGTTATGTTATATTCTTTTTGCCTGTCGAAAGCGGGCAAAATAAGTTTTTACGGAGGATTCGATATGTTTTTGTTGGGGATCGAAAGTTGGGCTATTTGGTTGATAGTCATAATCGCGGTCGTTGTGGTCGTGGGAATAGTCATTTGGCTTATCTCCACGCGCAATTCGCTCATCGGTTTACGTAACAACGTCGAAGAAGCGTTTTCGACGGTTGACGTTTATCTCAAAAAGAGGTGGGACCTTATTCCCAATCTCGTTGAAACGGTCAAAGGTTATGCTTCGCACGAGTCCGAAACGCTCACCAAGGTGGTCGAAGCGCGAAACAGGGCAATGAACGCGACTTCCGCCGAGGACAAGATCGCAGCGGAAAATATGCTCAGCGGGACTCTCAAATCTCTTTTTGCTTTGCAGGAAGCATATCCCGATCTCAAAGCGAATCAACAATTCGCTATGTTGCAAAGTCAACTTACGTCTATTGAAAACGATATCGCACAGCATCGCAAATATTACAACGCCACTGTCAAGCAATTCAATAACAAGATAATGTTTTTCCCGTCCAACCTTATAGCAAATGCTATGAAACTTACCAAAAAGCCGTTTTTCGAGGTTGAAGAAAGCGAAAGACAGAACGTACAGGTAAAATTCTAAATGAAAAAATTCAGATGGCTGATAGTTGCCGTCACCTTGCTCTTTTTGGGCGTATTCATCGTACTTTTGTTGGTGCCGTTACCGGCGGATAACGCATACGATGAATTTCGCGTTGACAACGGATATACCATAACGAAAGCAAATTACGATATTGCAGTAGCGGAAGATCACGTCGCTTCGGTTACGGAATCGCTCACGGTAAGGTTCAACGTTCGAAGCAGGGGCATAATAAGGTGGTTGCCGACAGGCAGCGGCGAACAATATCGTAACATTACCGTAACGGGCGATACGTACTATATGTCGTCCGAAGACGGCTTTTTGGCTGTTTACACGGGCGACGACTATACTTACTATCCCATCGGCAAGGAAATAGATTATGTCATTTCGTACGACATAGTACCGCCTGTGCGCACCGTCCAAAATACCAATTACTATATGAACATAGTTCCGTACGGCTGGACAACGAAACAGGAAAACGTTTCGGTAAAAATGAGTTTTCCTTTCGAAATAAAAGACCTTAAAGTCTATATGGGCGATTACGGTTCGTCAGTAACCACGTCCGCGTTTAGTCTTGACGAAGATCGCAAGACGATCACCATGACGGGGCTTGATCTCGATCCGTTCAACGGAGTTACTGTTGATGCGGAGATGGGTCGCAAATTCAACGTTAATTTCGGGGCGGCGGGACTTGTTTCGATCCTTTTGATACTCGCACTCGTCACCTCCGCCGTATGCTTGAAATTGTTCGCATTGAAGGACAGAATGATCGTCCCCGTGGTCAATGCGACCCCGCCGCTCGATAGCGGCAAGGAACTCGATCCTGCGCAAATGGGATATCTTATTGACAACAATTGCGAGCCGAAAGATATTACGGCAATGATATTTTACTTTGCGTCAAAGGGGCTTATTGAGATAGAAAGCGTCGAAGATAACGACTTCACGCTCATCAAAAAGGGCGAAATAGGTGATGGCGAGCCTTTGCACAGAAAGATAATCTTCAACGGACTATTCAAGAAAGGCGACAAGATTTCGAGCGCCCAACTTTCCGATTCGTACTATGCCGAAATAGCGCTTGCTACAAGTCAAATAAAATGCGATTATGCGGGCAAGTTGTTCGACGGAAAATCGAAATTTTCGCCCGTGATAGCGGCGGTCGGCGCAATACTTGTCGCGATCGCAATTTGCGTTTTCACGATACAGGTCAATATTTCTCTGATTAGTTCGCTAATATTCCCGATAGGTTTCGCGGCAATATTCACGGCAATAGGATTCGGTTGCGGGCGATATATATTCAACGTAAAGCACAAGTTATCGACGAAGCGCATAACCTTGTTTTGCCTCGGCATGACGGTCGCCGTGCTGTTCGGCGGAGTGGTGGCTTCGCTGTTTTTCCTCGGCGGGATATTCCCCGTGTATGCGAGGGCGGTGATTTACTGCGGACTTGCGGTCATAGGCTTCGTATGCGGCATGATGAATCGCAAATCAGAATATTACGCGTCGGTTATGGGGCAAATCGTGGGCTTCAAGGAGTTTCTTCGCCTTGCCGAAAAGGACAAACTCGAAAAGATGCTCGAAGACGATCCTCAGTATTACTACAACATATTACCGTACGCGAACGTGCTCGGCGTAAGCGAGATCTGGCAGGAAAAGTTCGAAGAACTCGAATCTGTCCCGCCGCCTGCCTACTACCATGGTCCCGACATATTCGACTTTATGGTATTCAACGCGATTTTCAGGAATTCGTTCGTAAGTTATGCTTCGGCAATGGCGTCCCGTCCGTCCCGTTCGTCGTTTAGCGGAGGCGGCGGTTTCGGCGGCTTTGGCGGCGGTTTCGGCGGCGGCGGCTTCGGCGGAGGCGGCGGCGGAAGAAGATAGCATATGCCTCACGAAACGAGGCAAAAAGGGAGGAACGCGAATGACAAAACGTATAGTCGCGATAGGCGGCGGCGAGATAAAGAACAAGACCACGATCGAAGTGGACAAAGTTATTGCCGGCTATATCAAAGAGCGTGCCGCGGGCGGTAGAGGATGCGCGTTGTTTTTGGGAACGGCGAGCCATGACAGTATGCCGTATTTCAACAGTTTTCGCAAGACATATACCTCCGTTTTCGACATCAAGGCGGAAGTGGGACTGCTCGTTTACGGCGAAATGGATAGCGACGCGATAAGGGCGAAGTTCGAGAAAGCGGACTGCGTTTACGTAGGCGGCGGCGACACGAAATTCATGCTCGACCTTTGGCAGGAACGCGGGATAGACAAGATGCTTGCGGACGCTTACGAGCGCGGAGTCATACTTTGCGGATTGAGCGCGGGCGCGGTTTGCTGGTTCGAAAACGCATACACCGATTACGATATATTGCGCGGGCAGAGCGGCGAATACAAGGTTTTGCCCGCTCTCGGCTTCTTGAAAGGTTTGGCTTGCCCGCATTATGACGAGCGACCCGAATTCGACGAAGTGGCGAAGAAATATTCGCCGTCGTACGCGATAGGAAACGACAGCGCGATAGTTTTCGAGGACGGGCTACCCGTTGAATACATAGGCAATGCCAAGAGGATGGATATATGAAAACGGTCGTTCAAAGAGTAAAGGAAGCGTCGCTCTCGGTGGACGGGAAACTCGTGAGCAAGATCGGCAAAGGGTTGTGCGTCTATCTCGGCGTGGAGCGCGGCGATACCCAAAGCCTTGCCGACTACCTTTCGAAAAAGATATACAATATACGCATTTTCGAGGACGAAGACGGCAAAATGAACGTCGCGCTCAAAGATATAGGCGGCGAAATACTCGTCATATCGCAATTCACTTTGTGCGCGGACGCGACGGGCGGCAATCGGCCGAGTTTCGCGCTTGCCGAGGACCCCGCGGTCGCCGAAAAGTTGTATGAATATTTCGTAGAAAAACTCGTTTTGCTCGGCGCGCGCGTAAAGACGGGAGTGTTCGGCGCGGATATGCAGATAGTTCAGCATAACGACGGACCGGTGACGATAGAACTCGACAAAAGACCGTGACAATACATAAAAAAGACGGCTATTGTATAAATTTGATTTTTATTTTATTATATAAAGCAAAAAAATACCAAAATTTTACTTAAATTTGTATACTTTACGCAAATTCGGAATTTTTTCATTGACTTGATATTAGCCTTATGGTATAATTTCAGTGAATTTTTGCGGATAATATTCGGGGGAGGATATGTACTATTTATTTGTATCGGCGGGACTTGCCGTCACCATATTTATAGCCGCGATAAGCAAAGTATTTGCGTGCGGCAAAAAGCGTCACGAATGTGACGCCGATATGGTTGCGCCCTCGCAATCCGATATACATACCATAAACGCCGAAGCGAGCAAAGCCGCAAAAAAAGCAGACGAGGGAAATGACGAAAAGAAAAAGGGCAAAAAGAAAAGACGATTCGTTAAGCCAGTAGAGGACAAATATATATTGCCGTCCTTGTTTGCGGCGCTTATGTTTGTGCTTCGTTATTTTTCTGCGAGCCGCGACCTGAGGAACGCAACTCTCGTCGATCTTGACATAATAGACCCGTACAGACAGTACGGACTTATTGCCGCTCCCGTTTCGTCGGGACTCGGCGTATTGTCTACCTTGATGTTATGGCTCGAAGCGGCGGCGATCTTGACAGTCATACTGTATCCGTTTTACGATTTCAAGACCGCCAACAACGCGGTGAAATTTTTCGCCACGCCCGTATTCGTAATCTGTCTTGGATTTTTGACTCCCATGCTTACGCTGTTTTGCGACTTTTCGCTTGGAGCCGAACTTAATTTGTCGGCGGCGGCGATGGCTGCCGAAATAGGTTGCGGACTTGCTATATGCGGCAACGCCTGGATCCGCGACGGCAATTTGCGCATTTCGAAGAAAGAAGCGCTCAATTTGCTTTTGTCGGTTTTGCCGATGCTCATCGCGGCGTTTCCTCCGTATCTGCTTCAAATGCTTTTCGGGCGGGCGAACACGCTTTATACGGTCAAAGATTTGGGACCCGACCATCGCGCGTTTCTTTATGCGTCGGTGCTTATACCGATCGCGGTCTACTTTGCATTGCGAAATAAGTCGAAGGAAGTTATACATTACTCGATATTGTTTCTTGCGCTTGCGACAATGATTTCGTATTCGTACAATTACACTTTCGCCGACATATTGACGCCGTATCATTGGCCGTTGCACTTATGCAACACGGCGATGTATATAATCCCGATCTGCATAATATTTAAGTTGGACAAACTCTTTTACTTTACATATTTCATCAACGTCATGGGCGCGTTTTTGGCAATGGCAATGCCCAATTACGCAGACGGGACGAATATGTTCAGCACGGCGCTCGTGCTGTTTTGGATAAATCACTTTTGCGCATTCTTTATGCCGTTGCTGCTTGTCGCACTCAAAATGTTCGCGCGTCCGAAGTTCAGACAATTCTGGTATTCGATGGCGGGCTTTGCCGTGTACTTCTTGCTCGTGCTTGTGATAAACGGCTGGTTCAGCAATTACGGCGACGTTGACTATTTCTTTCTCAACAGCGACTTTATAGTGGACAAACTCGGCTCATGGGCGGAAGCGCTTCGCACGAACTTTGTTCTGGAATTCGACATCGGGGGATTGCATTTCGTATACTATCCGGTATATCAGGTATTGTTTTTCGTGGTGTACGTCGGCATAGCGTTTGCAATGTGGTTCGTGTACGAACAATTTTTCTTGGTTGCCGACTTCCATTACGATATGCATGCGCGCAACCGAAAATTCAGACAGGACAAGTACGCTATGCTCAGCACATTAAACGGGAGGAGTAAAACCGAACCTATGTATAACGATCAGACTGACAAACTCATATTGCAGGGATTTGGCAAACGTTACGGATCGAGTAACGTTTATGCGGTCAAGAACGCCGATCTCGAAGTTCATGCAGGCGAAATATTCGGCTTTTTGGGACCGAACGGCGCGGGCAAATCGACGATAATAAAAAGCATCGTCGGCATACAACCGATAACCGAAGGCACGATCAAGGTATGCGGTTACGACGTCGAGAAGCAATCGGTCGAAGCCAAAAGGCAGATAGGGTACGTACCCGACCATTACGCGCTTTACGAGCGACTGACGGGCAGAGAATACATTAACTATATAGCGGACATTTACGACGTCGGCAAGGAAGAACGCGACGAGCGCATAGACAGATACGTCAAGTTGTTCGAACTCGAAGGCTCGATAGACAACAGTATGCGCACGTACTCGCACGGAATGAAGCAAAAGATCACGATAATGGCGGCGCTTGTTCATAATCCGCGTCTTTGGATACTCGACGAGCCTCTCACCGGACTTGATCCCAACAGCATTTATCAAGTCAAGGAATGTATGAAGCAACACGCCAAAGAGGGGAACATAGTGTTCTTTTCGAGCCACATCATAGACGTAGTGGAGCGTATATGCGATCGCATAACCATAATCAAAAAAGGCAAAATAATCTGCACGCGCAACGTTTCGGAATTCGGTCCCGATAACACGCTCGAAGATTTTTACTTAAAGACGATAGAGGAAACGGACGTTGAAAGGCAGGTAATTTCCGACGAGGACGACGGAAAAAAGGGCAAGCCCGACGGAAAAAAGCACAAAAAGACAAAAAAGGCGGAACAGAGTGAGTAGTACGGAAGCACAAGTGAAAGAAAAAAAGCGAGGTCGCGCATTTTCGCACTTTAAGTCGCTCGTTATGATGCAACTTAAAGACAAACTCGATCTCTCGTTTTTAACTTCTACCAAGCAGTTGATCGCAAAGGTGGTCTTTTTCGTGTTGCGCATTGCGGCGATAATCGTGGCGGCGTACTATATCTTTTACTATTCGGCGTTTTTCAGCATCTTTGCCATAATCGCCTGGGTGCCGCCAATAGTAATGGCGCTCGCGTTCTCCATAATATTCATACTGAGCGTATTGTCATGCATGGTCGGACTTATGAAAACTCTGTTTTTCGCGGACGACAACAGAGTTCTCGTCACCATGCCCGTGACGGGTAATATGGTGTTCTTCTCCAAACTCGTGGTGTACTACTTGTTCGAACTTATGAGATCGTACACATTCACGTTCCCGCTTTTCATAGCGTACGGAATGGTTTCGCATCTTTCGGTGGGAATGTACTTCTGGATGGCGTTTGTCCTTATTTTCGTGTCGGCGTTGCCCGTCGCGATAGGAGCGCTTCTTGCCATACCTGCCATGTTCGTGTATCAATTCCTCAAAAAGTATGAGCCCGTCAAAGTCACTTTGTTCGTGCTTGTCGTTGGAGCGGTGATCGCGCTTATAGTCGAACTTATTATGTTGATACCCGAAAATATCAACTTCATCAACGATTGGCCGCTCAAATACAGACCGTCGGTAATATCGTTTATCGAGTCGGCAAAGACATACATATTGCCGCTGTACGCGATAACCGAAATGCTTATCGGCACGTACGAAAACCTTACCTTTACGCTCAAACCTTCCAACGCACTCGTGTTTTTGTATGTGCTCGTGACGATAGCGGTCGTGCTCGGCATAGTTTATCTCATTGCAAAGCCGCTGTTTTTGAAGATGACCGCACAACCTTTCGAATTCGAGAAGAAAGAATTCATTAAGGCAAAGGAGAACCGCAAAAGAAGAAAATACAAGTCGATCTTGCGCAAGGAATTTTTGCTCAATCTGCGTTCGTCGATTTCGTATAGTTTTTTGGCGGTTTATATCGCAGTACCCATACTCATACTTTTGCTCAACAAAATTTATGCGGCAATGAGTACGAACATACTCGGCAACTATATGATATACGCGTTCAATCTGCTTATCATATTGCTTATTTTGCTTTCCTCGAACGGCATAGTTTCCACTATGTACTCCATGGAAGGTAGAGCGGGATATATGAAGAAGACAAAACCTCTCGATATGACTTTCCCGCTTTTGTGTAAGATTTTTTACAACTCGCTGTTTTCGCTGATCTCGATAATCGTGTCGATAGGAATATTCGGCGCGTTCAACTCGTCCTCGATAGGAGTGGGCGGACTCATAATGCTTGCGCTTACCGTGCTGTTCTTCCATATAGGACATATGGTGTGGAGCGCCGAGCGTGACATAATGAATCCGCAAAACGAACAATATGCCACGACGGGCGGAGAGATCAACAATCCGAACAGCAATTTTATGACCGTAATGGCGTTTTTGGTTTCGTTTGCGGTTGCGTTTTTCTCGTTCATATTGTTCAACGAGAGCGGCGTCAATCCCATTACGGCTTGCCTTAAACTTATGATAATAGCGATGGCGTTTGCGGCAATGCGCATTTACCTATTCATCATAAAAGTAAGGCTCTATTATAGGGAGAAAATGTAATGAGAAAGTCAGTAGTTTTGACAATTTGCGTAATATATATTCTCTCGATAGTTTTGGTCGGATATCTCGGCATAAAACTTGCTATTTTCGACCCCATATTGTATGTTCAGAGTATCGAACTTATCGACGACCCGTATTCGGATTCGTACAAGATCTCTCATCCGCCTCGTTATCCCGACCAGGATTTCGTAGTAAAGGAATACAGCAAAGGATTGAAGTTCAGACTTTATTGCAAAGTTATGCCCGAAAACGCCACGAACAAGGAAGTGGAGTTCATCGTCAATATGCCCGATAACGCAGTCGGCAAATTGCAGATCACGTCGGACGGCGAGGTGAGCGTGCTTTCGGACGACTTCGATATTTTATACGCAAAGGTTTATATACTCAGTAAAGACGGACAAAAAGCCCGTAGCCGTGATTTTACGGTCCAAATAAACAATTTTAAAAATCCCACCTAATAGGTGTTTTAGATATATCAGTTTACTGATCTCAAAAGGAGGTTAAAATGAGAAAATTCAAATTTTTGGCTATGTTCTTGCTTGTATTGACTTTGGTCTTTACGGCGGTAGCGTGCCAAGATGGCAAGACTATCGAAAAGATAGAAGTGAAAGACGGAACTATTGCGACCGTTGTCGAAAAGGACGGAGTTCTGAAAACCGATAAACTCGAAATTATTGTTTATTACTCCGACGGAACGACGGAAACGGTCAAGAAAGCAGACGGTATTACGGTAGGCGAATTCAGTACCGCACAAGTGGGCAAATTCGACCTCAAAATAACGTACAAGAACGTCACCGTTAATTATGAAATCACGGTTACCGAACCCGCCGGTCCCGGACCCGACAATCCGGATAATCCGGAAGATCTCAGGATAGTCGGCGTTACGTTGCCGCAATTTATTACGGCGCATAATACTGCGATCGCCGAAAAGCAAGTTACCGATTCGAATCCCAACGCAAAACGCTCGGAATTCTATGATCGTAACGACGGATTCTACGTAGGCGACGATAACCCGTTCGAATTTAAGCCCGAAGTTACGGTTTTGGAAGAAGGCTATTCCGTACCAGTCGATTACTCCAAAATAGACGCAGAAATTACCTTGGAAATCAAGAATGAAGAAGCATATGAAAAGGCTGCAAATATCGAGCAATATGTGGAAGTTAAAGAATACGGAAAATATCAATTCCTTACCCCCGCAGTCGGCAAAACCATAAAGTTTACGGTTCGTCCGTTTATCAAGGGTAAGTCCGATTCGTCGACGCAAAGCGTAAGTTTCGAATTCAAAGTAATTGACGGCTGGAATGTTTATACCGCAAAGGACCTTTGCATGATCGAGTACGACAGATTGTCGTTCGAATCTTCTGATGGAGAACATGGAACTGCCGACGCTCAGTGGAAGAAATTCAAAGCCGACAACGGCTATGACGCTAATAAAAAGGTAGCCGCCGTTATTTTGCATAATGACATAAGCATCACAAAAGAAGATATTCCCGCGTCTTTCTTGTATACCGAGAAAGATGTAAATCCGAGCGACGAAGATTATAATCGCGGTACGCAAGACAACCCCGGAATTTCGGTAGTAAATTCGCTTCGTGACGGTTGCGAGATCTACGAAAGATGTGTAGCGCCTGGGGAAAATTTTGAAATTATAGGTAACTATTTCAACCTCGACGCGTCCGCTATGCCTCTCGTAGTTCGAGAGAGCGACAAGGTCACCAACGTGGGCGCGGTAGTCAGCCATGCTACGCTTATCAAGATCGTCGGCAAGAACAAGGACAATACAAACAATATTGCATCTTCGACCATGAAGAACTTGTATCTTATAGGCAACTCCAATCGCAGCGACGAGAACGGCGGCGTACTCAGCGGCGGACTTATCTTCTACAAGGTTCAAGACGTTGATTTCGTTATCAAAAACTCGATAGCCATCAAATGGTTTATCACTTTCTTCCCCGAATCCTGGAACGGATCGATAACAAAGCATGCGATCCAAAGTTGCAAGGCATACGACAACTACAACTCGTTTATGTATGTATGGGGCGGCGAACCGTATGACAAGCAAAACTTCTTTACGGTCGATCATTCCGAAATGATAGGCGCGGGCGGTCCCGTTATGATTTGCGACGAAGCCGACTTTCAATCGACTCGAGGCTCGCTTTATGCCGCCAATGTCAAAGTTTCGGCAGACAGCCATCTCGAATCGTTTGTCGAAGGAACCGAAGGCTGGTTTGCTCTCGTAAAGGCGCAAGGACTCGCAGGTGATGTGAAGGGTATCAATGCCGCGTTTACGCCGTTCGGCAGGACGTTCCTTAAAGACGGCAAGTTCAACTTTATAGCGGTATTCAAAGCCAATACCGGAAAAGCGGCTCCCGAATACGCAAAGATAAAAGGATATCTCGGTATCGGCGACAATACTCCGCTCGATTTCGGTCAAGGAAACACGCAAAGTTCATTAGTTGTCAAAGCGATGTTTGAAAATGGACTGTTGGCGACAAGCGGTGCTCCAATATTCCAGAGTGCAAAGGGAGGTGTGGCATACTTTAATGAGACCAACTTCATGGACGCTAATAATCAACCGATCACCGACAAAGAAAATCCTTTGTTTGATGGCGACTATCTCAATATCTATGTTGGGGTTAAGGGACAAGAAGGTCACCTCGGCGCGGTTATGGGATATTACCCCACAAGTAATTAAAACGGCAATTGTCGTTTTGAACCGATAATTTTAGTTTCGAACCGAATGAGTGTTTGGCATTCCGACAGTTTCAGGCTGTTAGTTTCGAACCATGTTGGTAAAAATTCCGACAGTTTCGGTTGGTAAACTTGTTTCGTTTATCGAATGATTGTTTGGTAGTCGAAATTCTCGAAAAACAAAAGGCGTTTACTTATGTAATCGCCTTTTTGTATGCCCTGTAATTTGGCAGTGGGGCAGGTAGGTTAGACGGCCATAATTATTCGGCGCAAAGCCGAAAAATATTTGCTTTTTTGCAAAAGTTATACTATACTATAATCGACATTGGATTTGGTGGAAACGGATTATGAGATTTTTGACAGCGGGAGAGTCACACGGCGAAAAATTGATTGCCATTATCGAGGGCTTGCCTTCGGGGCTTGTTATAAGCACGGACAAAATAGACGAAATGCTTGCTCGTAGGCAGAACGTTTACGGGCGGAGCGAGCGGCAATCGCTTCGCGATAAGGCGAAAATAGTTTCGGGACTGAATGACGGGAAGTCCACGGGCGCTCCGCTGGCGATAGAAATACCCAACGGCAATTGCGGCAAAAAAGGCGACTTTGAATATTACCGTCCCGGTCATGTCGATATGGTTGCGGATATGAAATATTGTTTCGGTGATCCGACGCTCGGAGCGGAACGCGCGAGCGCGCGCGAAACAGCCGTTCGAACCGCCGTCGGCGCAGTTGCGAAACAGATGTTGGAACTTCTCGGCATAACCGTGAATGCGCGCGTAACTCGGCTCGGCGACGTCGATATCGAGTCAAATGAACAAATAAAGCGCGAGATAGACAAGGCGGTAGCCAAGGGCGAAACTCTCGGCGGACGGCTTGTCGTCACGCTCGGAGGAGTTATTTCGGGGATAGGTTCATATGCTTTTTGGGACAGACGACTTGACGCTCTTTTTGCGGGCGCGCTGATGAGTATTCCGTCCGTAAAGGCGGTCGAATGTGGACTTGGGGTGCGATTTTGCGACTTTTACGGGAGCGAAGTTGCCGACTGCATAGTAAATGGCGGAAATAGACCCAAGAGGATTTCGAATAATTGCGGCGGCATCGAGGGCGGAATTTCGAACGGAGAGGACATAGTATTTACGCTCACTTTGAAGCCCATACCGAGCATAAGCGGACTATCGACGGTAAATAAGTTCGGCGATCCGTGCAAGAGCGGCAATGTGCGAAGCGACGTTTGCGCCGTACCCGCGGCGTGCGCGGTGGCGGAAGCGATTTCGTCGTTCGTTCTTTTGTCGGCGATAATCGACTGCGTGGGCGGCGATACTGTGGATGAGGTCATAGACAGATACAACCGAAAAGGAGCGACGGCGTGGAACAAAAAGTATTTATAAATTCGGGCAAAGAACTCGATGAATTATACGCGAGCGCGTTCGTCGTCACAGATGAAAACCTCGACCGAATATATGGGGGGATGCTGCCCGAAAACAAGTTCGTTATGCGCGCGGGCGAGGAGAATAAAAACCTCGATACGGTGCAAAAGATCGCCGAGGCGATGCTTAAATGCGGCGTTCGGCGCGGCGATCGAATTACGGCGTTCGGCGGCGGAGTAGTGGGCGACGTAGCGGGATTTGCGGCTTCGGTGTATATGCGCGGCATAAGTTGGAGTTTTGTACCCACGTCGCTTATTGCCATGGCGGACAGCGGCATAGGCGGCAAAACGGGCGTAAACGTAGGACTCATAAAAAATGCGGTGGGTAGTTTTTGTCTGCCCGACACCTTTATAGAAACCAAATATCTTCACACGCTCCCGACGCGTGAATATCGAAGCGGTATGGGAGAAATAGTAAAGACCTCTTTGCTCGACGCCGACCTGTTTGAATTTATGCACGGCAAATTCAAAGCAGTCGAAGCGATAAAAAAGTGCGTCAAGATAAAGAGCGATATCGTAAACAAGGATTTTACCGACAAAAACGGGGCGCGAAAGGCGCTCAATATAGGACATACGGTGGGACACCCCATCGAGATGATAACGGGACTTTCGCACGGAATGAGCGTCTTGCTCGGACTCCGTTTCGAACTGCTCATGCTCCGAGATTATCTCGAACACAATTATTTTTACGAATTGCAGTCGTATTTAAGTAAATATATAGGCGATACGCGCGTGACGTTCGAACCCGAAGCGGTCGCCGTTATCGCGTCCGCCGACAAGAAAAACGAGGATGGTATAAGCATAATGTATCCGTACAGCATAGGCGATATTCGCGAAGTCGTGCTTTCGAAAGACGAGTTCATTAGATTGCTCAAAGAGGCTATGTGATGCGTATTAGACCTATGAAACAATTTATGCGCGCCCTTACGCCGCCGCCCGACAAAAGCATTACGATAAGGGCTGCCGTCATGGGGTGGCTCGCAAGCGGCAAGACGACAATCGTAAATCCGCTCATAAGCGGCGACACCGTTTCGGCGTTCGACGCCGTTGCCGCTCTCGGCGCGGAGATCGAAGTCAAAAACGGCGCATTTGTAATTACGGGCGGGCGGTCGATCGACGGCAACGTGGACGCAGGCAATTCCGCAACTACGCTGAGATTGCTCGCGGGCGCAACCGCTGGTAAAGACAAGACCGTGACGTTTACGGGCGACGATTCGCTGAAAAGGCGGGATATGGGTGCTGTTATCGACGTTTTGAGGCGAATGGGCGCGGACATAACGGGCAAAAACGGTCGCTTGCCGATCACAGTCAAAGGCGCGGTGCTGAACGGAATAGACTTTTGCCCCGACAAGCCGAGCGCACAGGTCAAGGGCGCGGTTTTGCTGGCGGGACTAAACGCCGAAGGAAGGACAACGGTTACCGAAGAAATAAGGACGCGTACTCATACCGAAGATATGCTTGCACTTTTCGGCGCAGACATTAAGGTCGAAGGCGGTAGGATCGAACTTTACAAAAGCAAACTTTCGGGCACGCTTATAGACGTTCCGGGCGATATGTCTTCGGCGGCATATCCGATTGCGCTTGCCCTAAACAAGGGGTACTGCTATTTGAAAAACGTGGGTTTGACACGACGCGAACTGATAGATTTTTTGGTAAGCATAGGCGGAGATATCGAAGTGGAAAGCAAAGGCGACCGCGCGGATATCACAGTCAAAAAGTCAACGCTCGCTCCGTTTACGATAAGCGGCGCCCTGTCTGCCGCGCTTATCGACGAGTTGCCGCTTCTTGCGGTATTGGCTTGTTTTACGGGCGGAAAGTGCGTAATCAAAGACGCGGGCGGACTGAAAAACAAAGAATGCGACAGAATAAAGTGTACGGTAGCGAATTTGCGCGGTATGGGTGCTGAAATCGAAGCGCTTCCCGACGGATTTATGATAGCAGGCACCGGCATAAAGGGCGGCAATGCGCTTTCGTACGGCGACCACAGAATAGCCATGAGCATGGCGGTCGCGAACGCGCTTTCCGCTTGCGGCGGAAATATCGACGACGAAAAGTGCGTCGAAATAAGTTACCCGTCATTTTGGGAGTTGTTCGAATGAAAAAGTTTTTTGTTCTCGGCAAAGGAATAGGTTATTCGTTGTCGCCCGCGATATATTCGAATTTGTTTTCGATGTTCGGCTTCGACGCCGAGTATTCGATAGTGGACGCTCCGTATATTTCGCCGAGCCTTTGGGAGGAGGCGGACGGATTCAATGTCACAAAGCCGTTTAAGTCGGATATCATCAGATTTCTAAACTGCGATCGAAGCGGCTATGGAAGCGTCAATACCGTGACTGTAAGAGATATGGCTGGGTACAGTACCGACGGCGACGGATTTTTGTTCGACCTCGGCTTGAAGGTCGGCGACGTCAAGTCGATGCCCATACTCGTACTCGGCTACGGCGGAGCGGCGCGTGCGTGCGTGACCGCCTTGCTCCGCAAGGGCGCGGAAATCAGAGTTCTTGGCAGAAACATAGACAAGGCGAAGCAATTTGCCGCCGAAACGGGCGTAAAAATTTACGACGATTCGTTCGCGCCGCAAGGCATAGTGAGTTGCGTTTCGGGCACGTTTTTTCCACCCGTGACGGGGGTAAAGTTTTGTTATGACCTTAGATATTCGGGCGAAACTTTGCAACTTGATTGCCGTAACTACAACGGACTCGGAATGCTCGTTGCGCAGGCGATCTTTTCTTACGAAATTTTTTCGGGCAAACGGTTTGACAACTCCGAGTTCGAAAGTGTATACTTAAAGTTGATGGAGAGATTATGAAGATAACTGTTATTTTCGGCGCAAACATGAACAAACTCGGCAGCAGGGAAAAGATATACGGGTCGTTTACGCTCAAAGAATTGCAAGACAAACTTGTTTCTTACGCGCCCGACGTAGAGTTCGAATTTGTCACGTCGAACAGAGAGGGGGACCTCATCGACGCAGTGCAAAACTGCGACGCGGATGCGCTCATAATCAACGTTGGCGGATATTCGCACACGAGCGTAGCGATAGCCGACGCGTTGAGTATGCTTGTCGTACCAAAGATAGAGGTGCATCTTACCAACATAGAGGCGCGAGAATCGTACAGGCGATTTTCGGTAACCGCTTCGAAATGCGACGGAATGATCTGCGGGTTGGGCATTGACGGATACAAGGCGGCTATCGACGTATTGAAAAGGAGATCGAAGTGAAAAATATTGCTTTTATTGGTATGATGGGTAGCGGAAAGACTGTTACGGCGCGGCTTGTCGCCGAAAAACTCGGTATGTGTTTCGCCGACATAGACGACTGCATGGTGGCGCGTCTTGGTATGCCCATTTCCGTCGCATTCATCACATTCGGCGAGAAGGTGTTTAGAGGCTATGAACACGACGTTATGTGCGAGGTCGTCTGGCAGGACAATTTCGTGGTAAGTTGCGGGGGTGGCGTTCCGCTTTTCAAACCGAATATGGACCTTATAGAAAAGTTCGTCAAGGTGCGACTCACCGCGTCGCCGCAGACTATATATCTTAGGACGAAAGACGATTTTTCAAGACCGCTCTTGAAGGACAACAGCCCGAAGAAGATAGCAGAGATCATCGCCGAACGCGAGAGCGTTTACTCTGCCTATGCCGACATAACGGTAAATACAGACGATAAGAGCGTCGAGGAAGTTGCAAACGAGGTCATAGCCGCGCTCGAAAAATTTGAAAAAGGCGACTGAATTTGCCTCAAAACGCTTGACAATAGGTTTGAGCGGTTGTATAATAAGTTCAATTAATCTTTAAGTCGATGCGGCGACGTCGGCAAGATTGCGAAAATACTCTCACTATAAGTTTATCGTGAATTTTGTCCCGCCGTATATTCGACGGGATTTTTTGCGGAGAAATTTATGGACAAATTCGAAAAAAAGCCGATAGATATTGATTTGAAAGACGAAGCAGTACGTTTTGTCGGCGATTTGTCCGGTTTGACCGTTTTGCCCGGTTTTTGCGACGTGCACGTGCACTTCCGCGAACCGGGTTTTTCTTATAAAGAAACGATATCGTCCGGTTCGCGCGCGGCGGCGAGGGGCGGGTATACGGCAGTTTGCACAATGCCAAACCTCGATCCCGTTCCCGATTGCAAGGAAGGAGTTAAGGCGGAGCGGGATATAATCGATCGCGACGCTTGCATAGCGGTGTATCCTTACGGCTCAATAACGAAAGGACGAAAGGGTAAAGAACTTTCGGCAATGAAAGAAATAAGCGACCTCGTGATAGCGTTCAGCGACGACGGAAGCGGCGTTGCGGACGAAAGCCTAATGAGAGAGGCTATGCTCTCGGCAAAGGCTCTCGGCAAAATTATCGTTGCCCATTGCGAGGACGTTTCGCTAATTAACGGCGGTTATATCCGCGACGGCGAGTACGCGCGCTCGCACGGGCACCGAGGCATAGACCCCGCGAGCGAATATAGGCAGGTAGAGCGCGATCTCAGGCTTGCATTGGATACCGGTTGTGCCTACCACGTTTGTCATGTTTCGACCGCGGAAAGCGTTTCGCTTATCAGGGACGCAAAGGCGAGTGGAGCGAATGTGACTTGCGAAACCGCACCCCATTACCTCGTTTTGGACGAATCCGCGCTCAAAGAGGACGGAAAATTCAAGATGAATCCGCCTCTCGGTTCGAAAGCGGACAGGCTTGCGCTCATAGAAGGCATTTCGGACGGCACGATAGACATGATAGCCACCGATCACGCGCCTCATTCGGCGGAAGAAAAGAGCCGCGGACTCTGCGGAAGCGCGTTCGGAATAGTGGGACTCGAAACCGCTTTTCCGTTGCTTTACACCCACCTCGTACGACGCGAAATAATAACCATGGATAGGCTAATCGAACTGCTTGCCTATGCGCCGCGCAAGCGTTTCGGTTTAGAACAGGGCAAAGATTTTTCGGTATGGAATTTAGACGAAAAGTTCGTCGTGGATCCAAGCGAATTTTTGTCCAAAGGCAGGGCGACGCCGTTTGAGGGCGCCGAACTTTACGGAGTAAACCTACTTACCGTTTTTGGCGGCAAAGTCGTTTATAAACAAAAATAATTTTCCAAGGAGAAAAAATTATGGCAAAGAGAAAGGACATCAAAAAGATTTTGATCATCGGTTCGGGTCCTATCGTTATAGGACAAGCCGCCGAATTCGACTATGCCGGCACGCAAGCGTGCCTCGCGCTCAAAGAGGAGGGTTATCAGGTTGTGCTTGTTAACTCCAATCCCGCCACCATTATGACGGATACGATGATCGCCGACAAAGTGTACATGGAGCCGCTCACGCTCGAATATATAGCCAAAATATTGAGATACGAACGCCCCGACGCAATCGTCCCCGGCATAGGCGGGCAGACGGGACTCAATATGGCTATGCAACTCGAAAAGAAGGGGATCCTCAAAGAATGTCGCGTCGAACTTCTCGGCACGAGCAGTCGAAGCATAGAACGCGCCGAGGATCGCGAACTGTTCAAGGAACTTTGTCAGTCGATAGGCGAGCCTGTCATTCCGTCGCAAATAACTTACAGCCTCGATGAAGCCAAAGAAGCGGCAAAGAAAATAGGCTATCCCGTAGTATTACGTCCTGCGTTTACGCTCGGCGGCACGGGCGGCGGATTTGCGGATAACGAGGAAGAACTCGTGGAGATAGGGCTCAACGCATTCAAACTTTCCCCCGTTCATCAGGTGCTTATTGAAAAGAGCGTCAAGGGTTACAAAGAAATAGAATTCGAAGTAATGCGCGATTCGACGGACAAAGCGATCACCATTTGCGGAATGGAAAACGTCGATCCCGTCGGCGTGCATACGGGCGACTCGATAGTCGTTGCGCCGATAATGACGCTCAACGACCACGACCTCAAAATGCTTAACGACAGCGCCATAAAGATAATAAAAGAACTCAAAATCGAGGGCGGTTGCAATATTCAATTTGCACTCAATCCTCATTCGAGCGAATACTATCTCATCGAAGTCAATCCGCGCGTTTCGCGTTCGTCCGCGCTTGCATCCAAGGCGAGCGGATATCCGATAGCACGCGTCACTGCGAAAATAGCGGTCGGCATGACTCTCGACGAAATCAAGGTAGGCGGCGGAACGGCTGCGATAGAACCGAGCCTCGATTACGTTGTGGCGAAGTTCCCGCGTTTCCCGTTCGACAAGTTTACAATGGCTTCCAACGTTCTCGGCACGCAGATGAAGGCGACGGGCGAGGTCATGGGCATAGGCTCCAACCTCGAAGAATGTATGCTTAAATCGGTGCGTTCGTTGGAGATAGGCGTTTGTCACCTTCACCTTGCCAAATTCGACAATATGAGCGTTGACGAGATGCTCGAATACATAAGCAAATTCCGCGACGACAACATTTTCGCGATAGCGCAACTTCTTCGCAAGGGCGTATCGGTAGACAAACTGTTCGAAGTCACCGAAATAACTCCGTTCTTCCTGCAAGCCGTCAAGAATATAGTTGACAAGGAGTTCGAACTCAAAAAGAGGGTCGGCGACGTCAAGGCTTTGAAGGAAGCCAAGATAATGGGATTCAGCGACAAGTACATAGCGCAACTCTGGAATATGACGGAGGACGAAGTTTACGCCATCCGCAAGAAAGAAAAGATGTATCCGGTGTTCCGTATGGTAGACACCATGCATACGGGAGTTTACATTCCGTACCTTTATTCGTCGTATACGGGCAAGAACGATTCGAGAGTGACGAACAAAAAGAAGATTGTCGTTCTCGGTGCAGGTCCGATTCGTATAGGGCAGGGTATCGAATTCGACTACTCGACGGTCCACGCCGTTACCACCATAAAACAATCGGGCTACGAAGCCATAATAATCAACAATAACCCCGAAACGGTTTCCACCGACTATACTATGAGCGACAAACTTTACTTCGAACCGCTTACGACAGAGGACGTTATTAACATTATCGAGTTCGAAAAGCCCGAAGGAGTTATCGCGTCGCTCGGCGGACAGACCGCGATAAATCTCGCCGAACCCCTCATGAAAAGAGGAGTCAAGATCATAGGAACAGATTGCGCGGCGATAGAAAAAGCCGAAAATCGCGACAGTTTCGAAAAAGTTTTGCAGGAACTCAATATACCGAGGCCGCAAGGAAAGGCGGTTACTAATATTGAGGAAGGAGTAAAGACAGCCGAAAAGATAGGCTATCCCGTTCTTGTTCGACCGAGTTTCGTGCTCGGCGGCAGGGCTATGCAGATCGTAGCCAACGAAGAACAACTCAGGAGATACTTGAAGACGGCGGAAGCGATCAACGAGGATAAGCCCGTACTCGTGGACAAGTACATTTACGGCAAAGAGGTCGAGGTAGATGCGATATGCGACGGCAGAGATGTTTTCGTGCCCGGCATTATGGAACTTGTGGAAAGAACGGGTATTCATTCGGGCGACTCGATAAGCGTCTATCCCACTTTCAGTATCTCGGACAAAGTTAAGGGCATAATATTGCAGTATGCGAAAAAACTCGGTTTGGGTATAGGAATAGTCGGCTTGTTCAATATCCAGTTCATAGTTGACAAGGACGAAAAAGTCTATATCATCGAAGTCAATCCGCGTTCGTCAAGAACGGTCCCCTTCCTTTCCAAGTCTACGGGATACAGCCTTGCCGATATCGCGACCGAAGTCATACTCGGCAAGAGCCTCAAAGAGCAGGGAATATTCGAGATATATCCCCCCGAAAAGACGAGATGGTACGTAAAAGTTCCCGTGTTCTCGTTCAATAAAATAAGGGGACTCGACGCATATCTTTCTCCCGAAATGAAGTCTACGGGCGAGGCGATAGGTTATGACGACAAGTTGTACAGAGCGCTCTACAAAGCGTTGCAGGCTTCGGGAATGAAACTCCAAAATTACGGCACGGTGTTCGCCACGATAGCCGACAAGGACAAGGAGGAGGCGTTGCCGCTCATCCGCAGATTCTACAACCTCGGCTTCAATATCGAAGCGACCGAAGGCACGGCGGAATTTTTGAAACGCAACGGAATACGCACCCACGTATTGCATAAAATCAGCGAGGGCAACGAAATTCACGACGCAATAAGAGCGGGCTACATCGCTTACGTCATCAACACGCGCGACATAGGTTCGATGGGCGAAAGCGACGGCTACAAGATCCGTTGCTATGCTATCGAAAACAATGTCACGATATTTACTTCGCTCGATACGGTGAATGCGCTGCTTGATGTTTTGGAAGAAACGACGCTTTGCATTTCGCCCATAGACGCAAAATAGGATCATGAAGAACGGAATTTTTACCATTACCGAAAACAAGCCGCTGACGCATAACATTATGCTTATGCGTCTACGCGGCGACGCTTCGGCTTGCACTAGGCCGGGGCAGTTTATCAACATAAAGATCGAAGGTCTGTTTTTACGCAGACCTATTTCGGTTTGCGACATTAAGGGCGACGAAATAACGATAATTTACAAGATAGTCGGCGCGGGGACGAATAGAATGAGCAATATGAAAGTCGGCGACGAACTCGACGTCCTTTCGGGACTCGGCAACGGTTACGACACTTCGCTTTCGGGCGACAGACCGCTTCTCGTCGGAGCGGGCGTAGGCGTTCCGCCGCTGTACTTACTTGCCAAGAAGTTGACGGCAGAGGGCAAAAAAGTTTCCGCAGTACTTGGATTTCACGACAAGAGCGATGTATTTTTCGAAAAGGAATTTGCCGAATTTTGCGACCTCACCGTGGCGACTTCAAATGGTTCGCACGGCAAAAAAGGCAGGGTCACCGACTATATGGATACAGATTATACGTATGTGTACGTTTGCGGACCCGCCGCCATGCTTCGTTCGGTGTACGACAAGTCGAAAACGAGCGGGCAATTCAGTTTCGAGGAGCGAATGGGTTGTGGCTTCGGCGCGTGCATGGGTTGCAGTTGCAAGACGAAATACGGCTATAAACGCATTTGCAAAGACGGACCGGTACTCTGCAAGGAGGAGATAATATGGTAGATACGACAGTCGATCTGTGCGGGATAACTCTCGACAATCCCGTCATTCCCGCGAGCGGAACGTTCGGGTATGGGTACGAATTCGCGCAACTTTACGACATAAACATACTCGGCACGTTTTCGTTCAAAGGCACGACGAAAGAGCCGAGATTCGGCAATCCGACTCCGCGTATAGCCGAGTGTACCGCGGGAATGATAAATTCCGTAGGCTTGCAAAATCCGGGAGTCGAAAAGGTCATCGCCGAGGAACTTCCGCGTCTAAAAAGTTGCTTTTCGAAAAAGGTAATGGCAAACGTCGGCGGATTTTCGGTGGACGAGTACGTCTATACCGCGCAAAGGCTCGACGAGTGCGATTGCGTCGGGTGGCTCGAAATCAACATAAGTTGTCCTAACGTTCACGGCGGCGGCATGAGTTTCGGTACTTCGCCGTCCGCGGCGGCTCAGGTGACCGAGGCTGTCAAAAAGCGTGTACGTAAGCCCGTCATAATCAAGTTGTCGCCGAACGTAACAGACATTGCGGCAATTGCCGAAGCGTGCGAAGCGGCGGGTGCGGACGGAATAAGCCTCATAAATACCTTGCTCGGCATGAGGATAGATCTGCGTACGCGTAAGCCGGTTATCGCAAACCGTAAGGGGGGATTTTCGGGCGAAGCCATATTCCCGATAGCCCTTCGAATGGTGAACGACGCGGCGAGTCGCGTCAAGATCCCCGTGATAGGCATAGGCGGCGTGGCGAGCGCCGAAAACGTTATCGAAATGATGCTTGCGGGCGCGACCGCAGTTGAGGTGGGCGCGGCGAATCTCGTCGATCCGTTCGCTTGCCGAGATATAATCAACGCATTGCCGACGGTAATGCAAAAATACAGAATTCAATCATTGAAAGAAATTATAGGAGAATGTGTAAATGGGTAAAGACGTGATAATCGCTTGCGACTTCGACAGCGCGCAAAAAACTCTTGATTTTTTGGACAGATTCGAAGGCAAAAAGCCGTTTGTAAAGATAGGAATGGAACTGTTTTATGCGGCAGGTCCCGACATTGTGCGTAAGATCAAGGAAAGAGGACACAAGATATTCCTCGACCTCAAATTGCACGATATCCCCAACACCGTCAAAAAGGCAATGGCGGTGCTTTCGGGGCTCGGCGTGGATATGTGCAATGTTCACGCGGCGGGTACGGGACGAATGATGCAAGCCGCGCTCGAAGGACTTACCCGTCCCGACGGCAGCAGACCGCTTTTGATCGCCGTAACGCAACTTACTTCCACCGACGAAGAAACGATGCGCCGCGATCTGCTCATAGACAGACCGCTCGACGAGGTGGTAATGCATTATGCGCGTACAGCCATGGAAGCGGGGCTGAGCGGAGTGGTTTGTTCGCCGCTCGAAGCGGATAAGGTACATAATGTATGCGGAAAAACGTTCGTTACGGTTACACCGGGCATAAGATTCGAGGGCGGAGAAACGGGCGACCAAAAGAGGGTAACGACTCCCGCGCTTGCCCGCGAACTCGGTTCGGACTATATAGTAGTAGGCAGACCGATAACTGCCGCGCCGGACCCCGTCGTCGCGTACGAACGATGCATAAAAGAATTTTTGAATTAAGGAGAAAGATATTATGAAAACGAAAATCGCAAAAGATCTATTGTCGATAAAGGCGGTATTTTTACGCCCCGAACAGCCGTTTATTTGGGCGAGCGGCATAAAAAGCCCCGTGTATTGCGACAACCGACTCACGCTCACCGCACCTGAGGTAAGGACTGATATCGAAAACGGACTTGCCGAACTCGTCAAAAAGCACTTCCCGAACGCCGAAGTGTTGATGGGAACTTCTACCGCGGGTATCGCTCACGCCGCCATAACGGGACATATTTTGAATATGCCGATGGGGTATGTGCGTTCGGGCGCGAAAGACCACGGCAGACAAAACCGTATCGAGGGCAAACTCGAAAAAGGACAAAAAGTAGTTGTCGTAGAAGATCTCATTTCCACTGGCGGCAGCGTTCTCGAAGTAGTGGAAGCGCTACGAGAGGAGGGGGCAGAAGTACTCGGCGTGGTAAGCATATTTACTTACGGCATGAAGAAAGGGCTGGAAAGAATGAAAGAGGCAAATGTCGTCAATTATTCGCTTACAGACTTCGATACGGTAGTTGAGGTCGCCGCAAAAGAGGGATATATTAAGCCCGAAGACGCCGGCAGACTTATCGCGTTCAGGGACAACCCTTCGGACGAAAGTTGGATAAAGTAATATGAGGAGCGTAATAGATATATTAGACCTTTCGGTGGGCGAACTCGACGAACTTATGAACACGGCGCTCGATATTGCCGCTCATCACGATAAGTACGCCGAAAGATGCAGGGGCAAAAAACTCGCGACGCTCTTTTTCGAACCGTCTACTCGCACGAGGCTGAGTTTCGAAGCGGCTATGTACGAACTCGGCGGCAACGTCATAGGCTTTGCCGAGGCGAACAGTTCGTCTGCGTCGAAAGGTGAAAGCGTCGCCGACACCGTTAGGGTAGTAAGTTGCTATGCCGACATAATCGCTATGCGTCACTTTAAGGAGGGCGCTCCGCTCGTTGCGTCGTTCAATGCGTCCATACCCGTCATCAATGCGGGCGACGGCGGACATTATCATCCCACCCAAACGCTTGCCGATCTTCTCACCATCTATCGCGAAAAGGGGAGATTGAGCGGACTTACCGTGGGAATAGTCGGCGATTTGAAGTACGGCAGAACGGTACATTCGCTTATCGCCGCGCTCTCGCGTTACGAAAACAACAAGATTGTGCTTGTTTCGCCGAACGAATTGCAATTGCCGCAATACGTCATCGATGACGTCAATGCCAAGGCGAAAAGAGGAGAAAACTGCGGACTTTCGTTTGTGCAGACGAACGATATGCTCGAACATATGAGCGAGTTCGATATTCTGTATATGACGCGCGTACAGAGGGAACGTTTCGCCGACAAAGCGGAGTACGAACGATTAAAGGACAGTTATATTTTGAACGCCGCAAAACTTAAAACCGCAAAGAAAGATATGTGTATTTTGCACCCATTACCCCGCGTAAACGAAATAAGCGTGGACGTGGACGACGACAGTCGCGCGTGCTACTTCAAGCAGGCGGAGAACGGAAAACTTATGCGTATGGCGCTCATACTCAAATTGCTCGAACTAGGCGACGGCAAAAAACCGACTGTTAGCGGCGAAACGGGGGAGTTTAGGTGTGATAATCCCAATTGCATTACTTCTACCGAACAGGAACTGAAACATTACTTCAAGCGCGACAACGGAATTTGTCGTTGCATATATTGCGATAAGCAAGTCAAGCCGATAAAATAGTTGCTTACACTCCTATCCGAACTTGCCCGAATCGTTTTTTATAAAAAATTTCTTTACAAATTATGTTTTCCGATGATATAATAAACATATGTAGCCTGTTTGGCGCTCATAAACGGAGGTTTTTATGAAGGTTCGCGAATCGGAAGAGATGTATCTCGAAACAATTTTAATTTTGAAAAAGCGCAACGGCAACGTTCACGCCGTGGACATTGCCGCCGATCTCGGCTATGCCAAATCGAGCGTTTCGCGTGCGGTCAATTTGCTTCATTCGAAAGGTTACATAGCAATCGACAAGAGCGGGCTCATTACGTTGACGGAGGAGGGCGCGGCAAAGGCGAACGATATTTACGACAGACACCGTGTGATAACTCATCTTTTGATGCGCGCGGGCGCGGACAGACAACTTGCCGAGGACAACGCTTGCCGAATAGAACACGTGATTTCGTCCGAACTTTTCGCGATATTGAAGTCCTTTGACGAAAAGGGCGACTTTAAGGATTAGTAGGCATATGCATATCGAAAAACGCGCATTTATCGCGTTTTGCTTATATAACGCATTAAAAATCTCACGGTGAAATAATATAAGAAAGAATAATGGTACTCGAATTTAAAAACATAAGCAAATCTTTCGGTGATAAAAAGGTGCTTGACGGCATATCTTTTGCGGTCGAGAGCGGAAAAGCATTCGGCTTACTCGGCAGGAACGGCGCGGGCAAAACGACCTCGATCCGCATTTTGATGAACGTTTTTCCCGCCGACAGCGGAGAAATTACGGTGGACGGCTCGCCCATAGATTATTCTCGGCTGAATCTTGGCTATCTCCCCGAAGAACGGGGGCTGTATCCAAAAAAGCAGATATTCGATCAACTTGTGTACTTCGCCGAACTGAAAGGCGCGGACAAAAAAGAGGCGAAAAAGGCTGTCGATCGTTGGCTTGACAAACTCGGCATGACCGAGTATCGCAACAAAAGGTTGGATTCTCTGTCCAAGGGCAACCAACAAAAGATCCAATTGATCACCGCGCTTTGTTGCGACCCGCAAATAATCATACTCGATGAGCCTTTTTCGGGACTCGACCCCGTCAACGCAATGCTTCTCAAAGAAGTGGTAAGGGAGCAGATAGAGAGCGGAAAGATCGTCCTGTTTTCGGGACACCAGATGAATTATATAGAAGAATTTTGCGACAATATAGCGATTCTGAACGGCGGCAAGATAGTTTTGAGCGGCGACCTTCGCGAGATAAAGAGAAGTTATGCCCGCGATCGTCTTGTTGTCGATTCGCCGTCCGCCGAAAAAATTAAGGCAGACTTCGGCGACGCCTGTTACGAGCGGGATGGGTCGCTTATTTTACGACTTGCGGACGAAACGGACAAGCGCGAAACAATGAAAAGATTGATAGACGATTACGATATAGACGAGGTGAAGGTCTACGAGCCTTCGCTCAACGATATTTTCGTGGAATACACCGAAAAGCAGGTTTAGGAGCAAGGAATGAAGCAATTCTCCAAAATATTCAAATTTGAACTCAAAGGGTATTTCAAGAATAAGATCTTTGTCGGGATAACGATTTTTTCGGTCATAGCGATAGCGCTATCCATGTTTATACCTAATATAACTTCGCTTTTCGGCGGCGGCGAGCCCGAAAAACGGGTCATGTTGATATACTCGAATGACGCCGAATTTTCGTCGCTTGCGGAACAATATTTTTCGGCGGCATTCCAAGATTACGAGGTCGAAATGGCGGACGGTGGCGTTGACGAGTTGAAAGAGCGCATAACTTCGGGTGAGGCGGAATGCGCCTTTGCGCTAAACGGGCTGTCATCTTTCACCTACTATGTGGACAATCTGTCAATGTACGACACAAACGTCGCGACCGCAAACGCTGTCCTAATCGAACTGTACAGACTGAACGCAATGCTCCAAAACGGACTTACGCCCGAACAGGCTAACGATATTCTCGACGTTCGGATAGAAGCAAAAACGACCGCTTTGGGGAAAAATCAGATAGACAATTTCCTTTATACTTACGTAATGATCATCGCCTTGTATATGGTGATTTTGTTGTACGGGCAGATGGTTGCCACGAACGTCGCGACCGAAAAAAGTTCGCGGGCAATGGAACTGCTCATAACGAGCGCAAAGCCGACGAATATGATGTTCGGTAAGGTTCTCGCTTCGTGTACGGCGGGTTTCGTGCAACTTGCGGCTATATTCGGCTCGGCGCTACTGTTTTACAACATAAACAAGTCGGCATGGGAGGGGAACGCTCTCGTGCAGTCTATTTTCAATATCCCGATAGACTTGTTTTTGTATATGCTCGTATTTTTCGTACTCGGATTTTTTATATACGCATTTCTCTACGGCGCGATAGGTTCGACGGCTTCAAAACTCGAAGACGTGAATACCGCAGTGATGCCGGTGACCTTTTTGTTCATAATAGCGTTCTTTGTGGTAGTGCTGTCCATGGCGAGCGGAAACGTTGACAATACCATTATGCAAATATGTTCGTATGTGCCGTTTACGTCACCCATGGCTATGTTTACGCGCATAGCGATGAGTACGGTGGCGTGGTACGAGGTAGTCATTTCGATAGGCGTTTTGGTGGGGTCGGTGATTGCGATCGGGATCCTCGCCGCCAAAATTTACAGAGTGGGAGTTTTGCTGTACGGCAAACGCCCAAAACTTACCGAAGTTTTGAAATCGGTCTTTCGAAAGGAAAAATAATGTTTTAAAAAAATAAATCCCCGTCCGCATGCAATGACATTCGGACGGGAATTTTTATGCGCCGAAATTCGATGTTTTTATGCGCGCGTTTCGTTTAATTTTTGTCAACGGCTGTTTTCGAGGTCGTTTAGCCATAGTTCTGGGCTGAAATCGGAACGGATCGTAAGTCCGTACAGATCGTATTCGAACAAGCGCACGCCGTCGGGACCGAAATTGCGTTTGAATTGATATTTGAACAGGCGTGAGAGAAATGTAGACATATATTTTTTTGCGTTGTCTACGGATATGCCGAACTTTTCCGCCGCGTTTTTCACTACGATACTCGGCGTTTGTTTTTGGGCGAGTATTTGGCTTATGTAATAGTCGTGTACTTCGTAAGGACCGAGGATGGATTCTGTTTGCTGCCCCGCAATGAGTTCGGGCGAAATGGGCGTGGCGAGTATATCCTCTATGATTTTCGCCGCCGCTTTGTTGTTATGCCTGCTTTCGGTGTAGCGCGAAAGCAAAGTTCTTATCGCGGTTTTCGTAAGCGAGCAGTTGGGATTGTATTGACTGAGTTGATCGCCGCCGAAAGTGGACCAGCCGAGACAAATTTCGGATAGATCCCCCGTGCCGAGCATGAGGGCGTTGTATTTGTTTGAAAGGTCGAGCAAAATTTGAGTACGCTCGCGCGCCTGAGCGTTTTCGTATACAACGTCTTTCGCGTCGTGTCTTATCGAGCGCAGGTGGAGAGCGACGGCGCTGTCTATCGGGACGTTTATGCCGGTGACTTTGAACGCCTCGATGAGAGCGGAAGCGTTGTCCTGAGTTCGTTGCGTCGAGCCGTCGCCGCGCATTGTTACGCAAATAATGTTTTTCTTGTCGAGTTTGTACTTTTCGAATGTTAATACGGCGGCAAGCAGTACGTTTGTCGAATCAAGACCGCCGCTCAATCCGAGTATGACGCTGTTTGTGCCTATTTCGTTCATTCGGTTGGTTATCCCGCGCCCCATAATATCATAGATCTCGTCGCATTCGTCGCCATTTAGCGGAACAAACGAAAGAGGGCGGTTTTCGCGACCCATGCCGCCGCTTTTTACTTTTCCTATCTTTGCGTATACGATTTCTTCGTCATAACCGCCGTATTCTTCGAGTTTGCCGTTGACGCAAACTATTTTGTCGCCGCTCATTATTTTGCCGCTTACCGATTCGCCTTTTCCCGCGCTGACCGAAATAGCCGCGGGCAGAGCGATGAGTTCGTTTATTTTGTTTTGTTTTTCGCCGAGGTAGCATGGGTATGCTGTCGGGATAACCGTAACGTCCGCGTCCGTCTTTTCGGCGTCGGGTGCGATCCCGATCTTCAAACCTTCCGTTTCGAAACATGGCACGGTATCGCTACCGTACTCGATGTAGTTGTCGTCCGCGTTCGTCCAGCCGCGCGGCATACAAAACAGTTCCGCCTTTCCGTCCCGAATGAGCGCCGTTGTGTCAAAAACTTTGCCGCCGTTTTCGAACGGCAAGCCGACGATTACCGTTTTGGAAGTAAAGGCGGCTATTTCGTCGAGCGCCTTTTTCGCGGCGAGGCACAAAATGGGGAAGGAGTACATGCTTCCGCAAGTCGCGCCCGTCAATGCGAGGCGGGGAAACACAATAACGTCCGCTTTTTTGGCTTTTGTTATGCAATCTTTTATGCTTTGCGTATTTGATTTTACCGCACCCGGTTTTATTGTCGGCGTGCAGAGTGCTACGATAATCGACATATGAAAATCTCCTCTGAAATATTTTAGCATATAACGTCCAAAAACTCAAACTTTTGACCCATAATAACTTGTAAAATTTTTTGATTTATGTTATATTGTCTGTAATGTGTTTTTCGTCGCAAGTCGCCGAAAGAATAATATAACGGAGTTTTGTTATGGATTATCTTCAACTTAAAAGCGGAACGGACGTAAGAGGTACGGCAATGGGGACGGAAGCCGTTCTCACCGCCGCCGCAGTAAGCGATATCGCCTCGGCGTTCGCCTTCTGGCTCGGCGAAAACGGATTTTCGTTAAAGGTGGGAGTGGGGCGCGACAGCAGACTTACGGGCGAAACGCTATGTGGCGCCGCGATAGACGCGCTCGTTACTTGCGGTTGCGAAGTGTACGACTGCGGAATGTGTTCCACGCCGTCCATGTTTATGATGACCGTGTATCCCGAAACGCAGTGCGGTGGCAGCATAATGGTTACGGCAAGCCACCACCCCGCGGACAAAAACGGACTTAAATTTTTTACACCCAAGGGGGGACTTTCTTCCGCCGAACTTGCCACCGTGCTCGAATATGCAAACGAAGGCAAGAGGCTTTTTGGCAAGGGCGAAACGAAAAAGGGTGACTTTTTGGGACTGTACTGCGAAACGATAAAGACCAAAATTTTGCAATATCTGCCAAGCGGACTGCACGGATTTTCGATTGTCGTAGACGCGGGCAACGGCGCGGGCGGATTTTTCGCCGACAGGATCCTTGCGCCGCTCGGAGCAGACGTGAGCGGTTCGCAATATCTCGAACCGAACGGAAATTTTCCGTTCCATAAGCCAAATCCCGAAGATAAGCAGGCTATGGACAGCATTTCGAAACGCGTCAAAGAAGTCGGGGCGGATCTTGGCATTATATTCGATACCGACGTAGACCGAAGCGCGATCGTCACTTCGTCGGGCGCGGAAATCAACCGCAACAGATTGATAGCGCTCATTTCGGCTATTTTGCTCGAACAGCATAAGGGCGCGTACATTGTTACCGACTCGGTTACGAGCGACGGACTGACGAAGTTCATAGAGCGTAGGGGAGGCAAGCATATCCGTTACAAGCGCGGATATCGCAACGTCATAGATTTCGCGTGCGATCTTACGGCGCAGGGCAATAACGTTCCGCTCGCCATAGAAACTTCGGGACACGCCGCTTTCGCCGAAAATTATTTTTTGGACGACGGGGCTTATCTCGCCGTCAAGTTGCTCATAAAAGCCGTCGAACTCAAAAGGCAGAGTAAAGATATAGAATCGCTCATAAGCGACCTTGCTCAGCCTGTGGAAGAAGCGGAAGTGCGCATAAAACTTACGGGCGACGATTGGAAAATCAAAGGTCAAAAAGTCCTCGCCGATATGGAACTGTGGGCGAAGGACAATTTCGACTTGAAGAAGTCTTACGAAGGCGTGCGCGCAAATACCGAGTGGGGATTTTTTATGGCGCGTATGAGCGTTCACGACCCCATAATACCGATAAATATCGAGTGCGACGTTCGCGGCGGGCTGAGCAAAACGGCGGGACTGCTCGTTGAATTTCTTTCGCCGTACGGACTCGATTTGGCCAATCTCGAAAAATTGAAAAATCAAAAAGATAAATAAGGAGAATATTGCAGTGAACAAGAGTGAACAAATGGCAATAAGCGCTATGCGCGTATTGTCGATCGAAGAAATCGAAAAAGCAAAGAGCGGGCATCCGGGACTTCCATTGGGAGCCGCTCCCATGGTGTACGAATTGTTTGCAAACCATATGAAACACGACCCAACCCACCCCGTTTTTGCGGACAGGGACAGGTTTGTGCTGTCGGCGGGACACGGTTCGGCGCTACTGTATGCGGCGCTTCATCTGTTCGGTTACGATGTGAGCATAGATGACCTCGAAAATTTCAGGCAGTTCGGCTCGATAACGACGGGTCACCCCGAATACAAAGTTTGTCCGGGCGTAGAAACTTCGACGGGACCGCTCGGTCAGGGAATAGCCAATGCGGTAGGGTTCGCAATTGCCGAAAAGATGCTTGCCGCAAAGTACAATAAGCCCGACATAAAGATCGTAGACCATTATACGTATGCTTTTACGGGCGACGGTTGTTTGCAGGAGGGGATCTCATACGAGGCGGCGTCGCTTGCGGGTACGCTGGGACTCGGCAAACTTATTCTCCTTTACGATAAAAACGACATTACGATAGAGGGCAACATAGAAATTACGTTCGGCGAGGACGTCGGCAAACGCCACGAAGCCATGGGCTGGCAGGTGTTGCGCGTCGAAAACGGCGAAGATATCGATGCTATCGGCAAGGCGATCGAGGAAGCGAAAGCGGAGAAGAACAAACCTTCGATCATAATCGTAAAGACGCAGATAGGATATGCATCGCCAAAAGCGGGCATGGCGTCGTGTCACGGTTCTCCTCTTGGCGCGGAGGGAGTGGCTGCGACGAAAAAGGCGCTCGGCTACGAATACGACTCATTCGAAGTTCCCGAAGAAGTGAGAAATTTCTACAAAGAGATCACAAAAAAACTTGCTCGTAACAGCGCCGAATACGACAACAAACTTAAAGCCTATAAGGCAAAATATCCCGCCGACTACGAGGCGTTCATGCGCGACCTCGACGGAAAGATAGATATAGACGAAGCCGAACTTTACAAATTCGACTCCGCCGTGTCTACGCGCAAGGCGGGCAATATAGTGCTCAATAAGTTGGCGGATATGATCCCGTCGCTCGTGGGCGGTTCGGCGGATCTCGGTCCGTCCAATCTTACTACGCTCAACGGTAAAGGCGAATTCGGCAAAGCGGACGAAACGGGAAGATATATTCACTACGGTATCCGCGAACACGCAATGGCGGCAATAGCCAACGGCATACATTTGCACGGCGGATTCAGGACATACGTATCCACGTTTTTCGCATTCAGCGACTATATGAAGAACGCTATCAGGATGAGCGCGCTTATGCATTTGCCGATAATCTATATTTTTACGCACGACAGCATAGGAGTGGGCGAGGACGGTCCCACGCATCAACCGATAGAACACCTTTCGGGACTTCGCGCGATGCCCGACCTCAACGTATTCCGTCCCGCCGACGCGAAAGAAACGGCGGCGGCTTTCATCGAAGCCGTAAAAGCCGATTGCCCGACATGTATCGTCGAATCGAGGCAAGATCTTCCGCTTTTGACGGGTTCGGGCGAAAAGGCGAAGATGGGCGGATATGTAATAAGCGATTGCAAGGATTTCGAGGGCATAATCATGGCAACGGGTTCGGAAGTGAGCACGGCTATCGAAGCGCAAAAACTGCTGCTTGAACGCGGAATAAAGGTAAGAGTCGTATCGATGCCGTGTTTCAGACTGTTCGAAAAGCAGAGCGACGAATACAAAGAGAGCGTGTTGCCGCATTCGGTTCGCGCCCGTGTCGCAGTCGAAGCGGCTTCGTCCTTGTCGTGGGGCAAGTACGTAGGACTTGACGGCGCTTGCGTATGTATGGATACGTTCGGAATGTCGGCGCCCGCAAAGAAACTTTTCGCGTATTACGGCTTCACGGCGCAAAACGTTGCGGACGTGACCGAAAAAACAATAAAAAGAGCGGAAAGGAAGTAAATTTATGTATAAATTTTACGCTTTCCTGCATCGAATGAGGTATATAAACAGGTGGAGCCTGATGCGCAGTTATTTCAACGAGAACGTAGCCGAACATTCGCATTGCGTGGCTTTGCTTGCACATTCGCTTTGCATTATTCAAAACAAACTTTTCGGCGGTAAACTCGACGCCGATCGCGCCGCCGTCATTGCGCTTTATCACGAAACGAGCGAAGTCATAACGGGCGATCTGCCAACGCCGATAAAATATTTCAACAACGGCATTACCGACGCGTACAAGCAATTGGAACGCGAGGCTGAACAAAAGATCATACGCCAACTTCCGCCCGTTCTTGCCGAAGAACTCGAAGGCTATATCGTTGACAAAAAGAGCGACGAATATAAGGTCGTAAAGTACGCCGACAAACTTGCCGCCTATATCAAATGCATAGAGGAAATAGAGGCGGGCAATCCCGAATTCAACAGCGCCATCGAAAGCATAGGTAAATCGGTGGACGGCGCGGAAATGGAATGCGTAAAATATTTCAAGGAGAATTTTATTGAGGCGTTTTACCTTACCTTGGATAAATTGCAGGCGGAATGATACGCCGAAAAAACGACGCGAAAAACAAAAACGGTTCGAAAAAATATTCGGACCGTTTTTCTTAAAATTTGGTTTTTTCGTATACAGGTGCGCAAAACGCGCGTAAATCAATAGTTTGTTTCGCTTATTTCGAAGTAACTTTGCGGATGATTGCAGACGGGGCAAACTTCGGGCGCCGCCGTGCCTACCACGATATGACCGCAGTTGCGACATTCCCAAACTTTGACCGAACTTTTTTCAAACACTTGCGACGTTTCGATATTGCGAAGAAGGGCGCGGTAACGTTCCTCGTGGTGCTTTTCGATAGCGGCGACCATGCGGAACTTTTTTGCGAGTGTCGTAAAGCCTTCGCGCTCGGCTGTAACCGCGAATTCTTCATACATATCCGTCCATTCGTAATTTTCGCCGTCGGCGGCGGCTTTGAGATTTTCGGCAGTGTCGCCTATGCCTTTGAGTTCTTTCAGCCACAGTTTTGCGTGTTCTTTTTCGTTATCTGCGGTCTTCGAGAAGATCGCCGAAATCTGTTCGTAGCCTTCTTTCTTTGCGACGGAAGCGAAGTAGGTGTACTTGTTTCGCGCTTGCGATTCGCCTGCGAATGCGGCGAGTAAGTTCTTTTCGGTTTGTGTGCCGACATATGGGTGTTTTTTCTCCATGATTTTTCTCCTTTGAATAAAATGGTACCATAATAATAAACTATAAAAATCGTTTTGTCATTATGTAAACTTTTTTACGAAAAAATTTTTTTGAAGTACAAACCAAAAGGGAACGGCGGCGTAGTTTTGCGAAAATTATCAACTGTAAAAACGCGGTATTATGCTTTTCCCTTTGCCGACTTCTTTACTTGCTCGTGAAAAAAATAATTTACCACGATAGGCGGCGCGTCAAACGGGCGGCGCATACTGTCGTCATCGCGAATGTACGGCAAATTTTCCAATGCACAAAACCGACGCATTTCCGCGTCGAGCGCCGTCCAATAAGTTCTGTCGTTTTTTGTGTAAATTGCCTTGTAAAGCGGCAAGAGGTTCGGATATTTGTCGGCTATATAACTGAGTATAACGGGTTTATAGTTGCCGCGCAGGTTAAGATTTTCGAGCCAAACCAGATTGCAAAAGTTTTTTGTTTCTTTTATTATTGCTTTTATGTCGGTTATTTCGGGAAATATCGGCGATATAAAACAAGTAGTGCGAACGCCTGCGTTATGGAACTCTTTCATCGCCGAAATGCGGCGAGTTATGCTGACTGCTCCGTCCATATCGTTTTTGAAATTTTCGTCGAGCGTATTTATCGACCATGACACTCTTGCGTCGGGGAAAGTTTTTATAAGATCAAGATCGCGCAAAATGAGGTCGGACTTCGTTGCTATCGAAATGACCGCGCCGCTACCTTGAAGTTGTTCCAAGAGGGAGCGTGTGCGTTTGTATTTTTCTTCCGCAGGTTGATACGGATCTGTGACCGAGCCAATAAACAGTTCTTTGCCCTTGTATTTTTCGGGATTATATATATTGCCCCAATCTTTAATATCGAGGAACGCGCCCCATTCTTCTGTGTGCCCCGTGAAGCGTTTCATAAAAGAAGCATAACAGTATTTGCAGGCATGTTCGCAACCGGTATACGGGTTTACCGAAAAATCGCATACAGGCAAATTCGACTTTGTTATTACATTTTTCGTATCGATAAATTTGACAATCATCGCCAAATCTCCTTTTCGATTACTTTTTATCGCTACAATTATACTATAAAAGCAGGGGAAACGCAAGCGAGGCGGAAATCGTACCAAAGATATTATTATACAGTCCGCCGAGGGTACAAAAATACGTCTTCATATTGAAGTATGTGGATAATACATTGTTATATAATTCATTAAAAATAACAACAATTGAACGGCAAATATGTGGTTTTATGCAGTTGATTAACTTTATTATTAAAATAATAATAAAAAAGTTAAATCAATTACAACCGAGCAAAAAATTATTATAATTTGCGTACTTATATTGAAAAAGGAGAAAGAAAAATGACAGTTAAAGTAAAGAAAAACAAGAAAGGCTTTACGCTTGCCGAAATTTTGATAGTTGTCGCAATTATCGCAGTGTTGGCGGCGATTGCTATTCCACTATTCGTTGGCGCTTTTGATAGAGCGAAAGAGGCGGTTTTTAATTCTAACCAAAGTGCAATCAAAAGTATTGGTGTCGCTATGCTACTTTCCGACGGCAATGTGGATTTTGAGGCAAACAAAACTTTTTATGCGTATGCAATAGTTGATCATGGTAAAATCGGAACAGTTATGGTTATATCGGAAGAAGAATGTGCTAAACAGCGTATGGATATATTTTGCGCCGATACATATGAAGAATGGGCTGAATGGTACGGGGATTGGGAAAGTTGTGTTATTATGGTAATGATCACGATTG